>DASROS010000059.1:0-2559 GCA_035646775.1 Thermoleophilaceae bacterium | reverse complement strand
CCTACCTCGCGCGCACGCCCGCGAACGCCACCAAGGCGGTGCTGGAGAAGGCCGGCCTGAAGGTGGAGGACATCGACCTGTTCGAGATCAACGAGGCGTTCGCCTCGGTGGCGATCAACTCGATGCGCATGCTCGGCGTGGGCGAGGAGAAGGTGAACGTGAACGGCGGGGCGATCGCGCTCGGTCATCCGATCGGGGCGTCCGGCGCCCGCATCCTCGGGTCGCTCGTGCATGAGCTGCGCCGCCGCGGCGGCGGGCTCGGCGTGGCCGCGATCTGCTCGGGCGGCGGACAGGGCGACGCCGTGATCGTCGAGGTGAACGGGGGTTAATCCGCGCGGAGCCGCCTTCTTCGACCTGGACAAGACCCTCATTGAAGGGTCGTCCGCCGTCCACTTCGCCCGCGCCGCGTACAAGGCGGGCGTGCGCAGCCGCCGCGATCTGGCCAAGGACGCGTGGGCGAACGCCCGCTTCCGGCTCCGCGGCTCCACCGACGAGGAGACCGAGGCTCTGCGCAACGCGATCCTCGACTCGCTCGCCGGCCAGCGCGTGATCGACCTCCAGCGGATGGGCCCGGCGCTGCTCACCAGCCTGCTGCCGTCGGTCTACCCGGAGGTGCTGCAGGAGGCCTGGGACCACCAGGACGCCGGGCGGCCCGTGTACATCGTGACCGCCGCGGGCCAGGAGATCGCCGAGGCGCTGGGGCGGGTGCTTGTGCTCGACGGCGGCATCGGGATGCGCTCCGAGGCCGTCGACGGCGTCTACACCGGCAAGCCGGGCGGGCCGTTCACCTACCGCGAGGGCAAGGCGGACGCGATCCGCGAGCTCGCCGAGCGCGAGGGCTTCGACCTCTCCGAGTGCTACGCCTACTCCGACTCGGAGTCCGACCTGCCGATGCTGCGCGCCGTCGGACACCCGGTGGCCGTGAACCCCGACTCCGAGCTGGAGCGCGTGGCGCGGGCGGAGGGGTGGCGGATCATGCGCTTCGAAAAGCTCGGGCGGCGGCTGAAGATGGCCGTGGGCGCCGCCGGAGTGGTGCTCGCCGGGTGGGGTGGCGGATACGCCGCCGGGCGCCTGCGCGACCGGCGCAGCCGGTGGTCGGCCCTGCGCCGCTAGTGCGTCGTCCACCTGGGACAGCGAAGAGCACTCAGATGCGCCGGGGCCCTTCGGAACCGGCGACGAGTAGCGACTCCCGCTCCTCCGGCGCCACGTGCGCCGTGGGACCGGCGGTGACCACGCAGTTGCGGCCCCGCTGATTGGCCTCGTAGAGCGCGCGGTCGGCGTCCTCGAACAGGGCCGTGAAGTTGAAGGCGGCGCTGTGGCCCAGTGCGGGCACCGCGGCCACGCCCACGCTCATCGTGACCGGGATCTCCTTGCGCGAGCAGCTCAGGGCGGCCGCCCGGAGGCGCTCGGCCACGTCGGCCGAGGTGTCCTGCGTGGCTCCCACCAGCAGCACGGCGAACTCCTCGCCGCCCACGCGGTACACCGGGTCGTGGGTGCGCAGCGAGTTGCGCAGGGCGTAGGCCACGTCCTTGAGCACGGTGTCGCCGGCGCGGTGTCCGTGGCGGTCGTTGATGTCCTTGAAGTGGTCGAGGTCGCAGAGCAGGAAGCCCACCGGCGTGGCGTTGGGGTTGCGCGCGGCCCCCTGCTCCAGCTCGGTCAGGCGCTGGGTGAGCGCGGTGCGGTTGAGCAGGCCGGTGAGCTGGTCGAGCACGGCCTCGCGGCGGTGCTCGCGGTCCGAGCCCGCCACGGCGCCGGAGAGGATCGCCACGGCGATCACCAGGCCGAGGGGGGCGATCAGCAGCGGCGGGTTGTCCACGACGGCGCCCGGCTCCACGGCCAGCGTCGAGCCCAGCATGAGAACGCAGATGTAGGCCACGCCCCCGATCACCCCGCGGCGCTCGAAGCGCGTGGCCAGGGTGGCCGCGGGCAGGGCGAACCAGGACACGGCCGGGCTGTCGACCGCGCCCGTGAGGGCCACGCTCACGCCGATCATCACCGGTGATAGGGCCCAGCCGGCGGCGGCCCAGCGGGCCGGGTGCTCGCTGCGCACCAGGAAGTGGTCGGCCACCGCGAATCCCACGGCGGCTCCGCCGAGCGGAGCCATCCACCACCAGCCCACGTAGGGGCCGCTGCTCAGCAGCGCGAGGGCGAGGACCACGAAGGCGGCGCGGCGGTAGCGGGCGAGCCGTCTGTCGATGTCGATCAGACGCTCGCGGTCCAGCTGGGCGCGCAGCCGCCCCTCCCCTGAAGAGACCATTACGACTCAATCGGCGCTGGCGCGAAAACACTTGAATGCCGCCGCCGCCCGTGTCGTACCCTTCCCGCGATGGCCACTCCACCGCGTGAGCTGACGGGAAAGGAAACGGATTCGCACTATTCGGCATCCATGCCGAAAAGTGCACGCTGGCGCGCCGAGCGCTACGCGGCAAAGCCCGAGCGCGAGGCGCTGTTCGAGACGATCTCGGGCGAGCCGATCGAGCCGCTCTACACCGAGGAGGACCTGCCGGCCGACACCGACGCCGACATCGGGATGCCGGGCGAGTTCCCCTACACGCGCGG
>DASROS010000058.1:0-2086 GCA_035646775.1 Thermoleophilaceae bacterium | reverse complement strand
ATCCCGAGCTCCACGGAGACCTCTCCCAAGGACGGGTCGTCCTCGGGAGAGGTCTCCGTGGAGCTCGGGATGGGTCCATGCCCCCCGGCCTCAGCGTCCGTGGGTACCAGCTCGTTCTCGGCCTGCCCGCGGGGGCCGCGCCCCTTCAGCACCGCCGCCATGCCCGGCTCGTACCGCCCCCAGGCACTGCCCTGCGCCTTTGCGCAGTACATCGCCACATCGGCCTCGCAGAGCAACTGCTGGGCCGAGGACTCCGACGTGGCGATCGCGACCCCGATGCTGGCGCTGAGCCGCAGCGGGCTTGGCTGGCCGTCCAAGGCGAATGTCTCCACGAATGTCTCCGCCAGGCGGGCGGCGATCATCGCCGGGCTCATCGCCGCCGGCCCCTCGGCGAGGACGACGAACTCATCGCCACCCAGGCGTCCCAGCGTGTCGGCGTCGCGAACCAGCGAACGCAGTCGCTCGGCCACCGCGACGAGCAGCCGATCGCCGACGGCGTGGCCGAGCGTGTCGTTGACGAGCTTGAAGTCGTCGAGGTCGATGAAGAGCACCGCGACGGAGCTTCCGTGGCGAGCCGAGCGGGCCAGCATGCGCACCAGGTGGTCCATCACCAACGAGCGGTTGGCGAGTTTGGTCAGCCCGTCGTGGGTCGCGAGGAAGGACAGCTCGGCCTGGCGGTCTGCGAGCTCTTCCGTGATGCGCTGGCGTTCGGCGTCGAAGATCGTGCTCATCTGGGCGAGGGCGCGGTCGGCGGCCCTCTGGATCGACTTGCAGGCCCGGCCCAGCGCCTCCTCGCCGACGGCGCCGTCTGCGGCCACCTCGTGCAACGTTCGCTGGCAGGCCTCGCGCCAGCAGCGGCAGCGCCGCACAACCTCGCCGAGCGGAACGTCCCTTGAGGTCGCCAGCTGGGCGGAGACGCGCGAGAACTCCCCCCCTGCGGTGGAGGCGATGTCGACCGGTTCCCCGGCTACCCAACCCCCCACGGCCACCGTCGCCAGCGTGCCCAGCCGCGCGAAGTGCTCCTCGATCTCTCCGTCCAGCTCGAGCGCCCCTTCGCGCTCCATCTCCTGCTGTGCGCGAGAGGCAACCGCTTCGATCACCTCCCCGCTGCGCTCCGCCAGGGCGGAGCCCAGGCGCCGAAGCTCCCGCTGGACGTCGTCAGGAGCCTGCGCTTGTGTTTGAGGCGGATCTTCTACCCGGGCCATGGTCGCGTGGAACCGTTCTGAATCGCTATCGGTTGTCGATCGGTACATCGGCATGCGCCAGGGTCGGCTTGAGGGGGCGTCGGAAAGGGCGCAGCACCATGCGGGTGAACCTGCTGCCGTCCATCGTCCCTTCGTCTTTCACATGCACGTCAGGTGGCGCGTTCGGCCTGCCGCTCGGGTGAGATGCGGACGACCTTGCGTGCCAGCCCGACCTTCTCCATGGCGGTGATGATGAGCGCCGAGGGGTCGAGCTCCCAGCGCCTCAGCCCGTGCACCGCGGAGCGCGGGAAGGCGTGGTGGTTGTGGTGCCAGGACTCGCCGAGGGAGGGAAGCGCGAGCCAGAAGACGTTGGTGGAGCGATCGTCGGTGTCGAAGCGCCTGCTGCCGAGAAAGTGGCACACCGAGTTGACGCTCCAAGTGATGTGGTGGACGAAGAAGATCCGCACCAGCCCTCCCCAGAGCAGTCCGGTCGCGGCGCCGGCGACGCTGCCGCTGACCAGGTAACCGGCCAGGGCCGGCAGCGCCAGCCCGGCGAAGACCAGCGGCACGAACCGACGGTTGATCCTCCGCATGCCTGGGTCTTCGTAGAGGTCAGGCGCGTAGCGCTTCCAGTCGGCGCGGCCCTGGGTCGAAAGCAGCCAGCCGGTGTGAGCATGCCAGAGTCCGGCGACCACGCCCCGCACACCGCCGTCGTGGCCGACGTGGGGGCTGTGCGGGTCGCCCTCTTCGTCGGTGTGGGCGTGGTGCTTGCGGTGGTCGGCGACCCAGGAGATGACCGGGCCCTGCACGGCCATCGAGCCGAGGATCGCGAACGCCCGCTCGAGCGGCTGCGAGGTCTGGAAGGAGCGGTGGGTGAGCAGCCGGTGGTAGCCGACCGTGAT
>DASROS010000057.1:0-26496 GCA_035646775.1 Thermoleophilaceae bacterium | reverse complement strand
CCCGGGTCGAAGAGCGGCCGGTGTAGACCCGACAGGACATCTCGCCACCCCGATTCCGGAGAGGACAAGTGATTGCCCTTTACGAGTCCCATCCGCCGGTATCCGACCGCATCCGTCCCATCCGAGGACGCGCGGCGTGTCTGAGAAATGGGCGAGATCCGAGTCCTAGAGCCGAACAGCGGCCCTTCTACGCCTTAGGAGCCCGACGCTTCACACGCGAGAGGTCGGTGGTTCGAAACCACCCGCGCCCATCTCAAGAAGGCCCCGCTCCTGCGCGGTTTCCTCGTTCTCGGGCTCGGTGACCTCAGCATGTGGAGCGAGCGCTTCCCGCCCATTTGCGCCCAAACGTGCCCAATCGGACCCGTCCTCGTGCCGTCGCGCGTGCGGCCGGCGCCGCTTCGATCGCAGCGCCTTCGCGTAGAGCCCGAGCGTCATCTTCGGATCAGTGTGGCCGAGCTGCTGCATCACGTAGGCGGGGTCTTCGCCTTCGGCGATCAGCCAGCTCGCGAACGACCGGCGAAGCGCGTGCGGGCTCAGCCCGTCAGGCAGCGGCGACCCGCCCCCGCGATCGACGATCCGCTCGTTCGCCCGCTCAGCCGCCCGCAGCAGCACACGCCGCCGGACGTTGTTCCGGTTCTGCGGCCGGCCGGCTCGCGTCGGGAAGACGAGATCCTCCGGCTCGGCGAAGCGAGCGCGTGCCTTCCAGACGGCCAGCTCGTCATGCAGCTCCGGCTGGATCTCCACGTCGCTCCTCGACCCTGCCGGTGTAGGCATCCGCTTCGCCGTCGGCCTTCCCCACGCCGCCGACGCGAGCACGGTGAAGCCACTGTCGCCGTTAGGCCCACGGCATGGCAAACGATGTGACCGTCGTCGCGAGCATGAAGGTCAAGCCCGGCGAGGAGGAGGGCGCGCTCGAGATCCTTAGCGGTGTGATCCAGGCCACCCATACCGAGGACGGTTGTGTCAAGTACACGCTCCATCGCTCATCCAACCAGCCGGGTGCGTTCTGCATCGTCGAGAAGTGGCGATCCCAGGCCGACCTCGACGAACACTTCAAGCAACCCCACATGGCACCTCTGGCCGAAGCCGTCGAGCTGCTCTCCGAGCCTCCGCAAATCCTGTTCTGCGAACCCGTGGCCGTGGGTGACACGGTCAAGGGTTTGTTGTAGAGACCACCCGCGCCGCTGGCCAACCCGCGGCCCGCCTGCTCCACGCCCACGCCGCACCCGCCGCCAGCAGCGCGGCCGCCGCGCCCATCATCAGCCCGGCGCGCGGACCGGCCGCCTCGGACAGCCAGCCGGCCAGCGGCGCGCCAATCGGCGTCGAGCCCAGGAACACGACCGAGTACAGCGCCATCACGCGCCCGCGCATCTCAGGCTCGACCGCGAGCTGAAGGGTCGAGTTGACCCCCGCAGCGAAGGTGACGCTGGCCGCGCCCACCAGCACGAGGGCGCCCGCCAGCAGCGGCAGCGTGGGCGCCGCGGCCGCCAGCACGGTGAACACGCCGAAGGCCGCGCTGGCCATCACGAGCACCCGGGCGCTCACGCGCCCGCGCGTGCCCGCGACCAGGGCGCCGGCCACCGAACCCACGGCCATCGACGTGACCAGCGCGGCGTATGCCTGCGGGCCGCCGTCGAAGGTGCCGGTGGCGAGCAGCGGCAGCAGCACCTGGAAGTTGAACGACAGCGTGCCCACCAGCGCCATCATCGCCAGCGGCACCGCGAGCGCGGGCGTGTGCGCCACGTAGCGCAGGGCGGCGCGCAGCGCTCCCGGCTCGCGCGCCGCCGGCTGGGGAGCGACCAGCTGCTCCGGGGCCATCCGGGCGAGCGCCACGAGCATCGCGACGAACGTGATCGCGTTGAGCGCGAAGCACGCCTCGACGCCCACGGTGACGATCAGGACGCCGGCCACAGCCGGTCCGGCCATGCGGGCGCAGTGCACGATCACGCTGTTCAGACTCACCGCGTTCACCACGCGGTCGACGCCCACCATCTCGATCACGAAGCTCTGGCGCGCCGGGTTGTCGATCGCGTTCACGCTTCCTCGGACGAAGGCCAGCGCCACCACCATCCACGCGTCCACGAGACCGGTGAGCGCCAGAGCCAGGAGCAAGAGGGCGGGGATCGCCATCGCCGCCTGTGTGATCATCAGTAGCCGGCGTTTGGGGATACGATCGGCCAGCAGGCCGCCCCAGGCGCCGAAGAAGAGGATCGGGGCGAACTGCGCGGCGGTGAGAAGCCCGACGGCCACGCCGCTGCCGGTGAGCTGGAGGATCAGCCACACCTCGGCCACCATCTGCATCCAGTTCCCGCTCAGCGAGACCACCTGGCCGGCGAAGTAGCGCCGGTAGTTGGGAACCGCCAGCGAGAGGAACGGGCGGCGTAGCGCGGCGCTCAACGCGTCCCGTCCTCGAGCATCCGCTCGAGCACGTCCGCCGCACGCTCCAGCGCGGCGAGATCATCAGCCGGCAGGTCGCGCATTCGGTGCGCGAGGTAGGCCGTCTTGCGGTTACGCGCCTTTCGCAGAAGGGCGCGGCCTTCCGGTGTGACGGAGACCAGGGAGGAGCGGCGGTCGGCCGGGTCGGAAGCTCGGACCACCAGCCCCGCCTCCTCCAGGCGCGCGATCACCCGTGTGGTCGTGGGACGCTGGATGCCCTCTATGGCGGCCAGCTCGCTCGGGGTGAGCGGCCCGCGGCGTTCGACGGAGGCGAGGGCGGAAGCGGTCGATGGGGTGAGCGAGCTGTCGGCCTCCTGGCGAAGGCGGCGGGCGGTGCGCGTGACGGCCAGGCGCAGGCGTACTGCGAGGTCCGCGGTGGTACCCGGTGGTGCCTTGGTCACGTTCATTAGCTCTGCTAATTAGCTTAGCAAACCATTGTGCCAATACAGGGCTTGCCAAGATCACGCCATGGCCACCGTCACCAGACCCCACCGCCCGCGCATCAACGCGGTGCTGCGCTCCGAGGAGCGCGTGATGCCCCTGGAGCTGTGACCTCGTCTTCGTGCTGGCGCTGACCCAGTGCACCGCCCTGATGGCCGCCGTTCCCACGTGGGAGGGCGTGGCCCAGGCCATGCTCATCCTCGGGATGCTGTGGTGGTCGTGGGTGGGCTATGCGTGGCTGACCAGCGTGGTCGACCCCGAGGAGGGAATGGTGCGGTTCGCGATCTTCGGCGCGATGGCTGCGCTGCTGGTGGCGTCGCTGTGCGTGCCGCGTGCGTTCGACGACCTGGCACTGCTGTTCGCCTGCGCCTACGGGGTGGTTCGGATGGGCCAGATCGTGCTCTTCATGGCCGCCAGCCGCGACGATCCGGCGCTGCGCAGCTCGGTGATCGGGCTGGCGGTGAGCACGGCCATCGGCACCGGGCTGCTGGTGGTGGCCTCGGCCACCGACGACGTGCTGCAGGGTGCCCTGTGGGCGTTGGCGCTGCTGCTCGACGCCGGCGGCCCGTACCTGTTCGGGCAGGACGGGTGGAAGCTCGTGCCCGGCCACTTCGCCGAGCGCCACGGGCTGATCATCATCATCGCCCTCGGCGAGTCGATCGTGGCCATCGGCGCGGGCACGGAGGCGGGGGGAGTGGACGCCGGCGTGGTGACGGCCGCCGTGCTCGGGATCGGCGTGGCGGCGGCGTTCTGGTGGCTGTACTTCGATGTCGTCGCCCTGGTGGCCGAGCGCCGCCTGGGCAACGCCAAGCCGGGGCGCGAGCAGAACGGGATCGCGCGCGACTCGTTCTCCTACCTGCACTTCCCGATGGTGGCCGGCATCGTGCTGGTGGCGCTGGGGATGAAGAAGACCCTGGGCGACGTGGGCGAGCCGCTCGAGCTGGTGCCGGCCGCGGCGGCGCTCGGCGGCACGGCCATCTACCTGCTCGCCCACGTGGCCTTCCGGTATCGCAACGTGCACCGCTTCAGCACCCACCGCCTGCTGTGCGCGGTCCTGCTGGTGGCCCTCATCCCCGTGGCACTCGAAATCTCCGCCCTGGCCAGCCTCGTGATCCTGCTGGCGGCGCTGGTGGCCCTGATCGCCTACGAGACGATCCGGTTCGCGGAGCTGCGAGAGAAGATGCGCCACCAGCTCACGGAGGAGCCGGCGCCGAACTGACCGGTCGGTCAGACCGGCGCGGGGGTGCGCCCGCGCCGCAGCATCCGCGCGGCCACCACGCCGCCGATGGCGCCGAACAGGTGCCCCTGCCAGGAGATGCCGTCCTCGGGGCGCAGCCCCCCGAGCAGCGCCGTGCCCCACACGAGCACCACGATCAGGCCCACGGCCAGCTCGAGCCCGTCGCGGTTGAACACGCCGCGGCTGATCAGGTAGGTGGCGTAGCCGAACACCACCCCGCTCGCACCTATGTGCAGCGTGAAGTCGGGGGCCACGAGCCACGTGCCCAGGCCGCTCACCAGCCCGACGATCGCGGTGACGGCCAGCACGCGCATCGCCCCTCTGAAAGCGATCACCAGGCCCATGACCACCAACGGCACGGTGTTGGCGATCAGATGTCCGAACCCGGCGTGCAGGAAAGGGGCGGCCACAATTCCCGTCAGCCCGTCCTCCTCCCGTGGCTCGATGCCGTACTGGTCGAGGCTGCCGCCGGCGATCGCGTCGACCACCTCGAGCCCCCACATCAGGGCCACCATCGCGCCGACCACCTTGAAGCCGGCGATGCGAGTGTCGCGCTCGGCTCGCTGCGGATCAGCCACTTTCGAAGGCGTCCTTGGCAGCCGTGTAGCGATCCAGGGCACGCTCCACCGAAGCGAGATCGCGCGGCGGCAGGTACCAGACGCAGCGGTGCACGCCGGCCTTGGCGTAGCGCTCGATCCCCTCCGGCTCGGTGGGCGCCAGCTGCACCGTCACACCGATCTCGCGCCCGGCCTCCTCCCGACCGCGACCGCGCAGCTTCTCGATCCGGGCGATGAACTTGTCCTCGTCGCCGATCCGATTGGGAAACCACTCATCGGCAAAGGCGAGCACACGGTCACCCACCGTCCGGCCGTTGCCGCCGAGCAGTACGGGGGGACCCGGTTGCTGGACGGGCTTGGGCCAGGACCAGATCGGATCGAAGTCCACGTGCTTGCCATGGTAGGACGCCTCGTCCTCGGCCCAGATCGTTCGGATGGCCTCCACACGCTCGCGCAGCAGCCCGAACCGCTTCGAGGCATGTGTGCCGTGGTTAGCCATCTCCTCCACGTTCCAGCCGGCGCCCACGCCGAAGATGAAGCGGCCGCCCGAGAGCCGGTCCACGCTCGCCGTCTCCTTGGCCGTGGTGATCGGGTCGCGCTCCACCACCAGCAGGATGCCCGTGCCCACTCTCAGCCGCTCAGTGGCCGCAGCCGCGGACATGCACGCCACGATCGGATCGTAGGTCCGCCAGTACTCCTCGGGCAGGTCGCCGCCGGCGGGGTAGGGCGTTTCGCGACTGACGGGGATGTGGGTGTGGTCGGGAAAGAACAGTGACTCGAAGCCGCGTTCCTCGGCCATCCGGGCCACCTCGGCGGGCGCCGGCGTCCGGTCGGTGGCGAAGATGGCCAAGCCGAAGTCCACGCAGGCATCCTAGGAGCAGGCCGCGGCCCTAGGCTGCCTGGGGTGCGCGTGCTCGCCATCCTCCATCAGCTCGACGCGGGCCCCGGGGTGTTCGCCAGGGCAGTGGCCGCCCGCGGAGACACGCTGGAGGAGTGGCATCCGGTCGAGGAGCCCGAGCCTTCGCGCGTGGGTCACGACGCGGTGATGGTCTTCGGCGGCGCGATGAACGCCGACCAGGAGGAGCGCCACCCGTGGCTGGTACGCGAGAAGGCGCTGCTCGGAGAGTGGGCGGACGCCGGCGTGCCCCTGCTGGGCGTATGCCTGGGGGCACAGCTGCTCGCCGAGGCCACGGGCGGCCAGGCGCGACGGGCGACCGAGCCCGAGATCGGCTGGCGCGACGTGGCGCTGGCGCCGGCGGCCTCGGACGATCCGCTGCTCGGCGGCATGCCGGAGCGCTTTCACAGCTTCCAGTGGCACAGCTACGAGGCCGTGCCGCCGTCCGGCGCGACGGTGCTCGCCCGCAGCGCAGTCTGCTCTCAGGCCTACCGGCTGGAGGGCCGCCCGGCGTGGGGGATCCAGTTCCACGCCGAGGTCACGCTCGAGGCGGCCGAGGGCTGGATCGCGGACTACCGCACCGACCCCGACGCCGCCGGCATCGACCCGGCTGCGTTTGCGGGCGAGACCCGGCGCAACATCGCCCGATGGAACGAAATCGGCCAGGCGCTGTGCGACCGGTTCCTCGAGGCGGCGGCCCGCTCCGGGGCCGTGGCGGAGGGGGCCGGCAGCGGCTAAGTGGGCGCCGTCCCGCCGGGGCGGCCCACCCGCCTCAGCTTGGCAGCGGCTCCTGCTCGCGCGGGCCGGATTGATACGCCGACTCCGGCTCCAGGAATTCGCGGAGCTTGTCGCGCATCTCGGGCGTGTCCTCGTGCCCGTGGACGGACGCGCCGTGCTGAGCGGCCGCCTCCAGCACCTCTTCCTCCTCGCCGATGATCGTCAGCGAGCAGTTGCTCTCGCTGGGAAAGCGCCGGCAGTCGGCCATCATGCGTTCCATTCGCACACCTCCTCTCAGGCCAGCGATCAGATGACCGGTTCAACCTACTACTCAGGCGTGAGGTAGGCCCCCGAGATCCCACCGTCGACCATGAACGCGGAAGCGGTCACGTAGGTGGACTCGTCACTCGCGAGGAACAGCGCGGCGTTCGCGATCTCCTGCACGCACGCGAAGCGGCCCATCGGCACGTGGTCGAGGCGGCGCTGCGCCCGCTTGGGGTCGTCGGAGAACAGCTCCTGCAGCAGCGGCGAGTCGACGGGCCCCGGACAGAGCGCGTTCACTCGCACCCCGCGCTGGGCGAACTCCACCCCTAGCTCACGGGACAGCGAGAGCACCGCACCCTTTGACGCCGTGTAGGAGATCTGTGACACCGCCGCGCCCATCACGGCAACGAACGACGCCGTGTTGATCACGGACCCTCCTCCCGCCTGGAGCAGATGGGGGATGCCGTGCTTGCAGCACAGGAACACGCTGCGCACGTTTACGTCCTGTACGCGCTGCCAGGCCTCCAGCTCGGTGTTGAGCACCGACGTGTCGTCGGTGGGGTTGATGCCGGCGTTGTTGAACAGCACGTCGATGCGCCCGTACTCCTCGTGCGCGCGCGCGTAGAGCTCGAGCACCTGGGACTCGTCGGTCACGTCGGCCTGGAGGGCCAGGTCGCCGACGGAATCGGGGCTCAGGTCCACCCCCACCACCGTGGCGCCCTCGTCTCCGAACAGACGGGCGGTCTCCGCGCCGATGCCACTGGCGGCGCCGGTGATCACGCAGACCTTTCCGTCGAGCCGCCCCATCAGGACTCCGTGCTTACGAAGACGTTCTTGACATCCGTGTAGTGCTCCAGCGCGTCGGGCCCCAGCTCGCGCCCCACGCCCGACTGCTTGAAGCCGCCGAACGGGGTACTCACCCGCACCGAAGTGTTGGAGTTCACCGACAGCACGCCGGCGTCTATCGCGCGCACCACCCGCAGCGCCTTCGCGCCGTCGCGCGTCCATACCGAGCCCGATAGCCCGTAGACCGTGTCGTTCGCGATCCGCACGGCATCGGCCTCGTCGTCGAAGCCGATCACGCACGCCACCGGGCCGAAGATCTCCTCGCGCGCGGCGCGGTCTGAGTTCTCCACCGGCGCGAGCACGGTGGGTGGGAACCAGAACCCGTCGCCATCGGGCGCCTCGCCGCGCACGGCAACCGGCGCGTCCCCATTCACGTACGACGACACGCTCTCGCGCTGCCCCGCGCTGATCAGCGGTCCCATGTCGGTGGCCTCGTCGAGCGGGTCACCCACGCGGATCGCTTGCACGCTCTCGGCCATCAGCTCCAGGAACTCGTCCATCGCGGAGCGCTCCACGAGGATCCGCGAGCGCGCGCAGCAGTCCTGACCCGCGTTGCCGAACACGGCGGTGGGCGCCGTGGCGGCAGCGCGTTCCAGATCGGCGTCGGCGAACACCACGTTGGCCGATTTGCCGCCCAGCTCCAGCGTCACCCGCTTGATCGTGCCGGCGGCGCCCTGCGCGATCCCCCGGCCCACCTCGGTCGAGCCGGTGAACGCGATCTTGGCCACGTCGGGGTGCTCCACCAGCCGCCGGCCGCAAACGCTCCCGGGTCCGGCCACCACGTTGAGCACGCCCTTCGGCAGGCCGGCCTCGAGCGCCAGGCGCTCCAGCTCCAGCGCGGTGAGGGGCGTGAGCTCCGCGGGCTTGAGCACGACCGTGTTTCCCGCGGCGAGCGCCGGGGCCACCTTCCACGAGGCGATCACCAGCGGGAAGTTCCACGGCACGATCAGCCCGACCACGCCCAGGGGCTCGCGGAAGGTCATGTCCACTCCGCCGGCCACCGGGATCGTCTGGCCCAGCAGGCGCTCGGGAGCACCGGCGTAGTAGCGGAAGGTCTCGACCACCATGCCCATCTCGCCGCGGGCCTCGGTGATGGGCTTGCCGGCGTTGCGGGCCTCCAGCGTGGCCAGCTCCTCGTGCGCGGACTCGAGCGTGTCGGCCAGCCGGCGCAGCAGCGCCGCGCGATGTGGCGGCGTGACGTCGCGCCAGGCCGGGAACGCCTCGGCAGCGCGCGCGACGGCGGCGTCGACCTCCTCGGCGCCGCCGCGCTCGACCTGCGCCATCACGCCGCCGGTGGCGGGCTCCACGACCTCGATCACTGCGCCACCTCCCTCTCCCGCGCGGCGTCCACCAGCGACTGCACCACCCGGCTGCGCTCGTCCTCCTCGGGGTGCCACAGAACTCCAAGCGCGTAGTCGCACGCGGGCAGCTCGATCGCCTCCACCACGCGGTCGCCGTCGTCGGACCACCCGGTGACCTCCACGCCCTCGCCCAGCTCGCCGGCGCCCTGGTGGTGGTGCGACTTCACGGCGCTTCGCTCGGACCCCGCCGCGCGGGCGGCCAGCGAGCCCGGCTCCAGCACCACCTCGTGATCGCTGAAGGTACCGGGCGTGTGGCGGTGCTCCTCATGGCCAAGACGCTCCGGCAGGTGCTGCTCGATCGTGCCCCCGGCGGCCACGTTGAGCATCTGCATGCCGCGGCAGATGCCCAGGACGGGCATGCCGCGCTCGAGCGCGCCATGCGCCAGCGCCAGCTCGAAGCGGTCGCGCTCGGCCCGCTGGCCCTTGGTCTCGGGATGCGGCCGAGCGCCGTAGGAGCCGGGGTCCACATCGGAGCCACCGGCCAGGATCAGCGCGTCGATGCGGTCGAGCAGCTCGGCCGGCGACTCGGCCGCGGCGTCGTCGGGCGGCAGCACGAAGGCCAGCGCCCCCGCGCGCTGCACGGTCCTCGCGTAGTTGAGCGGCACGAGCGCCACGGTCTCGTCCCATGCGCCCCATCGCGCCTGCTCCACGGCGGCGCAGATGCCCACCACAACCGCCACTTCAGAGCCTCTCGAAGCAGCGGACTCGATCCCAGTCGGTGACAGCGGCCTCGTGGGCGTCGAGCTCCACCTGGGCGCGGTTGAGGTAGTGGTCCACGACCTCCTGGCCGAAGGCATCCCGCGCCATCCCGCTGCCGGCGAAGAGCTCGCGCGCCGCGTACATGTTGTGCGGGACCTGGGGAGCGTCCGACTCGTAGGCGTTGCCCTCCAGCGGCGGGCCCGGATCGGCCTCGGTGTCGATGCCGTGCATCCCCGCGGCGATCATCGCGCTGAGCGCGAGGTAGGGGTTCACGTCCGCGCCGGGCAGTCGGTTCTCGATCCGCAGCGAGGGGCCGTGGCCTACGGCACGCAGCGAGCACGTGCGATTGTCGCGGCCCCAGGCCACCGTCGTTGGCGCGAACGAGCCCTTTGCGAAGCGCTTGTAGGAGTTCACGTTCGGAGCGAACAGGAGCGTGAAGTCGCGCATGCACGCGATCTGCCCAGCGACGAAGCGCTCGAACATCGTCTCGTCGTCGCCGAAGGCGTTCTCGCCGCTGTCGGAATGCGCGAGCGAGCAGTGGATGTGGCACGAGTTGCCCTCCAGCTCGTTGAACTTCGCCATGAAGGTGAGCGCCATCCCCTCCTGGTGGGCGATCTCCTTGGCGCCGGTCTTGTAGATCGCGTGGTCGTCGGCCACGCGCAGCGCCTCGCCGTAGTGGAAGTTGATCTCGTGCTGGCCGAAGTTGCACTCGCCCTTGGAGTTCTCCACCTCCATTCCCGCGCCCGCCATCTCGTTGCGGATCCGCCGGATGAGCGGCTCCATCCGCGCGGTTCCCAACAGCGAGTAGTCCACGTTGTAGAGGTTGGCCGGGTCGAGGTCGCGGTAGCCGCGCTTCCACGCGTCCTCGTAGGTGTTCTTGAAGACCATGAACTCGAGCTCGGTGCCGGCGTTGGCGGTCAGGCCGCGCTCGGCCAGGCGGGCCAGCTGGCGCCGCAGGATCTGTCGCGGCGAGGCCACGACCTCGCTGCCGTTCTCCCATTGGAGGTCGGCCATCACGAGGGCCGTGCCCTCGTGCCAGGGGATCGGCCGCAGCGTGTCGAAGTCGGGCTTCATCTCGAAGTCGCCGTAACCGCGCGACCACGACGACATCTCGTAGCCCTCAACGGTCTCCATGTCCACGTCCACGGCGAGCAGGTAGTTGCAGCCCTCGGCGCCGTGCTCCACCACGTAGTCGAGGAAGTACTGCGCGGTGAGCCGCTTGCCCTGCAGGCGACCCTCCATGTCGGCGATCGCCAGGAGGACCGTGTCGACTGTGCCGTCGGCGACGGCCTTTCGTAGCTGGTCGAGCGTCACCCTCAGCCGCCGGCCAACTCGGCCTCGGCACGCTCGACGGCCTCGAACTCCTCCTCAGGCGCGTCCGCCACCAGGTGGTGCCGGCTGTAGAGCAGGAAGTACAGGATGAACGCCACGAACACGCCCGCGGTAATGCCGGCCGCCTTCTCGTCCACGAAGAAGGTGGCCACCACGGCGGCGATCGCCAGCACGAAAGCCACGCCGGTGGTCACGACGCCGCCTGGCGTACGGTACGGCCGCTCGAGGTTGGGCTCGCGTTGGCGCAGCACGATGTGCGACAGGTTCATCAGCACGTAGGACACCGTGGCGCCGAACACCGCGATGTTGATCATCGTGGCCCCGTCCTCGGTGATCGCCGCCAGCAGGAAGCCGATGGCGCCGGGCAGGATCAGCGCGATGTGCGGGGTCTTGCGCCCGCTCGTGACCGACAGGAAGCGGGGCAGATAACCGGCGCGCGACAGGGCGAACAGCTGCCGCGAGTAGGCGAAGATGATCGAGAAGAAACTGGCCACCAGGCCGGCGAGCCCGACGTAGTTGACGAAGTCCCGCAGGAAGTTGTCCCCCTGCGCCACCCCGATGGCCTCCGGGAGCGGATTGTCGGAACCCTGGATCGCATCGGACCCCGCGCTGCCCGGCGCGGTGAACAGGATCAGCGCGGCGAACAGCAGCAACGTGGCCATGCCCGCGATCAGACCCTTGGGCATGTCCTTCTTGGGATTGCGAGTTTCCTCTGCCGCCAGCGGCACGCCCTCGATCGCGAGGAAGAACCAGATGCCGTACACGAACGAGGCCAGGATGCCGGCGTAGCCGAACGGGATGAAGTCGCTGGATCCCGACGCGCCCGGATCGGGCGCGATGTTGGTCAGGTTGTCGAAGCTGAACTCGGGAATCATTCCGATCACGAACGCCAACAGGGCAACGATGGCGATCGCCGTGATCGCGAACACCAGCTTCAGCGCCTCGCCCACGCCGTAGAGGTGCACGCCGACGAAGATCGCGTAGGCGGCCAGATACAACGGCCACCCGGCGGTGATCCCTAGAACGTCCAGCGACTCGATGTAGCCACCGATGAACACCACGATCGCGGCAGGCGCCACGGCGTACTCGATCAGGATCGCGGTGCCAGTGGCAAAGCCTCCGAGCGGACCGAGCGCGCGTCGCGCGAAGCCATAGCCGCCGCCGGTGACCGGCATCGCGGACGACATCTCGGCCAGGCCGAAAACCATGCCTGTATACATGATCGCCATCAGGATCGTGGCGATCAGAAGCCCGCCCCAGCCGCCCTCGGCCAGGCCGAAGTTCCAACCCGCGAAGTCGCCGGAGATCACGTAGGCCACGCCCAGGCCTGCGAGCAGCACCCAGCCTGCAGCGCCGCCCTTCAGCTCGCGCTTCTCGAGATAGCCCTCGCCGGCTCGCTCGTAGTCGGCCCCTCGGATCTGCCGCCGCTCGTTCGCCATCGGGCTCCTCTCTCGGAAGGTCCGGGCCCGGAAAGGTGGACCCGTCATGCCTTTTGCGCAACGGTCGCGCAACGCCCCGAGGCTGTCAAGGGGAAACTCGGCCGCTGATACTTTGCGTGCAATGTCCCCACGCGCAACGATCACCGCCGTCGGCAGCCTCGCGGTACTGGCCGAGCTGGGCCTCGGAGGACTCGGACTCGCCGCGATCGGCCCCGAGCAGATCGTCCTCTTCCTGTTGGCGTCGGCCGTGGCGACCGCCGTCAGTACGGCCGCGATGCACCGGCTTCTGCGCCCGCGCCCCGAC
Source organism: Thermoleophilaceae bacterium (assembly GCA_035646775.1). Lineage (GTDB taxonomy): Bacteria > Actinomycetota > Thermoleophilia > Solirubrobacterales > Thermoleophilaceae > JAAYBF01. The sequence goes on along the minus strand of DASROS010000057.1, from coordinate 13,968 downwards.
GACGCCGGACCCGGCGAAGGCGGCGTCGGGCCAGGCCCGGACGACAGCCCGCCCGGGTGGTGGCCTGCATTCGAGGCCGACTTCCGCTCCTACGCGGAGGATCGGCAGAGAACCCCGGCCTAGGTGCCAGGCATCAGGCCGCCGAGGATGTGCTCGGTGCCCTCGATGTGGTCGCGCATCAGGGTGACCGCCTTGGTGCATTGCCTGCCCGCCAGCAGGCCCACGAGCTTTCGGTGCTGCTCGTTGGATTGCGTCAGCACGTACTCCGGGTGCGCGATGCGCGCGATCAGAGCGCTCATCTGCCCCTGGACCTCGGTCGCCCTGGCCACCAGCCGCGGCGAGTGCGCGGCCTCCGCTACGCCGATGTGAAAGCGGATGTCCGCGCGGCGGTAGTCCTGGAAGTCGCGCACGTCGGCCATCCGGTCCACGAGCTCCCCCAGCCGCTCGATGTCCTCCGGCTCGGCACGCTCGCAGGCCAGGATCACGGCTCCCACCTCCACGGCAACGCGCTCGTCGAGCGCCGCGCGTGCCTCCGCGCCCAGCGGCTCCGAGTGGCTGTCCTCGGCAAGGGGCGGGGACTCCGTGACGAAGGTGCCGCCGGTGCGCCCGCGCTGGACCACGAGGAGCCCGCTCTGCACCAGCGTGGTGATCGCCTGCCGCAGAGTGGAGCGCGAGATGTGGAGCTGGTCCGCCAGCTCGCGCTCGGCGGGGAGCTGGGACCCCGCCGGCAGCAGGCCCAGGCGGATGGCGGTGCCAAGGCGCTCAACCGTCTCCTCGAAGGTCGTCTGCGCAGAGACGGGAGTGAAGACACCCTCCAGCGCCGTGCTTCGCTTCATCGAACCCAGCGTACCCCTGTCGGGGCCGCGATCCGACCGACCACTAGGATCGGGCCGGATGGACCTGCGACAGGAAAAGGTGGTGGTCGAGACCGACCGCTACCGGGTGGAGGGCAGCCTCACGCTGCCAAGTGCGGGCCACCAGAGCCGGCTTTCGGACCACGTGAACCGGCGCGACCTGCAGTTCCTCACCCTCCAAGACGCAACCCTCACACCACTCGACGGCGGGCGCTCCTGGCACGCCCCGCTGCTCATGCTGTCCCAGAACCACGTGCGCCTCATCACTCCGTCGAAAACGCAGCACGGCTGATGACCAGCTTCCGTCCGTCACCGGAGGCAGGATCCCCCGGGCGTCCCATGCTCGCCCTCCTGGTCTGCCGAAACCGCGACTGCCGCGCCGCCTTCGAAGCAGAGGGCAGTCGTGAGGCGATCAACGAGCTCCTATGCGAGGACTGCGACGGGCCGTTGCGGGCCGTCAGCTGGGCCAACGCCGAGCCGGCGAAGCGGCCCGGTCGCGAAGTCGACGTGCGCCGCGCGGCGTAGGCGCCTTCCGCGTCTGGAACGAAGGGTCCTGAGGAGATGCGTGTGAGATCGGTCTCGCTATGCGGGACCAATCTCACTCACGTCCGTCGGGGACGATGGGTGGCCCTCGCCAAAACCCGACCGTGGATACCCTCTTCGCCCACCTGGAGAGGTGTCCGAGTGGCTTAAGGAGCGCGACTGGAAATCGCGTGGGCGGGGAAACCTGCCTCGAGGGTTCGAATCCCTCCCTCTCCGTTCTCGCGGCTGCAAACCGGCGCCTGGCTGTGTCATCGGAGGGCTCGTGTGCCAGGGCACACGTCGCCCTCCTCTTCCTTGCCAGGCTTGGTTTTCGCCGCGAGTCTCTTCGCTCTACAGGCCCAGCTCCCTCACTCCGCCCTCGCCCCAGCCGAGGTGGTGCGCCACCTCGTGGCGCAGCGTGCGCTCCACCTGGGCGCGCAGCAGGTCGGGATCGTGGCCGAAGTCGCGCTCCAGAGTGTCGCGGTAGATCACGATCTTGTCCGGGTGGTTGTCGCGGGCCACGGTGTCGCCGATGTAGTGGCCGTAGGCGCGGTGCTCGCGGCCGAGGTGGGAGATCACGACGGGCGTGGTCTCCAGCAGCGCTTGGAACTCGGCGGGCAGGGCGTCGATCGCCTGGGAGATCAGCTCGTCGAAGTGGCCGGGAGGCTCATCCGGCGGCGGGCCGGCCGCCAGCCGCTCGCTGCGGTCCGAGATGCGGTCGATCTCCCCCTCGCTCGGGCCGTCGCCCATCAGGACGGTCGTGCACCAGGCGCTGAGCAGGATCAGAGCGATCGCGCCCACCACCCAGGTGAGCAGCTCCTCGGCCCCGGACAGCGATGGCGGGTTGATGAGGAACAGCAGCACTCCGACCACGAACGCGGTGGCGGCGGCGGCGCGCAACGGGGCCCGGAATGCCTCTCTCACCCCGTCCAGGCTAGAGGTGGCACCGCGCCCCGAACCCGGCGTACCCCTAGAGTCGGCAGCGATGGGGACCTCATGAACCGCTCCTCGGCCGTGCGGCACCGGCGGGTGCGCATCCTGGCCGCCGGCGGCACGATCGCCATGACCGGCTCCGGGGGGGCCACCCCGGAGCTGGACGCGGAGGCGCTGCTCAAGGCCATCCCGTCGCTCACTTCGGACAACGGCGTGGAGGCGCGAACGGTGATGAACCTCCCCAGCGCCCACCTCACGCTCGAGGACCAGCTGCGTATCTGCCGCGAGGCGCGTGACGCCGCGCGGCGCGGCATCGGAGTGGTGGTCACCCACGGCACCGACACGCTCGAGGAGACGGCCATGCTCTGCGACGTCCTGCACGACGCCGACGCGCCGATCGTGTTCACGGGCGCCATCCGCCCCGCGTCTGCCGCCGGGGCCGACGGCCCCGCCAACGTGGCCGACGCCGTGGCCGTGGCCGCCAGCGAGGGCGCCGACGGCATGGGCGTGCTCGTGTGCTTCGGCGGCGAGATACACCACGCCCGCTGCGCGCGCAAGACCGACACCACCTCGCTCGTGGCCTTCTCCTCGCCGCAGACCGGCCCCCTCGGGCGGGTGACCGAGGGGCACGCCACGATCTGGTCGCGCATACCCCGCAATCCGCCGCTCGACCCGCCCGACCTCGGCGGCAACGTGCTGATCGTGCCGAGCACGTCCGGCGACGGCGGCGGCCTGGCACGTGCCGCGCTGGCCACCGAACCGGATGGCGCCGTGGTCGGAACGCTCGGCGCCGGGCACCTGGCCCCGCCGTTGCTCGACCTCTGGGCCGAGGCGGCCGAGCGCATCCCGGTGACGGCCTACTGCCGCCCCGAGCGCGGCGTGATCCTCAACTCCACCTACGGCTACGCCGGGTCCGAGCGCGACCTGCGCGAGACCAACATCATCCCCGCGGGCTTTCTCTCACCGCAGGCGGCGCGCATGAAGCTGCTGGCCTGCCTCGCCGCCGGCCTCTCGATCGACGAGATGCGCTGGGCGTTTCGCCAGGACGACGGCTGAGTGTCGCTCAGTCGCCCAGCGCAGAGTTTTCTCCCATTCCAGGATTCCGGTGGCTACCTTCAGCCACACGATGAGCGACGGCACCGAGGATCCCACCACCGAGGAGCTGCGGATCGTGCAGGGCGAGCGCGAGGCCGCCTCACACAAGGCCGCGGGGCGTGCCGGCACCGAGGCCGAGGAGAAGCAGCACGAGCGCCGGGCGGAGAAGTCGGCCTACCTGCGCGAGAAGCTCGAGGAGCGCGAGCGCGCCGAGCGCGAAGCCGACGGCGAGTAGAGGCTCCGGCCGATTGGCCGACCGACCGACGGGTAGAGAACCTCTAGCCGTAGGTCGACAATGAGGAGGATTCCATGGCTGGTAGCGACCGAGAGCAGGGCCCCCAGAAGCCGAGCGAGCAGCGGGGCGGAGACACACCGGACGAGACGGAGGCCCGCGAGAAGGGTCGGTGGGCGGGCAAGGCGAGTGAGGGTGTCGTGCCCGCCGACCTCGGAGGATCCGATGCGCCGCGCGAGATGCTCGCGGAGGACCCTGAGCTCGACAGCTCAGTCCTCGGGCAGACGACCGGCTCGGACGAGCCGGCGACCGAGAGCGGCATCGACCCGAGCGGGGGCGACCACGCCGACGCGGAGACCGACGGCGGGCCCGACCTGCCGCAGGAAGCGGAGCCCGACGTAAAGGACATCGGCACCCCGCCCCGCGAGTAAGCGCCGTAGAAGTAGCGGGGGCCACCCTTCTCGTTGTAGGCGGCGCTCCGGTGCCGGCTGAACATGCTTGACGACGCTCAAGCCGCGTTCACGCAGGCGGCGGCGCAGGACGGCATCGAGCTGGAGAGTGAGTCGTTCGACTGGCTGGGCGAGCAGGGCCACGTCGGGCTCGAGCGCGTGGCCAAGGCGCGGCGCGACCCCACCCTCGTCGCGCCGGTGACCGCCGCGCTGCAGGTGCTCGGCGCGATCTACGCCCGGCTCAAGGGCGACTTCTCGGTCCTGTACGCGTCCCGCGAGAACCTGCTGCTTCCCGTCGATCTCGTGCACGCACCGACGGGAACCGTGATCGAGGTCGACGGGCCACCGCACTTCACCTCGTTCCGCCTGACCGCGCTCGAGCTCTACCCCGCGGATGTGGTCGTTGGCTTCGACCTCGGCGAGCACAAGGATCTGTGCCGCGCCTGGTGCTCGAGGACTGACGGACTCTCACGCGGCCTGGCCGCCAAGGGCTTTGGCTTCGGCGGTGTGCAGCGCGAACGGGCCTACAACGACGCGCTGCGAGACCTCGCTGTTGTGGCCATGGGCCACCCGCCACTCGTGCGTATCGTGGCCCTCGACGGAGACGGGGCAGCCGCCTACCATCGCCACCGCGCCTCGCTGCTGGCCCTCGCCGCCTGACCGCAGTGGTCTGAATGCTTTTGCACCCAGGCTGGTCGTTTGTTTAGACTCCGCGTCGGGGAACGCCATGCAAGTGCACGAGGCGAGGAGAAGCTGATGACCATTGCACCGGATCTGTCTCACGGTCTCGTGTGCTGACGGTCGCGTCCACCGGCTGGGCGGTGGGGCTCGTGCTCGGCGTCGTCGTGATTGCTGTGGCTGCGGTGATCGTGATCACGGTCGTCGCGCTGGCGAAGCGGATCGCGGAGCAGGCCAGGACGGCTGAGCAGGCCGTCGAGGTGGTCCGCAGCCAGACGGCCGAGCTCGACGGCGTCGCGCGGATCAACGACTCGGGCGTAAGGGTGCTGCACGCCGCGCGGGCGCTCCGGAAGGTGGCGGTCGGAAGATGACGCTGCTCGCGGCCTCCGGCGACACCTACTTCACGATCGCCCTCGTCATCGGGCTCGCCGCGGCGCTGGTGGTCGCGGCCCTGCTCGGATTGCTCCTGATGTACATCGGGAGGATCCAGCGGTCGGTCGAGGGCCTGCTGGAGATCGCGGGCAACGTCGGCGCGAACACGGCGAACATTCCCCAGCTCGAGGCGACCGCGCCCGTGCTGGCACAGATCGTGGACGAGGCCGTGGTCCAGGACGGCTACATGAACGCGCTGACCGACGGGTTCGGCAAGGCATGATCGCGCTCAGCGTCGCGCTCGCGGTGCTCGTCATCGTCGTGCTCGCCGTCGCGCTGATCCAGGCCCGCAGGGGCCTGATGGCGATCTCGGAGGGCCTCGCGACGCTCGAGTCCGCGCTGGAGGGCGTCGAGTCCCAGCACCTGCGCCCGCTCGAGGGCGCGGTCAAGGCGATCAACGCTCAGTTCGACGTGATCCTCGGCGCCCTGCCTGGGATCGCCCGCAAGGCCGCGATCGTCGCCGAGAGGAGACCGCGATGACCCTCTGGTGGATCGGCAACATCGTCCTGCTTGTAGTGATCGTCCCGGTGGTCGTGTACCTGCTGCGCGGTGTGCTCGAGGCGGCCAAGAGCATCGTGCCCTCCGTGCAGGGGATCGCGAACGTGGCGGCCGCGGGCTCGAAGGACCTCGACGCCGCCCCGCTGCTGCTGACGACCCAGGACCAGATAACGCAGACGGTCGCCGGACTCGCCAACTACGGCGGCTCGCTCGACGTGATCCTCGACGACGCCGAGGCGGAGCAGCCATGACCGTGCTGGCAGTCGTCGCAGCCGGGGTGGCCATGATCTTCGCCGTCCTGCTGATCGTCCTCGCGCTCGTCTACTTCCTCGTCTCGACGATCTTGGAGCTGCGGAAGATCACCGCCGGCCTGGACGACGTCATCGCCGGCGTCGGCGAGATCGTGGAGAAGAGCGCGCCGGTCAACGATGTCGTGACCGCGATCAACGGGCAACTCGACGCGGGCGTCGACCTGCTTGAGGGCCTGCTCGTGAAGAAGGCGGGCATGAGCGACGCCGTCGGCCTCATCGACGGCGTTTACCCGGGGGCCGGCGCCGCCGGATTGCGCAACTTCCCCGAGAGCACCGACATCGACCCGCCGCGCATCGGCGAGGTCTATACGAAAGGCACGCTCACGCTCGCGCGGCTCGGACGCGAGGCGCCGATCGCCGCCGCGAGCCCGGAGGGTGAGCTGCTGAGGAACGTCGAGGGGGGCAGCCTGGCGGCGCGACAGCTCTACCCGGACGTCCGTCATACGGGTCCGGAAAAACTACCGGGGTCGCCGGCCATCGGCGCCGATGCACCCGTCCAATACGAACAGCGCGACGACATCGGGGCTCCTCGTAAGCGGCCCCCGGTGCGTCGTTCCTGATCCGATAGGAGCACCGCTTGCAGACCCCTGCGCCATTTGAGTACGAGCGTGCCACCAGCGTGGAGGGCGCGATAGCGGCGCTCGAGCGGCTCGGCTCCGAGGCGCGAATCATCGCCGGGGGTCACAGCCTGCTACCGATGATGAAGCTGCGGCTGGCCAGCCCCGAGCATCTGATCGACATCAACGACCTCGCGGAGCTCGCCTACATCCGCGAGCAGGACGGTGAGATCAGGATCGGCGCGCTCACCCGGCACGTCGACCTGTTGAAGTCCGAGCTGCTCGCGCAGCGCTTCCCGCTCTTCGCCGACGCCGAGACCGTGATCGCCGACCCAGTTGTCCGCAACCGGGGCACGATCGGCGGCTCGCTGTGCCAGGCGGACGCGGCCGAAGACCTGTCGGCCGTCTGCTCGGCAACCAAGGCGCAGGTCGTCATCCGCGGCACCGGCGGCGAGCGGGTGGTCGGAATGGAGGACTTCCACGTAGGCCCCTACATGACCGCGGTGGGAGCGGGCGAGATGCTGACCGAGGTCCGCGTGCCGGTGCGTCAGGGCGCGGGCAGCGCGCACGAGAAGGTGGAGCGTCGCGCCGGCGACTGGGCCATCGCCGCGGCCTCGGCGGCTCTATGGATCGACGGCGGCACGATCGCCGACGTAGGCATCGCGCTCAGCGCGGTCGGGATGACGACTATCCACCTCACGCGAGCCGAGGAGCTGCTGCGCGGCAAGGCGCCGTCGGAGGAGCTGTTCGCCCAAGCGGGCGAGATCGCTTCGGAGGACTGCTCTCCGAGCGCCGACGGTCGCGGGCCGATCGACTACAAGCGCCATCTCGCCGGCGTGCTCACCCACCGCGCGCTGCGCCGCTCGACGGCGCGCGCTCTGCAACAGGAGGCCTGATCATGCACGTGTCGATAACGGTCAACGGCGAGCAGGTCTCCCGCGAGATCGAGCCGCGCCAGCTACTCGTCCACTTCATCCGCGAGACCCCCGGCCTGACAGGCACCCATTGGGGCTGCGACACGTCCAACTGCGGTGCCTGCGTGGTGCAGATGGACGGCCAGCCGGTCAAGTCGTGCACGATCCTGGCGGCGATGTGCGAGGGCCATGAGATCCGGACGGTCGAGGCACTCGAGGTGGACGGCCAGTTGGACCCAATCCAGCAGGGCTTCCACGAGCGCCACGCTCTGCAGTGCGGATTCTGCACGCCGGGGATGTTGATGACGGCTCGCGCCCTGCTGGATGAGAACCCGGATCCCACCGACCACGAGATCCGGACCGCGATCTCTGGCGCCATCTGCCGCTGTACCGGGTACAAGAACATCGTCAGTGCCGTCCGCTGGGCGGCCGACCACGAAGCCGCTGCGAAACTGGAGGCATGAGCATGACTGTTGTCGAGAACCTTCCGAGTCCCACGACCGAACGTCCGATCGGCTTTGGTCGTCTGAAGCGCAAGGAGGACCCGCGCTTCATCCGCGGCGAGGGCACCTACCTCGACGACATCAAGCTGCCGGGGATGGTGTACGGCGCCGTCCTGCGCAGCCCGTACGCCCACGCGCGCATCCTTTCGATCGACACGTCGGCCGCGCTGGCCCATCCCAACGTCGCCGCCGTGGTCACCGCCAAGGACCTCGAGACGCTCGGCCTGGCGTGGATGCCGACGATCTCCTACGACACGCAGGCCGTCCTCGCCGGCGACAAGGTCCGCTTCCAGGGTCAGGAGGTCGCGTTCGTGATCGCGACCGACGAGTACTCGGCCAACGACGCGCTTGCGCTGATCGAAGTGGAGTACGACCCGTTGCCGGCGGTCGTCAACGCCCGCAAGGCGCTCGACCCCGAGGCGCCGCTGATCCGCGACGACAAGTCCGGCCAGCGCGACAATCTCGCGAGCCCGACCTGGGAGGCCGGCGATGAGGCGGCGACCGAACGCGCATTCGCCGAGGCCGACACCGTCGTGACCCGCGACATCATCTACCCGCGGTGTCACCCGGCGCCGCTCGAGACGTGCGGCATCATCGCCGACTTCAACCCGGAGACCGGCCAGCTCGACATCTACAACGGCAGCCAGGCGCCGCACGCGCACCGCACGGTCTACGCGCACGTCGCGGGGCTCGCCGAGCACATGATCCGGATCCGCTGCAACGACATCGGCGGCGGCTTCGGGAACAAGGTGCCGGTCTACCCGGGCTATGTCTGTGCGATCGCCGGTTCGATCGTGGCCGGCGTGCCGGTCAAGTGGGTGGAGAACCGCTCCGAGAACCTGATGTCCACGGGCTTCGCCCGCGACTACGTGATGCGCGGCGAGATGTGCTCGAAGGACGGCAAGATCACCGGTCTGCGGGTGGACGCCATCGCCGACCACGGCGCCTTCGACAGCACGGCCCAGCCGACGAAGTTCCCGGCCGGGTTCTTCCACATCGTCTGCGGGTCCTACGACCTGCAGGCGTCGCACGTCAAGGTCAAGGCGGTCTACACGAACAAGGCGCCCGGGGGTGTGGCATACCGGTGCTCGTTCCGCATCACAGAGGCCGTCTACCTCGTCGAACGGATGGTCGACGCGCTGGCACTCGAGATGAAGGCCGACCCGATCGACCTGCGCATGCGCAGCTTCATCGCCCCCGAGCAGTTCCCGTACGAGACGACGACCGGCTGGACCTATGACTCCGGCGACTACGCCAAGACGATGGACGTCGCGAAGGAGATCGCCGGCTACGACGATCTGCGCCGCGAGCAGGCCGAGAAGCGCGCCCGTGGCGAGCTGATGGGCATCGGCGTGTCCTTCTTCACGGAGGGCGTCGGCGCGGGGCCGCGCAAGCACATGGACATCCTCGGGCTGTCCATGAACGACGGCGCCGATCTGCGCGTGCACCCTTCGGGCAAGGCGGTGGTCAGCATCAGCGCGCAGACCCAGGGCCAGGGGCACGAGACCACGTTTGCGCAGATCGTCGCGGAGGAGCTCGGCATCCCGCCGGAGGACGTTGAGGTCCGCCACGGCGACAGCGACAAGTCGCCCTACGGCCTGGGCACCTACGGCAGCCGGTCGACGCCGGTCTCCGGCGGGGCGGTCGCGGTCGTCTCGCGCAAGGTGCGCGACAAGGCGCGCCTGATCGCGGCGACGATGCTGGAGTGCAGGCCCGAGGATCTGGCCTGGGAGAAGGGCAACTGGTACGTCAAGGGCGATCCCGAGAAGGGAGCGATGATCGAGGACATCGCTTCGCGGGCGTATAGCGGAGAGCCGATGCCGGCCGACATGGAGGGCGGACTCGACGCGCAGGTGATCTACGACCCGCCGAACCTCACGTACCCCTACGGCGCGTACATCGCCGTCGTCGACATCGACCCCGACACCGCCCATGTCACGGTCCGGCGCTTCATCGCGGTCGACGACTGCGGCGTGCGGATCAACCCTATGGTCGTCGACGGCCAGATCCACGGCGGGCTCGCCGAGGGCGTGGGTATCGCGCTGATGGAGCTGATCTCGTTTGACGAGGAGGGCAACTGCCTCAACTCGTCGTTCATGGACTACCTCATCCCGACCGCGCTCGAGTGCCCCGACTTCGAGCTGGGAGAGACGGTCACGCCCTGCCCCCACCACCCGCTCGGCGCCAAGGGCGTCGGCGAGTCGCCGACTGTCGGTTCGCCGCCGGCGATCGTCAACGCGGTGATCGACGCGCTGCACGAGACGCACGGGGTCGAGCACATCGACATGCCGTGCACCCCGGCCCGTGTCTGGGCGGCGATGCAGGGGCGTCCCGAGCCGCCGCAATGATGACCGCCGCTATGTCGCGGCGGGCGCAGGAGCTCGCCGCGCAGGGCGAGGCGTTCGTGACCGCGACGGTGGTGCGCGTGGAGCGCCCGACGAGCGCGAAGGCGGGGGACGTGGCGCTCGTGCTCGGTGACGGGACGATCGAGGGCTTCGCCGGCGGTGCTTGCGCGGAGCACAGCGTGCGCGCGTACGCGCTGAAGGCGATCCAGAGCGGTGAGGCGGTGCTGCTGCGGATCCTTCCCTTCGACGAGGAGGTCGCGACGGAGGCGGACCCCGCCGGCGAGGAGGTGGCCAGCGAGGACGGGTCCGTGACAGTCCAGAACCCGTGCCTGTCGGGCGGCGCGATCGAGGTCTTCCTCGAGCCCGTCCTTCCCGCGCCGCGTGTCCTGGTCGTGGGCGAGACGCCGATCGCGGGCGCGGTCCTGCGGATCGGCCCCGGGCTCGGGCTCGACGTCGTCGGCGTGGACGGCGGTGCTCTCGATCCTCGGCCCGACGATCTCGCGCTCGTCGTCGCGGCGCACGGGCAGGACGAGCTTCACGCGCTCCGGCGCGGCCTCGAGTCAGGCATGCCCTACGTCGGCCTCGTCGCCAGCAGCAAGCGCGGCGCGGGCGTGATCGGCGAGTTGCGTGGCGACGGCGTGTCCAAGGAGCTCGTCGAGCGGATCGACGTGCCCGCCGGCATCGACATCGGCGCGCGCACCCCCGCCGAGATCGCGTTGTCGATCCTCGCCAAGATCATCGCCGTGCGTCGCGATCAGCGATCCGTGACCGCCGTCGACCCCATCTGCGGGATGACGGTCGCTGCCGTGGCGAGCACGCCTTCGGTCCAGCACGACGGCGAGACGGTCTACTTCTGCTGCGAGGGCTGCAAGGCCGAGTTCGAGGAGCAGCACGAGCATGCCGTCGCGGAGTGATCCCTTCCCGGGGAGGAGCGCAGCCGGAACGTTCCCCGGGGAGGAGCGCAGCCGGAACGTCGTTCCGGCGAGCACCACACCGGAGGCTCTCCGGCGAGCACCGCACCCCTTCGTCACCGGGCTCGTGCTCGGCGCCGGTGGGTCGAGCCGCCTCGGCCGGCCCAAGCAGCTGCTCCCCTACGGGGACGGGACCCTGCTGGGCCACGTCGCCGGCGTCGCGCGTACGTGCCCGTTCGACCAGCTCGTCATCGCGATCGGCGGCGCGGCGGACGAGGTTCGCGCGAGCGTGGACCTGGCGGGCGCCGACGTGGTCGTCAACGACGCCTACGGCGCGGGCTGTTCGTCGTCGATCGCCGCGGCGCTCGGCATCGTGGACCCCTGCTGCGACGTGATGGTGCTGATGCTCGGAGACCAGCCGGGCGTGACGGCGGCCACGGTGGCGGCGCTGCTGGAAGGCCGTGGCGACGCGCCGCTGGCCATATGCCGCTACGACGACGGACGCGGGCACCCGATCGCGTTCGCGCGCAGCACGTTCGCCGACCTCGCCGACCTCCACGGAGACAAGGGCGTCTGGCGACTGCTCGACCAGCGCGCCGGCGACGTGACGGAGGTTGCGGTCGCGGGTCAGATCCCCCTCGACGTCGACACCCCGGAGGACTACCAGGCGGTCCTCGCCGCGGCCCCGGCATGAGCCCGCCGGAGGTCACGGGAGAGGCAGCCGGCGAGGTCCGCCAGCTCGTGCCCGACGTCGAGACGCTGGCTCAGCGTCTCGCTGATGTGGACTACCTCGTCGACGAGGGCCTGGCGACGTCGATGTTCCTGAGCCTGCGCCTGCCCCAGCCCCTGCTGCTCGAGGGCGAGGCGGGTGTCGGCAAGACGGAAGCGGCCCGATCGCTGGCCGCCGTGCTCGACACGCCGCTGATCCGCCTGCAGTGCTACGAGGGGATCGACGCGGCGGAGGCGCTGTACGAGTGGAACTATCCCCGGCAGCTCCTGAGCATCCGGCTCGCCGACTCCAGCGGCTCGACTCTGCGCGAGGAGGAGCTGTTCGGTCCGGACTACCTCATCCGGCGACCGCTGCTGCGCGCGCTCGAGCACCCCGGCCCGCGGCCCGCGGTGCTGCTGATCGACGAGATCGACCGCGCCGACGACGACTTCGAGGCCTTTCTGCTCGAGCTGCTGGCGGACGCCAGCGTGACCATCCCGGAGCTCGGCACGATCGTGGCCACCCATCCGCCGATCATCGTGCTGACGTCCAACCGCACGCGTGATCTCCACGACGCCGTGAAGCGCCGCTGCCTGTACCACTGGATCGACTACCCGACCCCCCAGCGCGAGGTGGAGATCGTGCGCCGCCGGGTGAAGAGCTCCTCCCAGACGCTGGCGGTCCAGGTCGCGGACGCGGTCGCTCGCATGCGCGACAGCGACGTGCAGAAGCCACCGGGGATCGCCGAGGCGATCGACTGGCTGGCGGCCCTGAGCCTGCTCGGGATCGAGCGCCTGGATGCCGCGGCCGTGAACCTCACCCTCGGGTCGGTGCTCAAGTACGACGAGGACCAGGAGGTGATCCGCGCGGCCGGCCTCGAGCAGCTCGTGCGCAGCGGTGACTGACGCCGGCGTGTCCGACCCCGAGTTCGGGGTGCAGACCATCCACCTCGACCTGCCGCCCCTCGCCGGGGCATTGAGCCGGCGCCTGCACGATGCCGGCGTGCCGATGACGCCCGAGCGCCCGGCGGACTTCGCGCGGGCGCTCACGCTCGTGCGGCCGATCACCCGTCGGCGGCTGTATTGGACCGCCCGTTCGGTGTTCGTGTCCGACCAGGCGCACGCCAAGGCCTTCGACGCGGTCTTCTTCTCGATCTTCGGCAACCCGGCCGCACCCGACAGCGTGGTCCCCGACGATGCGCAGACCGTCGCCGCGCCGCCAGACGAGCGGCCGAAGTCCGATCACAAGACCTCGCCCGGGGAGTCGACCGAGCGCGATCCGCGCGCGAGCGTGGCGTCGTCGCCGCCACGTGCGCGCGACGATGATGAGGGTGGCGCCGAGGTCGACGTTCCGCTGGCGATGGCAAGCGACGAGGAGCTGCTGGCCGGCAAGAGCTTCGATGCGCTCGAACCCCATGAGCTTGCGCAGCTCTACCGGCTCATGTCGCGCCTGGAGCTCGCCACCCCACTGCGGCGCACACGGCGCTACCAGAAGGGGCGTCACGGCCAGCACATCGACATGCGGCGGACCCTGCGAGCCAGTCTGCGTACCGGGGGCGAGCCGATCCGCCTCGCGCGTCGGCGCCGGCGCATCGCCCGCCGCCGGCTCGTGATGCTGTGCGACATCTCGGGTTCGATGGAGCCCTACGCCCGCGCCTACCTGCAGTTCCTGACCTGTGCCGTCGGGAGCGGTCCGAAAGCCGAGGCGTTCGTCTTCGCCACGCGGCTGACCCGCCTGACCCGCGCGCTGGCCTCCCGCCACCCCGAGCGTGCGATCCAGCGCGCCGCCACCGCGGCGCCGGATTGGTCGAGCGGAACCCGGATCGGTGACGCGCTGAAGGCGTTCAACGACCGCCACGGGCGTCGCGGCATGGCCCGCGGCGCTGTGGTCGTGATCCTCTCCGATGGCTGGGAGCGCGGCGACCCGATGCTCGTGGGACGCGAGATGGAGCGCCTCGCGCGCCTGGCCCACAGGATCGTGTGGGTCAATCCTCGCGTCGGCGCGAGCGCGTTCTCCGTGCGGGCC
>DASROS010000056.1:0-4542 GCA_035646775.1 Thermoleophilaceae bacterium | reverse complement strand
CGAGGAACAGCCACGGCGGACGGTTCTTGGCGCTTCCGGCGATGCGGCCGGCGTCGAGGATCCGCCTCACCGCGTCCTCCGGAACTGGCCTCTCAGCGTACTCCGGAACTGGCCTCTCGGCGTACTCCCGCTGGTCGCGCTTGCTCGCCACTGCGAGGTAGGCGTCCAAGCCCGAAGCGTAGCGCTGCGCCGGCCAGACGAGACGCGGCCTCAGCTGTGGTGCGTCAGCCGCCCGCCGGTTTGCGGCGGATCGCGAACAGAGGGGCGCCGCACTCGGGGCAGTAGCCCTCCCAGCCGGGACGACCGTTGGGCAGGGTCACCTCCCGCGCGTCGGCGACGGTGACCTTCTCGCCGCAGACGCACCAGGCCTGCGGGGCGGGGTCCGGTGCCTCTGAGTGCCGCGAGCTCCACTCACCCATGCCCGACAAGCATATCCGCGGCCAGAGCGCCGTTCAGGCGGGGCGCAGCTCGAATCACGCAGGCGTCAACGACGCGGGCGGCTATTTCCGCCGCCGGCGAGGAGGCGACGATCGTCGGCCTCACCTCGGTGATGCGACCCGACGACTACCTGATCGGCACCTATCGCGCGCAGCCGCGCGGAGCGCAGGTCTCCGACTCAGGGGGACGAAACGCCCAGCCGGCCACAGGACGAGCAGAACCCCGGGCCCAGAAGCCCCGGCAGGAGGAGACGGCCACGCCGGACAGCGGCCGACTCCCGAGGCGACGACCGCGCCGCCGGCGCGCGCCGGCGGCCCCGCCAGCCACGCCGACGCCTACGCCAACTCCCACGCCGACGCCGACGCCGACGCCCACCCCGAACCCGGCGCCGACTCCGTAGCCGGCCGGCGGAGATCGAGCCCTTGTATCAGTCGGGCACGCCGAGCTCCGCCTTCTTGGCCTCGACGTCGATCCCGTGCAGGCGGGCGAGGTTCTCCCCCAGGATCTTGCGCTTGGCCTGCTCGGTGAGCTGCGGGTAGCCGCGCTCCTCCACGATGTCGCGCGGGAGCTCGAAGTTCCAGAACTCCTCGAGCGCCCATCGGGGGTGCCAGATGGGCGACTCGCCGCCGTAGATGATCTTGTCCTCCCCGCACCACCACATCATCTTCCCCAGCATCTCCGCAAAGACCCGCGGCTGGCGCGCGATGAAGTTCACCGTCGCGGCGATCGAGGCGTAGAGGTTCGGGTAGCGCACGATCTGCCACAGCACCTCGTCGAGCCACGGCAGGCCGACGTGGAAGATCACGAAGTTGATGTCCGGGAAGTTGGCCGCCGCGCCGTCCATGTCGAACGTGCGCGTGTGCTCGATCGGCTGCGGCCCCAGCGGCACACCCTTGTGGACGCCGATCAGGTTGATCCCGAGCTCCTGCGCGCGCTCGAATACCGGGTAGGCGATCCGCGGGTCGTCCATGCGCCACGGGAACGGCTGCCCGTAGTCGTAGCGCACGTTGTAGAACTTGAACGCGCGTGCTCCATGGTCCTCCACCTGGCGCGTCATCAGGTCAAGGGCCTTCTTGCCCTCAAGCGGGTTCACCGACCCCCAGAAGATCGCGCGGTCGGGATGCTTGGCCGCCATCTCCGCGCACTTCTCCCACGGCGAGAGGCCGTCGTGGAACAGGTCGGTCAGCGGCAGCGGCTGGGCCACGATCATGTCGGTGTCCGAGCCCTCGATGACCATCTCGTAGATCTCCTCCACGCTCCACTCGCGGAAGAACTGCTCGCGCGAGAGCACGGGCTCGTCCTCGCGCGTGAGCAGCTGGTGGAAGGCGTAGAGGTGCTCGTCGAACATCTGCCCGGGCGTCCCGAGGGCGTTGGCCGGGTCGAAGTTGAAGACGTGGCAGACGCAGTCGAAGACGAACGCGTCGACCTTGCGCTCGCGGGCCGCCCCCTCGCCGGGCCGGGTCTCGATCGTGGCCATCTCAGGCTCCTCTCTGCTGGGCGAGCCGACGCTCGCGGTAGGGGATGAGCTCCTCGAGCGGGAGCGTGAGCTTCTCGCGGGCCGAGGGCGACAGGCGCTCCTCGGTCCAGACCGGATCCCAGACGACCTGGACGTGGACGTCCTGCACGCCGGCGACGGCGCGCAGTCGCTCGGGGATCGCGTCGGACATCGCCGTCACGAACGGGCACCAGCCCGTCGTGAGCACGAGGTCCACCTCGACGCGTCCGGCGTCGACGCGCACGTCCTCGACGACGCCCATGTCGACGATGCTGATGCCGCGGTCCGCGCAGCAGGGGTCATAGACCTCCCGCAGCGCGTCGATGAGCGCCGGGCGGTCGGGTGGCCGGGTGTCTGTCACGTCTCGCTCCCGGGGTCGTGGTTGACGTCGATGGCGATGCGAAAGCCGGTGGTCGGCGTGGCGCGCGCGGGATCGGCCGCCAGCGCGCGCGAGGCGCGCACCCCCCAGGCGTGGTCGAGGTAGCAGCCTCCCCGCACGACGGCCCAGCCGTCGGGCCCGCGGCCGGCGACCCACTCCCACACGTTGCCGGCGAGCTGCTCGGCCCCGGAAGGGCCGGCGCCGTGCGGGTGCGCGGTCACCGGCGCCGTCCAGCCCCAGCCGGCCTCCGCGCAGGTGCAGCGCTCGGCCTCGAAGACGTCGCCCCACGGCCACGGGCGCCCGTCGCCCCCGCGCGCGAGCGCCTCCCACTCGTCGCCGGTCGGCAGGCGGACGTCGCGGCCCAGCCGCTCGGTGGCCCAGGCACAGAACGCCAGCGCATCGGCGAGCGAGACGTCGGTGGCGGGATGGTCGGCCAGCTGCGAATCGGCGAGCTTGGCCGCGAGCACGGCCGGCACGCCGCGACGCGTCTCCTCGACGAACCGGCGCGCGTGAGCGTTGACCACGGGCCAGCGCCCGAGCAGCACGGAGTCCAGCTCCACGCGGCGCTCCTCGCCGGGCTCCCCCACCGCGTAGCTGCCGGCGGGCAGCTCGACGTGCGCGTCTAGCGGCGGCGGCTCCCGGGTAACGGGCTGTCGCACGATGGGCGCCGGCGAGCCGAGCGCGGGCCGGGCCCCGTGCGGGGCGAGCCCCAGCCAACCTGCTACTGCCTCACGCGTGGCGTCGCTCGTAGTGCACCTCGCTCGATCGCGGAGCAAGTCAGCCTATCTCATCAGCGCTCGCCGTACTGCTCGACCGCGTAGCCCAGGAGGCCGCGCGCCTCCAGCCGCTCGGCAGGCGCGCGGAAGGTCACCTGGACCACGCCGGGGTGCCGGCCGATCTCGATCGCGCCGGCGATCGTCGCCCGGTTCTTGACCTCGGGGACCGACATGTCGAGCAGCTCCGCCGCCCGCGCCAGCCCGTTGTCCGTGGCCGAGTTGAGGTCGGGGCCCGTGCCGATCACCGAGATCGGCAGCGACTCCTCGAGCGCGTCCATGCCGTGCCGGCGCGCGAGCGCCAGGGCCCGCTCGCGCTCGGGGCGGCTGAGCGGCCGAGCCAGGAACGGCAGGTCCTCCTCGAGCGGGAAGAGGATCGGGCCGTCGTTGCCCAGCGCCTTGAGGACCTCGACCTGCAGCGTGACGGTGCCGGCCGCGTCGCAGGTGTGGCCGGCGATCTCCCCGTCACCCTGGAGCGCGTGCATGTCGCCGAGGTAGACGCCGGCGCCGTCGAGCTTGACCGGGCAGACGAGGATGGCGCCCGCGCGCACGGCGTCGATGTCCATGTGCCCGTCGGTCTTGTGGCGCTGCAGCTCCTGCGCGTCGAGGGCGTAGCGGTGCGGCGCCCCGACCAGGAACGAGCCGAAGTCGCCCGCGTTGTGGGAGTCGGGGATCGTCGTCGAGGGCGACGTGCCGATCTGGCCCATGAACGGGCGCAGCCGTGTGGCCAGCGCGACGATGTCGTGCGGCGCGAAGCCGAGGATGGGGTTCTGCACGGAGTTGTCGGGCAGCGCCGCGAAGCGGGCCGCCTCGCGGGCGAAGCCCTCGGCCGCCTCGCGCGGCACGGTGACCCCGAGCGAGCGCAGCTCGTCGAACGCCATCGTGTAGCCGTTGGTGAACGTGAACGGCGTGCAGTCCGCGCCGCAGCCCGTGCAGCGCACCGACTCCTGCCCGATGCCCTCGACGCGGGTCTCCGGCCACTCCGTCCCGCAGCCCGGGCAGACCGGCGCGCAGTAGGGATCGCCGTTGAAGCGGCCCTCCATCGGCTGGTCGTTGCCCGACGAGGTGGCCAGGGAGGTCACTTCGATGTCCTTGATGCGGATCACCACGGCATCCCCCGCCTTCGCGCCGTCGACGGCGACGGGCTGGCAGACCTCGTGGCCGCCGCGGATCGACGGCGTGATCATCGGCCCCCAACAGCCGGGGGTCGAGTTCCACACGACGTGCCCGCCGTCGGCGACCGGGCCCAGCATCGGGACCTCCGGTCCGAGCAGGCCGTCGGTGAAGGTGTCGACGAGGACGGTCTGGCGGGCCTCGCCGGTCCGTGCGGGGGATTCCTGGATGGCCATGAGCGGGCTCCTTTTCAGTCGTGGCGGTCGTGCGCCGGTCAGCCTCCGGAGACGGGGAGCAGCAGGGCGATCTCCTGGCGGTCCTCGAGGCGCTGACGACGCTCGGCG
>DASROS010000055.1:0-35552 GCA_035646775.1 Thermoleophilaceae bacterium | reverse complement strand
GTGGCCCATATCGGATCCGATATAGTCACATCGTGGCCGCTACCGATCAGGCAGGCGCGCTCGTCCGCGCCCGGCGCGAAGCCCACGGCCTCTCGCAGACGCGACTCGCGCTCCGCGCGGGAACGACCCAGGCGGCCGTGAGCCGAGTGGAGCGCGGCGAGCTCTCGCCCAGCGTCGCGACCTTGGAACGGCTGCTGTGGGCCATGGGCGAGGAGCTCGGTCTGTCCGCACAGCGGGCGGCGGTGGAATGGGACGAGGATCACTTGCGCGACACGCTCAACCGAGAGCCCGCCGAGCGGCTCGCACTCGCCCTGAGCTGGAACCGGCTCGCGGGGCAGCTGTCGGCTGCCGGCCGCCGAGCCCACGGTGACGCCTCGTGAGCCCCGCGGGCGGACACCGGTGACGCGCCGCGACGTCCCACTCGACGCGGCCGAGATCTTCGCCGCGCTCGCTCGCCACAGCGTCGAGTACGTACTGATCGGGGGGCTCGCGGTGCAAGCCCACGGTCACGTCCGCACCACTCAGGACGCGGACCTCGTGCCCGCGCCGGGCCCCGCCGCCCGCGCCTCGCTCGCAGCCGCGCTTGAAGAGCTGGGCGCGCGGCCCTCCGGAGCGGCTGAGCCGCCGCGGGGATGGTCGCTGGCCAAGGCGCTGGACGGCCATGGAACGCTGATCCTCGACACTGACGCGGGCGGCGTCGACATCCACCGCGACCCGCCTGGGGCGGCCCCTTTCCCGAAGCTGCGCGAGCGGGCGATGGTGCTCGAGGTCGGTGGCGTGGCGGTGGTGGTCGCCGGCCGAGACGACCTCATCGCAATGAAACGCGCCTCGGGCCGACCGGTCGACCGCGGCGATGTGATTGCGCTGACGCGCGCCGAGATCGAGTGACGAAAGCTTCAGCCGGCCGTGCCGCGCATCGCCGCCGACACGCGCGCCGCGATCTCGCGGTGCACCTCCACGTTGGCGGCGCGGTCGGTTCGCACGTGCACCAGGCCCGGGCCCGCCGACACCGCCGCGCGGATCTCGTCGTCGCTGCTCACGGGCCTGTAGGCCATCGCGGCCAGGGCGGACAGCGCCTCGAGGTCGAGTCCGGCCGGTGTGGCAACGTGCGTCTCGTACGCGGCGCGGTCGGCGCTGTCCGCCACCGGCAGGAAGTCGAAGATGCCGCCGCCGCCGTTGTCCACGCACAGCACCGTGAGGTCGATGCCGGCGCGCCGGGCCGCCAGCAGGCCGCCGATGTCGTGCAGCAGCGCCAGCTCGCCGGTCAGGGCCAGGGTGGGAGCGCCGGTGGCCCGTGCGGCGCCCGCGGCCGAGGCGATCGTGCCGTCGATCCCGTTCGCGCCGCGGTTGGCGAGGAAGCGCGTGCGCTCGGGGCCGGCGGGCCAGAAGGCCTCCACGTCGCGTACCGGCATCGAGGACGCGGTCCACACCAGCGCCCCGGGCTCGAGCGCGCCGGCGGCCGCGATGTAGGCCCGCGGCTCGCAGGGCTCCGGCGCCTGCGCGAGAGCGGGCGCCACCAGGGAATCCGCGTGGCGCCACTCCTCGAGCCAGGTGCCGCCGGGCGCACCCCCGCGCATCTCCAGCGCGGCAGCGAGCGCGTCGCAGGCGGCCGCGGGCTCGGCGTGCAGCAGCAGCTCGGCCCTGCGGGTGGGCTCGTGCCAGGCGGCGTGGGGATCGAGCACCGCCTGGGCTGAGGCGGCGGCCAGCCAGCCGCGTAGCGGCTTGGAGGTGGGCGTGTCGCCCACCCGCAGGACCAGGTCCGGGGCGTGGGCGGAGGCGAAGGCCTCGTCGCGGAGGATCACGTCGTAACCGGCCACCACGTGCGAGCGGTCATGCTCGCCGCAGCGCACGCCCGCGGCCGGCTCGGCCAGCACCGGCCAGCCGCTCTGCTCGGCCAGGCGGGCCACCGGCTCGGCCACGTCGGCGGCCACCGGTCCGCACACGATGGCGCCCCGCGGAGCCTCCACCATCCGGTCGGCCAGGCGCTGCACGTCGTTGGCGTCGGGCGCCGGCGGGTGCTCGCGCAGCTGCGCCCACGGGCGGCCGCCGTCGCGGCCGGCCCACTCGCCGGCGTCCATCTCGGACGGAGCCGGATCGAGTGGCTGCCGCAGCGGGAAGTTCAGGTGCACCGGTCCCGGGCGCCCGCCCGCGGCGGTCCAGAACGCGCGGCAGCCCAGCGCACGGAAGTGCTCGGCTGTGCTGCGCCCGGGCGCGTGGTTGCCCACCTCCACGAACCATTTGGCCGCCGAGCCGTAGAGCCGGATCTGATCGATGGCCTGGCCGGCGCCCACCTCGCGCAGCTCGGGCGGGCGGTCGGCGGTGAGCACGATCAGCGGCACGCGCGCCTGCCACGCCTCGTGAACCGCAGGCGCGAGGTTGGCGGCGGCCGTGCCCGACGTGCAGGTCACGGCCACGGGCCGGCCGTTCGCCTTGGCCATCCCGAGCGCCATGAACCCCGCCGCGCGCTCATCGATCACAGACACGCAGTCCAGCTCGCTCCGGCCCGCCAGGGTGAGCGCCAGCGGCGCGTTGCGCGACCCCGGCGACGTGACCGCGTGGCGCATCCCGCAGCGCACCAGCTCGTCCACCAGCGCCTGGATGGGAGCGTAGGTGGGGTTGATCGGGATGATCTCTTCCATGGACTGCTCAGCCCAGCGCCCCGCCGTGGTCTTCGTGCCCGGCTTCATGCAGCCCGGCGACGCCTGGGCACCGGTGGCCGAGGGATTGCCCGAACGCTATCCCAGCATTCTGCTCGACCATGCCGAGAACAGCTTCGAGGGGCGCCTGGCCGAGATCGCGAACGCGGGGGAGGGAGCCGTGTTGTGCGGGTACTCGCTGGGCGGCCGGCTGGCGCTGCACGCTGCGATCCGCGAGCCCGGGCGCTACGCGGGCCTGGTGACCGTGGGGGCCTCGGCGGGCATCGAGGCCCCCGCCACGCGCGCCGCCCGCGCCGAGGCCGACGAGAGGCTCGCGTCCTGGATGGAGACCCAGCCGATCGAGCAGATCGTGGAGGTGTGGGAGCGCCAGCCGCTGTTCGCCGACCAAGCCGAGCAGCTGCTGGAGGCCCAGCGCCCGGGACGGCTGGACCAGGACTCGCGGGGACTGGCGATGCTGCTGCGCACGGCGGGGCAGGGAACGCTCGATCCTCTGTGGCAGGGCCTGCACGAGCTCGACATCCCGGTGCTCGCGCTGGCGGGAGAGCTCGACGAGCGCTACTGCGAGGTCGCGCGGAGGATCGCGCGCATGGTGCCGCGGGGCACCGTCCAGGTCGTGGAGAACGCCGGCCACGCTGCGCAGCTGCAGCGCCCGGAAGCGGTGGCGGGGCTGCTAGCGGATTTCCTCGACCAGCACCTCGGCCAGCGCCTCGTCTGACACCTCGACGCCTAGCCCGGGCCCCTGAGGCACGGCCATCAGCCCCTTGGTCGGGGAGGGGAGAGCGCAGGCGATGCGGGCGTCGAACAGGTCGAGCGTGGCCAGGCCGCAGGCCAGCGGGATGTGCTGCCCGGCGGCCAGCTGCAGGGCGGCCGCGATGCCCCACGGGCCGTCCAGCGTGCTCGACAGCCACGCGGCGAGGCCGGCCTCGCGGGCTGCACGCAGAGCGTCGCGAGCGGGCCCCAAGCCGCCCGCAGACGAGAGCTTGATGTTCACCGCGTCGCAGGCACCCAGCTCGACGGCGGACTGTACGTCGTCCGCCCCCGCGATCGACTCGTCCGCGGCCACGGGCACGTCCACCTGGCCGCGCACCTCGGCCATCTGCTCCAGCGTGGCGCACGGCTGCTCCACCAGCTCGAGATCGTGGACCGACAGCGCGGCGATCGCGCGCACCGCCTCGGCGGGGCTCCAGGCGCCGTTGGCGTCGACCCTCAGCGCCGGCCACGGGCCCACCGCCTCGCGCACCGCGCTCACGCGCGCGTGGTCGTCGGGGAGGCCCACCTTCACCTTGAAGCACGAGTAGCCCGCCCTCACGCCGGCGCTGGCGGCCTCTGCCACCTCCTCGGGCGGGCCCGCGGCCAGGGTCAGGTTCACGGGGATGGCATCGGCTCCCGGCTCTCCCAGCGACCGCCCCCGGCGTCGTGCCTGGAGATCCAGCTCGGCCAGTTCCCAGGCCGCCCGCGCCTGTGGAGGGGCCCCACGTGGCGGAGGCCCGTCTCGCAGCGCATCGATCACGTCGTCCACGGTCACGCCGTCGTAGGTCTCGAGCGGGGCCGCCTCGCCGAAGCCCAGCGTGCCCTCGTCGTCCTCCAGCCGGATCACTGCCAGCTCGCGCGCGGAGACCACGCCTCCGGAGGTCACGAACGGCTCCCGCAGCGGGATGCTCAGGCGCAGTAGCGACCGCCTCACGAGAGCAGCACCCCCGCGGAGAGCAGGATCGAGAAGGCCGCAAGCAGCCGCCCGGCGGCGGCCAGTGCGCCGTTGAGCGCCGGGCCGTCGGTGCGGGTGGCCACGGTGCGGTGCAGCGACGGCACCAGCGGAAGCGCCAGCAGCGCGAGCAGCACCCACCACGACAGGCCGCCGGCCAGCGGGATCGCCACCGGCACGGCGAACGCCAGCGCCAGCATCGCCCCGAACAGGATCCGGGCGCGCGAACGGCCCAGCCTCACTGCCAGCGTGAGCTTGCCCGCGCGGCGGTCGGTCTCCAGGTCGCGCACGTTGTTCACCACCAGGATCGCCGCGGCCAGCAGGCCCACGGGCACGGCCAGGACGAATGCCTCCCACGGAAACTCCTCCGCCTGCGCGTAGTAGGTGAACACCACGGCGACCAGCCCGAAGAACACGAACACGAACAGCTCGCCGAGGCCCGCGTAGCCGTACGGGCGGGGCCCGCCGGTGTAGAGCACCCCAGCCACGATCGACAGCGCGCCCACCAGGAGCATCTCCCAGCCGGCCACGGCCGTGAGGTAGACCCCGGCGAGCACGGCCACCGCGAAGGCCACGTAGGTGCCCACCAGGACGCTGCGGGGCGGCATCAGTCCCCCGGCGACGACCCGTACGGGGCCCAGGCGGTCCTCGGTGTCGGCGCCCCGGCGGGCATCGGAGTAGTCGTTGGCCAGGTTGGTGCCGATCTGCAGGAACACGCTGCCAACCAGCGCGGCGACGAAGGCCAGGGGGCGGAACTCGTCGTCGGAGATCGCCAGCGCGGTGCCCACCAGCACCGGCGCCCCGGCGGCCGGAAGCGTCCGCGGCCGGGAGGCCACGATCCACAGGCGCAACGCCCCGGCGGGCGCGCCGGCTCCGGCACGGGCGGTGCTCAAGGGCGCTTGGGGAACTTGGCGAAGTCCGGCGCGCGACGCTCGTTGTAGGCGTCGCGGCCCTCTTGGGCCTCTTCGGACATGTAGAAGAGGAGGTTGGCGTCGTGGGCCAGCTGCTGGATGCCGGCCAGCCCGTCCTCCGCCGCGTTGAAGCTCGCCTTGAGCAGCCGCAGCGACAGGGGGGAGAGCTCGAGCATCTCGCGGCACCAGCGCACCGTCTCTCGCTCCAGCTCCTCCACCGGCACGACGGTGTTTACGAGGCCCATGTCCACCGCCTCCTGGGCGCCGTACTGCCGGCAGAGGAACCAGATCTCCTTGGCCTTCTTCGGGCCCACCAGCTCGGCCAGCACGCCCGCGCCGAAGCCGCCGTCGAAGCTGCCCACCTTGGGCCCGGTCTGGCCGAAGCGCGCGTTGTCCGCGGCGATGGTGAGGTCGCAGATCACGTGGAGCACCTGGCCGCCACCCACGGCGTAGCCGGCGACCATCGCCACGATCGGCTTGGGGAGGCGGCGCATCTGCACGTGCAGGTCGGTTACGTGGAATCGCCCGACCGACGCTCCTTCGGCCATGTAGCCGGAGTCGCCGCGCACGCGCTGGTCGCCGCCGGAGCAGAAGGCCAGCGGGCCCTCGCCGGCGAGCACGATCACTCCCACCTCGGTGTCCTCGCGGGCGCGCTCGAAGGCCTGGGACAGCTCGACCACCGTCTTGGGGCGGAACGCGTTGCGCACGTCCGGGCGGTCGATCGTGATCTTCGCGATCCCGTCCGCGGTCTCGTAGCGGATGTCCTCGAACTCGCCGCCGCCCGGCTGCCAGTCGGCTCCCGGCTCGATCGTGCGCCGTGACTGCTCCTCGGTCCAGCTCTTCTTCGCGTCGCTCTCGGTGGCTGCCATCCGGTGCCGAACGATAGTTCCCCGCGATCCACCGAGATGCGTGCGACGTTGAGCCCGCTATCCGGGCTCAACGTAGAGAGCATCCCGAAGCGTGGGGCCGCGTAGCCGCGGGCGGGTCGTACCCTCCTGGCGTGCAGGACTGGCTGACCGCCGCCGCGGGCGCGCGCCCCGACCACGAGGCGGTTGAGGCCGACGGGCGCTCGCTGACCTACGGGCAGCTACTCGACCGCGCAACGGCAGTGGCCGCCCGGCTCGCCGCGGCCGGGGTGGGGGAGGGAGACCGTGTGGCCGTGACACATCCGCCCGGGCTCGCGTTCGCCCAGCTGGTGCACGCGCTGCCGCTGCTCGGTGCCGTGCTCGAGCCGGGGCCGCCGGCCGGCTCACCCGCGCCGCGCCTTTCCGCTGCGGGGGTTCCGGCGCCGGCGCGCGAGCTCGACCTCGAGGCCGTGCACAGCGTGATCCGGACCTCAGGCACCACCGGTGAGGCCAAGGCGGTGGAGCTCACCTACGCCAACCACGCCGCAAGCGCCGCGGCGTCCGCCGATGCCCTGGGCGTGGATTCCGCGGACCGCTGGCTGTGCCCCTTGCCGCTTCACCACGTGGGCGGCCTGGGGGTGCTCGTGCGGTGCGCGATCAACCACACCACCGCGGTGCTGCACGACAGCTTCGACGCACGGCGGGTGAAGGCCGAGCTCGAAGGGGGAGGGCTGACGCTGGCTTCGCTGGTGCCCACGATGCTCGTCCGCCTGCGCGAGGCGGGCCTGCGCAAGACTCCCGGGCTGCGCGCGATCGCACTCGGGGGCGGGCCGATCCCGGCCGGGCTGCTGGAGTGGGCGGCGGACACCGGCATCCCGGTGGTGCCGGTCTACGGGATGACCGAGACCTGCTCGCAGGTGGTGGCGGGCAGCCCCGGGCGGGTGCTGCGCGGCGTGGGGCTGCGGATCGCCCAGGCCGGGGAGATCCTCGTGCGCGGCCCGATGGTGGCCCGCGGCGCGGTGGCCGCCGACGGCTGGCTGCACACCGGCGACCTCGGGCGCCTGGACTCCGCCGGCCTGCTGCACGTTGAGGGGCGCGTGAAGGAGCTGATCGTGACCGGCGGCGAGAACGTGGCCCCGCTGGAGGTGGAGCAGGCGCTACTCGCCCACCCGGCGGTGGCCGATGCGGGGGTGGCGGGCCTCCCCGATCCCGAGTGGGGGGAGGTCGTCACCGCGTTCGTGGTGCTCCGCGAGCCTGTCGGCGAGGGCGCCCTTCTTGTCTGGTGCCGCGAGCGCCTCGAGTCGTTCAAGGCACCGAAGAAGGTCCACATCGTGGAGTCACTGCCGCGCAACTCCGGCGGCAAGCTCCTACGGAGCCGCCTGGCCGGCGGGGCCCAGGGCCCATAACTTGACAACGGATCGCCTCTCTTCGAGGTGCTCCACAAAGCGGGCGCTACAGCCGCACTCTGTGGAGCACTTTCAGATCAGTCGATCGCGCGTCAAGTTATGGGCGTTGGCTCCCATCCGCGTTAGCCGCCCCACGCGGCCGGCTGGCCGCCGAAGCGCCGGGCTAGCCGCCGGTGGCGGTGGGCGAACACCGCTTTGACCACCGGCCGCAGGAGGCGGGCGGTGCCGGGCACGCGCGGCTGAAACGACAGCCTGTCGCGCACCACGCAGGAGCTCTCGTCCGCGGGCTCCAGGGTCCGCTCGTGCTCCCAGACCCGCATCGAGAGCATCGACGAGCGCTCGTGGAAGCCGCGTCCGGGATCGATCGACACCAGCGTGATGTCGTCGTAGTCGAACGGCAGCACCCCGAACAGGAGCACCCACGAGCGGAACAGCCGCTCGCCCGGGCGCACCTCCAATGCGTCCAGCCGCCGCATGTGAGGCGGAGCCGTCATCCGCATCAGCGGCCGCAGCTCGTCGTTCACGCCCTCGAACGTGGTGACCCGGTCCCACACCGCCGCGACGGGCGCCGCGAGGCGCGAGGTCACCTCGACTATGTTTCGCGGCCCCATGATCTATGACAATGATGCCGATCTCTCCCGCCTCGAGGGCAAGACCGTTGCCATCCTCGGCTACGGCTCCCAGGGCCACGCCCACGCCCTGAACCTCAAGGACTCGGGCGTGTCCGTGGTCGTGGGGCTGCGGCCCGACTCCTCGTCGGTGGAGAAGGCCCAGGGCGAGGGTCTCGAGGTGCTGCCGGTGGCCGACGCCACCAGCTGCGGTGACGTGGTGATGGTGCTGCTGCCCGACGAGCTCCAGCACGACATCTACGAGTCCGAGATCGCCGACGGCATCGCACCGGGCAACCTCCTGCTGTTCGCCCACGGCTTCGCGATCACCTACGACCAGGTCACGCCGGGGCCGGGCGTGGACGTGGGCATGGTGGCGCCCAAGGGCCCTGGCCACCTCGTCCGGCGGCAGTTCCAGGAGGGCAACGGCGTGCCCGGCCTGATTGCCATCGAGCAGGACGAGAGCGGCACCGCGCGAGACCTCGTACTGGCGTACGCGAAGGGAATTGGCTGCACACGCGGCGGCGTGATCGAGACCACCTTCAAGGACGAGACCGAGACGGACCTCTTCGGCGAGCAGGCCGTGCTGTGCGGCGGCGTGACCGAGCTGGTCCGCGCCGGCTATGAGACGCTCACCGAGGCGGGCTACGACCCGCGGCTGGCCTACTTCGAGTGCCTGCACGAGCTGAAGCTGATCGTGGACCTGATGTACGAGAAGGGCATCACCGGCATGCGCTACTCGATCTCCAACACCGCCGAGTACGGCGACCTCACCCGCGGCAAGCGGGTGATCTCCGACACCACCCGCCAGGCGATGAAGGCCGTGCTGGGCGAGATCCAGTCGGGCGAGTTCGCGCGCGAGTGGATCGCCGAGAACCGCGCCGGCCAGGAGAACTTCCAGCGCATGCGCCAGGAGGGCCAGGACCACCAGGTGGAGCGCGAGGGCAAGGAGCTGCGCTCCAAGATGGACTGGATCGACACGGAGTTTTAAGTGCTGATGGCCGACGAGCGCTCCGACCCGGGCGGCCAGGGCGGCTTTTTGCCCCCCGAGCCCGGCGGGCGCGAGCCGGAGTTGCAGGGCGGGGCCCCGCCGCCCCTGCCGGCCCAGCCCGGGCAGAGCTGGCAGCCTCCGGCCCAGGCCGGGCCGCAGCCGCAGGCGTGGCAGCCGCCGCCGCCGCACGGCTGGCAGCCGCCGCCGCCGCCGGGTTGGCAGCAGCAGGGCTACTGGCAGCAGCCGCCCCAGCAGTGGGGCTACCCGCAGCCGCAGGTGCCCGACAACGGCTCGGCCGTGGCCGGATTCACGCTGTCGGTGGTCTCGGGCACCCTGCTGATCATCTCCGTCGGCTTCTCGTCCCTGGTGTCGGTGATCTGCGCCGGCCTGGGGATCTTCTATTCCCGCCGCGGACGCAGCCGGGTGGACCGCGGCGAGACCCCCAAGCACCGCGGGCTGGCGCAGGCGGGCTTCATCGTAGGGATCGTCTCGCTGGTCCTGGCCGTCCTGGCCACGGCGTTCTGGACGGTTTTCGTGATCGCCTACGCCACCAACGACGAGTTCCGCCGCGACTTCGACCAGGACAACCAGTTCAACGGCACCGAGTCGGTGATCAGGTTCGGCGCCGTGGCCGCCCGCGCGTTGTGGTCGCTGGTGGCCTGAATGGTCCGCGCCGATCGGTACAGTGGGCTGACCGTCGCGACTGGCGCCTCGAGGTGGAGCTAACCACCGGGGAGCGGCGGGGAACCACAGCCGCGCGCCTGGGCAGACGCAGAGTTTCCGCGAAGCCGACCGACGCGCAGAGGAACATCATGACCGACGCCGTGCCGCAGATCCCCGACCAGCTCAAGCCGGCCGACGGCCGCTTCGGCTGTGGCCCCTCCAAGGTCCGCCCCGAGGCGGTCGCCCGACTCGCCGACGCACGGATGGTGCTCGGCACCTCTCACCGCCAGGCGCCCGTCAAAGACGTCGTGGGCCGCGTCAGGACCGGGCTCGCCGAGCTGTTCTCCCTGCCCGACGGGTACGAGGTGGTGCTCGGCAACGGCGGCACCACCGCCTTCTGGGACGCCGCGGCCTGCGGCCTGGTGCGCGAGCGCGCACTGCACCTGGCCTACGGCGAGTTCTCGCGCAAGTTCGCCTCGGTGACTGCCGCCGCGCCGTTCCTGCGCGACCCGGTGCTGGTCGAGGCTGAGCCGGGCGGCGCCCCGGATCCCGTGGCCGACCCGGCGGCGGACGCGATCGCCTGGGCGCACAACGAGACCTCCACCGGCGTGATGGTGGACGTCCGCCGTCCCGCGGACTCGGGCGACGCTCTGGTGCTCGTGGACGCCACCTCCGGCGCGGGCGGCTTGCCGGTGGACGTCTCCCAGGCCGACGCCTACTACTTCGCCCCGCAGAAGGCCTTCGGGTCCGACGGCGGCCTGTGGGTGGCGCTGCTCTCGCCCGCCGCCCGGGAGCGCGTGGCCCAGCTGGACGGCGCCGGCGACCGCTGGACGCCGGCCTTCCTCTCGCTGGGCACGGCGATCGAGAACTCGCTCAAGAACCAGACGCTGAACACCCCCGCCGTGGCCACGCTGCTGCTGTTCGCCGACCAGATCGAGTGGATGCTCGCCGGCGGCGGCCTGGACTTCTGCGTGGGACGGACCGAGCGCTCCTCCAGCCACCTCTACGGCTGGGCCGAGGCCGCGTCGTTCGCCGACCCGTTCGTGGCCGACCCGGCCAAGCGCTCGCTGGTGGTGGGAACGATCGACTTCGCCGAGGGCGTGGACGCCGCCGCCCTGGTCGCCACCCTGCGGGCAAACGGGATCGTGGACGTGGAGCCCTACCGCAAGCTCGGCCGCAACCAGCTGCGCGTGGGCATGTTCCCGGCCGTGGAGCCAGAGGACGTCGAGGCCCTCACCGCGTGCGTGGACTGGGTCGTGGAGAACGTGAGCGAGGTGGCGGCATGACGCGCGTGCTGGTTGCCGAGAAGATCGGTGAGCCCGGCGTGAAGCTGCTCGAGGACGCGGGGCTCGACGTGGAGCTGGGCGCCGACTGGCAGCCCGGGGAGCTTGAGCGGCGCATAGGCGAGTTCGACGGCATTCTCATCCGCTCCGCCACGAAGGTCACGGCGGACCTGATCGAGAAGGCGGAGCGCCTCCGGGCAATCGGCCGGGCCGGCGTGGGGGTGGACAACGTGGACGTGGACGCCGCCACCCGCGCGGGGATCGTGGTGGCCAACGCCCCGCAGTCCAACGTGATCACCGCCGCCGAGCACACGATGGCCCTGCTCACCGCGCTGGCGCGCAATGTGCCCCAGGCCCATGCCTCGCTGGTCGGCGGCTCCTGGGACCGCTCCAAGTACAGCGGCGTGGAGCTCTACGAGAAGACGCTGGGCGTGTTCGGCTTCGGCCGCATCGGCCAGCTCGTGGCCCAGCGCGCCCGCGGCTTCGGCATGCGGATCCTGGCCTTCGACGCCTTCGTGGCCGAGGAGCGCTTCCGCGAGCTGGGCGCGGAACGCGCTGAAAGCTCGGACCAGGTTTACGCCGAGGCCGACTTCATCACCGTGCACCTGCCGAAGACCCCTGAGACCGAGAACTGGCTCGACGCCGCAGCCTTCGCGAAGTGCAAGGACGGCGTGCGAATCCTCAACGTGGCCCGTGGACCCCTGGTGGTCGACGAGGACCTCAAGGACGCGCTGGACTCCGGCAAGGTGGCCGGCGCCGCGCTGGATGTGTTCCGCTCGGAGCCGATCACCGACCACCCGCTGTTTCGCTACCCCAATGTGATCGTCACCCCCCACCTGGGCGCTTCGACCGTCGAGGCCACCGACCGCGCGGGCTATCAGGCGGCCGAGCAGGTGCTGGCGGCCCTCACCGGCGGGGTGGTCACAACGGCCGTGAACGTGCCCGCAGTGGCGGGGGAGGACCTCGAGGCCCTCGGCCCCTTCCTGGGCCTGGGCCGCAGTCTGGGTCGGATCGCCGTGGCGCTGGCCGAGGGCACGTCAGTCGACGGGCTGGAGGTGGAGTACCTCGGTGGCGTGGCCGAGCGCGACACCCGCCTGCTCACCGTCCAGGTGCTCAAGGGCGTGCTGGCCGGCCACACCGAGGAGGAGGTCAACGACGTGAACGCGCCGGCTCTGGCGGCCGAGCGCGGCATCGAGGTGTCCGAGACGCGCAACCCCAGCGCGCGCGACTTCACCGACCTCATGCGCGTGACCGTGGTCAGCGGCAACGAGCGCTCGCGCGTGGTCGGCACGGTGCTGGGTCGCCGCAACCGCCCGCACCTGCTGGAGGCGTGGGGCTCGCGCTTCAACCTCCAGCTCGAGGACCACCTGGCCGTGTTCCGCTACGCCGACCAGCCGGGCATGATCGGCCGCGTGGGCACCGAGCTCGGCAAGGCCGGCGTGAACATCGCCTCGGCGGCCGTCGGGCATGGCGCCGACAACGGCGAAGTCGGGGACGAGGCGGCGATGGTGATAACCGCCGACACGCCGGTTCCGCAGGACGTGGTGGACCGCATCGCCGGGACCGAGGGGTTCGTGGCCGGGCGCGCCATCGGTCTCTAGACGGCCGCCGGCGGTCGTGTACCCTCCGTTGCTCATGCAGTTCCCGCTCGACCTGCGACTTCTCCTCCTCCCCCCTCGGGGGGAATAACGCGTGGCGGCCGCGTAGCCGCAAGCACAGGAGGGGGAAGGATTTGGCAGGGAAGCCAAATCCTTCGAATCTCATCAGCCAGGTAGAGACGAAAGGAAGCGAACGGCATGGCAGCACCCACTGAGAAGCGCAGCGAGGCGGACCGGGTACGGATCTTCGACACCACCCTGCGCGACGGCGAGCAGTCCCCCGGGATCTCGCTGAACAGGCAGGAGAAGCTGGAGATCGCCGGGCAGCTCGCGCGCCTGGGCGTGGACGTGATCGAGGCCGGCTTCCCGATCACGAGCCCTGGCGACTTCGACGCGGTGCAGGCCATCGCCCGCGAGGTGCAGGGACCGGTGATCTGCGGGCTGGCGCGCACCAGCGTGGCCGACATCGACGCCGCCTGGAACGCGGTCCGCGACTCCGAGCGCCCGCGCATCCACACCTTCATCGCCACCAGCGACATCCACATCGAGCGCAAGCTGCAGACCACCCGCGAGGACGTGAAGGGCCAGGCCCGCGCGGCGGTCGCTCACGCCCGCGCCTACGTCGACGACGTTGAGTTCTCTCCCGAGGACGGGTCGCGCTCGGACGTGGAGTTCATGGCCGAGGTGATCCAGATCGCGCTCGACGAGGGCGCCACCACGATCAACGTGCCCGACACCGTGGGCTACACGATGCCGGACGAGTACGCGGCGATGTTCGAGGAGCTCTACCGCCTCGTGCCGAGCCTGGCCGACGTGACGGTGTCGGTGCACTGCCACAACGACCTCGGCTTGGCCGTGGCCAACTCCTTTGCGGGGCTGACGGCCGGCTGTCGCCAGGTGGAATGCGCCGTGAACGGGATCGGCGAGCGCGCGGGCAACGCCTCGCTCGAGGAGATCGTGATGCTGCTGCACACGCGCGAGTCCACCGTGGGGCTGTGGACCGGTGCCGTGACGGAGGAGATCGCCCGCACCAGCCGGCTCGTGTCGCGCCTGACCGGGTACCAGGTGCAGCCCAACAAGGCGATCGTGGGCCGCAACGCCTTCGCCCACGAGGCCGGCATCCACCAGGACGGCGTCCTCAAGGAGCGCACCACCTACGAGATCATGGACGCCACCACGATCGGGCTGCAGACCAACTCGATCGTGCTCGGCAAGCACTCCGGCCGCCACGCGCTGCGCAAGGCGCTGGAGGAGCTGGGCTTCCACGTGGAGGGCGCGGCGCTGAACACCGCCTTCAAGCGGTTCAAGGAGATCGCCGACCGCAAGAAGCACGTGACCGCGCTGGACCTCGAGGCGATCGCGTCCGACGAGATGCGCCAGTCGGCGACCGCCTACGAGCTGCAGTTCTTCGACATCGAGGCGGGCTCGGACCGCGCGCCGTTCGCCCGCGTGCGCATCGGATTGCCCGACGGGACCGCCCGCGAGGGGTCGTTCACCGGCGACGGGCCGGTCGACGCGTTCTTCAGCGCGATCAACGCCGCCACCGGCCGCGAGGGCCGCTTGAAGGAGTACTACGTGTCCGCGGTCACCGCCGGGCGCGACGCCCTGGCCGAGGTCACCGTGCTGGTGGAGCTCGACGGGATCCTGGCCCAGGGCCAGGGCGTGTCCCCGGACACGATGGAGGCGTCCGGGCGGGCGTACCTGCGGGCCCTCGCGAACGCGCTGCCGGAGGCCGAGGAGGCCGAGCAGCCGGCGGACGAGAAGGCACTTACCGCCGGCTGATGCCGTAGGCGTGAGAATGGAGCCCGTGGGCTCCGACGGCTTTCGTTTCCGCGACGGCGAGCGCCTGATCGCATTCGGTGAGGGCGTGCTCGACCAGGCGCCCGAGCTGATATCCGCGCAGGGGCTTGACGGTTATTCGCTGCTCACCACCGAGCGGGCGCTGCGGTCGGCGCCGTCAGCGCTCACCGAGGGGGCCGAGGAGGTGCTGCACGTGCCGGCCGGCCCGGTGCCCGAGTGCGCGGCCGCGGTGCGCGACCGGGTGCGGGGCAGGCCGTTGGTGGCCCTCGGCGGCGGCCGCGTGGTGGACGCCGCGAAGGCGATCGCCGCTGCCGACGGGCTGAAGGCCGCGGCCATCCCGACCACCCTCGCCGGGTCCTCGTTCACGCCGTTCCACCGCATGCCCGCCGGCGTGGAGGGCTACGGGCTGGTCCGCCCGGTGCTGGCGGTGTGCGAGCCCGCGCTGATGGCTTCGGCGCCGCTGCCCGGCCTGGCGGCCAGCGCGATGAACGCCCTGGCGCATGCCACCGAGGCGCTGTACGCGTCGGGAGCGAACCCCGTGTCCGAGGGCGCGGCGCTGCGGGCGGCGGCGCTGTTCGCGCGCGGGCTGCCCGCAGACCCGCCCGACCCTCATGACGTGGCGCTGGCGGGCGTGCTGGCCGGCTGGGCCGTGGGCACCGCCGGGCTGGCGCTGCACCACGCGCTGTGCCAGACGATCGTGCGCGAGCTGGGTACGCCCCACGCCGAGACCAACGCCGTGATGCTGCCGCGCTCGGTGGCGTTCATGTCGCGCCGCGTGCCCGAGCCCATCGGCAAGCTCGCGGCCGCGCTGGGTGCGGAGGACGGCGACCCCTCCGCCGCCGCGGGCCGCGTGGCCGCCCTGGCTGCGCTCGCGGGACCCACCACGCTCGGCGAGCTTGGGGTCTCCGACGACGACCTCGACCCCGTGGTGGCGGCCGCGCTGGACCACCGAGGCTTGCAGGCCACGCCGGGCGGGGCATCCGAGCGGGACGTACGCGAGCTGCTGGCCGCCGCCCTCTAGTCTCGGGTTCCACAGCGCAACGGCGGACCGAGGAGGAGCGCGATGTTGTTCGGACAGGAGCACGTGGACCGTTACCAGGCCACCGACGGTGAGGAGGGACACGAGTGGCAGGGCACGACGGCACTGCTGCTCACCTCCACCGGGCGCAAGTCGGGCGAAGAGCGCACCACGCCGCTGATCTACCAGGAGCACGACGGCGACTACCTGATCGTGGCCTCCAAGGGCGGCGCTGACGAGCCGCCCGCGTGGTACCTCAACCTCGAGACGGATCCCACGGTGCGCGTGCAGGTCAAGGGCGACAGGTTCACCGCGAACGCCCGCGACGCCACCTCCGACGAGAAGCCGGAGATGTGGGGCAAGATGACCGGCGTCTGGCCCGACTACGACGAGTACCAGCGCAAGACCGACCGGGAGATCCCGGTGGTCGTGCTCGAACGCGCTTAGGCGAGTCGCTCCGCCGGCGAGCGAGCGGCTCGGTCGCAGGTGGTGCGACCGCTCACGGCGCAGGAGTGGTTGAATCGTGTGCATAGGAGGCGTATTGGGAACACTGTCGCTCGGTGAGAGATCGAGGCGCGCGGCCGTGGACAGGCGACGCGTAGCGGTCGTGACGCTCCTATTGCTAGCCGGCATGGGCGTGCGGGCGGCGCCTGCGTCGGCCACGTTCCACCTCAACAAGGTGAACGAGGTGATGCTTGCCTCGAGCAGCGGCGGCGCGAGCGTCCAGTTCGTCGAGTTCCTCGACAAGGGCGGCAGCGCCGAGATCTTCCCGCCGACTATGGGCCCCTTCAAGCTCGTCGTCTACGACGCCGCCGGCAACAAGCTCGGCGAGCACGTCCTCAGCGGGCCCGCCCTGAGCAGCGCGCGCGCCGCGGGGCGCCCGTACCTCGTCTCCACAGTGGCGGCCGACATCGCGTTCGGCGTGACCGGCGACGAGCGGCTCGACGTGACGCTGCCCCAGGGAGCGGGGCAGGTGTGCTTCGTCGCAACCGCACAAAGCGAGGCCTACAGCTGCCTGACCTGGGGTCGCCTCACCAAAGCAATCCCGACGAATCAGAATTCCGGAACCGGCTCGGCGAATGGCGCCGCCCCGCTCCCGGGCCAGTCTGCGCAGCGCCAGCCCGACGACACGATCCAGAGCGCGCCGCCGACGCCGAAGGCCGCCAACCGGGCGGGTACCGCAGCTCCATCGCCCACGCGGCGGTTCGCCGGCATGCGCGTCGCGGCGAGTAGGGTGAAGGTCGATCGGACTGGGCGCGCGCGAGTGCCGCTGCGCTGCCCCGCCGGCACGAATGGCCCGTGCAAGGGTCGGCTGACGCTCCGGGACCGGGGCACCACGATCGGACGCGCGTCGTTCACGCTGAGACGGGGCCGGACCAGGACCGTGAAGGTGAAGCTCTCGCGCGCCGCGCGGCGGAAGCTCGCGCGCGGCGGGCGTCTCAGCGCCCGCGCTCGGGTGGCCGCCGAAGACGCGGTCGGCCAGAGCAGGACGACGTCCCGGCGAGTCACGCTCATCCGGTCCGGGGCGCGCGCGGCGGCGGCCACGGTCAATGTCGCTCTCGGGGATGGGCGCGTGTCTCCCTCGCCGACACGGACGAGCAGCCGGCAGGTCAGATTCCGGGCTCGTAACCGCGGCGTCCTGCGCCACGAGTTCGTCGTGATCCGCACCCGCCGGCGCGCCAGCCGCCTGCCGGTCAAAGGATCGAGGGCCTCGGAGAGGGGCCGCGTGGGCAAGATCCGTAGCTTCTCGCCGGGCAGGACGAGGACCCTCTCGCTCCGGCTCAAGCGGGGCCACTACGCGCTGATCTGCAACCTCCCGGGCCACTACCAGGCCGGCGTGCGAGCCGACTTCCGCGCGGGCTGATGCCCGCTCGGTCGCGGGTCCGACTGGGCGGGCGGCCATCAGCGGTCTTCTAGGCTGAGGCGGCCACGCGCTCGCGTGAAGCGAGACGCTCGCGCTGGCGCTCAGGCGAGATCTGCACCACGTTCCAGGCCAGGTGCAGACGCTTCATGGCGCGGATCACCAGGCCGGACACGTCGATCTCCCACCAGCGCAACCCCTGTACCGCGGCGCGCGGGAACGCGTGGTGGTTGTGGTGCCAGGCCTCGCCGAGCGAGGGCACGGCCAGCCAGGCCACGTTCGTCGACTTGTCGTCGGTCTCGAACCGCCGCCGGCCGAAGAAGTGGCAGATCGAGTTGATGCTCCACGTGACGTGGTGCAGGAAGAACACCCGCACCAGGCCGCCCCAGAACAGGCCGGTGAGCGCCCCGCCGAGGGTGCCGGTGAGCGCGTAGCCAAGTCCGAAGGCGATGGCCAGCCCGAGCAGGATCCAGCCGATGAACCAGCGGTTGATGAAGCGCATGCCGTCGTCCTCGAGCAGGTCCGGGGCGTAGCGCTTGGCGTCGGCCACCCCATTGCTCTCGAACAGCCAGCCGGTGTGCGCGTGCCATAGGCCGCGGATGCCGCTGCCGTGGCCCACGTGCGGGCTGTGCGGATCTCCCTCCTCGTCGGTGTGGGCGTGGTGCTTGCGGTGGTCGGCCACCCAGCCGATCACGGGGCCCTGGACCGCCATCGAGCCCAGGATGGCGAGCAGGTACTTCACGGGGCGGTAGGTCTCGTAGGCGCGGTGGGTCAGCAGCCGGTGGTAGCCGATCGTGATGCCGAAGGCCGTGGCAATGTAGATGCTGCCGAGGATCGCCAGGTCGGTCCAGCCCACCACGTTGTTCCACAGCAGGGGGATCGCGGCGAGGAACGCGGCGAAGGGGAGCGCTACGGCGCCGATGTTGGCGTTGCGCTGGAGACGAGTCATGACAATTAGGCTAGGCGCTAGAACTTCGTCCATCTCATCGAGGAGCCAACGAGTTCTGGTCGAGATCTTGTAGGTTTCTCACAAATGACGCCCAGATATGCCGAACGTCCCTGGGACGGCCTACCGCCCTCCGTGGCTGCCGCCCTGCGCCCGGAGCTGCCCCGCCTGGCCGATGAGATCATCGCCGCCATCAGCGAGAGCGTGCCCGAGTACGCCCGCGACCTCGAGGGGCCTTTCGGC
Organism: Thermoleophilaceae bacterium; assembly: GCA_035646775.1. GTDB lineage: Bacteria > Actinomycetota > Thermoleophilia > Solirubrobacterales > Thermoleophilaceae > JAAYBF01. The sequence goes on along the minus strand of DASROS010000055.1, from coordinate 17,020 downwards.
CAAGCGCTCCGCGTGGGGGTGGCCGAAGCGCTGCGCCAGTTCGTGGAGATGGTCGAGCACCCCGGCACCGGGCGCGGGCCGGGGCGGGACGTGTACGTGGCTCTGGGGAGGGGCGAGGTGCGCGCCGGCCGCGGCCTCGACGCACTGCTCGCGGCCTACCGGCTCGGGGCCCGGGTGGCGTGGCGACGCCTGGCCGACGCCGGCGAGGCCGCCGGACTGGAGCCGCGCACCCTCTACCTGCTCGCGGAGTCGATCTTCGCCTACATCGACGAGATCTCGGGCGAGTCGATCGAGGGCTACGCCTCCGAGCAGGCGGCTGCGGCCGGCGAGCGCCAGCGTCGCCGCCGGCGCCTGGCCGCGCTGCTCATCCAGGAGCCGCCCGCCGATCCGGCCGCCGTGGAGGCCGAGGCCGCGGCCGCCGGATGGACGCTGCCTCGTGAGCTCGCAGCGGTGTTCGCCGCCGAGGGCGAAGCCGACCGGCTGGCGCTGCGGCTGGGGGAGGGTGCGATCGCCACGCCCGCTCCACCGGGCGTCTGCGCGCTGGTGCCCGACCCCGACGCGCCCGGCCGCCGCCAGGAGCTGCTCGCGGCCGCGGGTGAACGGCCAATGGCGCTGGGGCCGACCGTGCCCTGGCCCGAGGCGGCCACGAGCGCCGCCCGCGCGCGCCTGGCGGCCAGGCTGGCGGTGGAAGGCCTGATCGGCGAGGCGGGCGGCCTGATTGCCGCCGACGATTACTCGCTCACGCTGCTCACCCACGCCGACCCGGGCCTGGCCGCGGACCTGGCGGACCGAGCGCTGAAGCCGCTGGAGGGCGAGACCCCGGCCAGCCGAGCTCGCCTGAGTGCCACGCTGCACGCCTGGCTGCGGGAGCAGGGCCGCACGGAGGCAGTGGCGCGGGAGCTGCACGTGCACCCGCAGACGGTGCGGTACCGGCTCGGCCGCCTGCGCGAGCTGTTCGGTGACGTGTTGGAGCGGCCGGACGGGCGCTTCGAGCTGGAGGTGGCGCTTCGCGCCGGGGCCCGGCAGGTCGGGGGCCCGGAGCCCGGCCGGTAGCATCGTGGCGATGCCAGGACCGTTGGACGGACGAGTTGCAGCCGTGACCGGCGCCTCCTCGGGCATCGGGGAGGCCACCGCACTGGCCCTCGCGGGTGCAGGCGCCGCCGTGGCGCTTGGCGCCCGGCGCACCGACCGCATTGAGGCGCTGGCCAAGCGCATCGAGGACGAGGGCGGCCGGGCCGCCGCGATCACGGTGGACGTGGCCGACGAGGGCGCGGCCCGCTCCTTCATCGAGCAGACCCGCGACCAGCTCGGGGGCCTGCACGCTCTGATCAACAACGCCGGAGTCATGCTGCTGGGCCCGGTGGACGGCGCGAACCTCGACGAGTGGCGCCGCATGGTCGATGTGAATGTGCTCGGGCTGCTCTACTGCACCCACGCCGCCCTGCCGGTGATGCGCGAGGCCGGGGGAGGGCACATCGTGAACGTCTCGTCCGTGGCCGGGCGCCACGCCGCGGCGGGAGCCGCCGTCTACAACTTCACCAAGTTCGGCGTGACGGGCTTCTCCGAGGCGCTGCGCCAGGAGGCGCTTCACTCCAACGTGCGCGTGACCTGCGTGGAGCCGGGTTACGTCGCGACCGAGCTGCAGGCCCACAACGAGAACCCAGCGGTCCAGCAGGGCATCCAAAAGATGCGCGAGAAGATCGGGGACGTGCTGCAGGCCGAGGACATCGCCGGGGCGATCCTCTACGCGCTGTCCCAGCCCGAGCACGTGAGCATCAACGAAGTGCTCGTGCGCCCGACCGGCGAGCGCTGAGGGGCCTCGCGGCCCTTCGTTCCGCTCCGCCGTGACCGCTTCGGCGCCCGCGCGCTTAGGCACCATCGTCGCGCCGCTGGCCGTCGTCCTGGGCGCGGTCTTGGCCGTGCTCGTGGCGGTGCGGCTGGACCTCGGCTGCTCCAGCGACGCCTCGGACACGATCCAGAACGTGGCCTGTGACCCGCGCACCGGCGCGCTGGACGTGCTGCGCGTCGCGCTGCTGGTGCTCGCGCCGCTGGCGGCCCTGGGCGGGGCTGTGTGTGCCTTCGTTCGCGGCGGCCGGCGGGCGCTGATGCTTGGCGGCGGCCTGGCGCTTGTGCTGGTGATGGCGGCCGGGGACGTGGGCGGGGCGATGACCCCAGAGGAGCGGGTGCCGCGCATCGAGGGGCTCTCGGCCGAGCGCTCCGGCGGATCGCTGGTCGTCGAGCTGTCACTCACCCGCGAGGCGCTGGTGCTGCTCGACCTCGGGTCCATGGACCGCCGGCCGCGGTCGGTGTCTGAGAACGGCCGGCCCGTCGACCCGCGCGTGGCCGGCGGCTTCGGGCCGGGCTATCTCCTGGGTCCGGGGAGCCACCGGCTGACGCTCGCCGCCCCCGCGGGGGCGCGCATGGTCAGAGCCGAGGCGATCCTCCCCGGCGCGGGGAACCAGCGCGATCGCTCGCGCGGGGTGGTGCGGGTGCACGTCGTCACAGCGCAATAAAGGGCGGGCGTCCGTGAATCGTGGTCCCTTTGCCTTCTCTATGGAGCAAAGGCAGCACGATTCGTCTCTCACTGCGTTCGGTGATACAAACGTACGTGATAACGTACGGCGCTCATGGCGGTAGCCGAGGCACCCCCAACCCCCATGGGCCCCCGCGTCCGCGCCCTACGCGACGCGATGAACCTCTCGCTTCGCGACCTGGCGGAGCGCAGCGGCGTGTCCGCGCCGATGCTGTCCCAGGTCGAGCGCGGCGAGACGAGCCCGACGCTGGCCGTGGCCGGGCGGATCGCGGCCGGGCTGGAGCTGTCGCTGTCCCAGCTGCTGCGCCTCGACGAGGGCGACGGCGTTGCGATCGTGCGTACCGCCGATCGCCGCACCGGCGCCTCCAACGGCGGCCATCGCTACGGCGTGATCACGCCACCGCTGCCCGGCCAGCGGGCCGAGGTGTCCGAGCACACGCTGGGGCCGGGGGCAGCGACCGGCGGGCCCGGTGACCCGCCGATGCACGAGGCCGGCGCGCGCGAGACCGCGCTGGTCACCGCGGGCGCGGTGCGGCTGGTGTGCGCCGGCGTCCCCCACGACCTGCGTGAGGGCGACGCGGTGACCTTCGACGCCGACCTGCCCCACCACTTCGAGAACCCGGGCCCCCGCGAGGCGCGCTTCCTCGCGGTCATGGCCGCCGGCCTGAGAAGGTCCTAGACGCAGATGGCAAAGACGCTGTTCGACAAGATCTGGAGCGACCACGAGGTATCCGAGGGGCTGCTCTACGTGGACCTGCACCTGGTCCACGAGGTGACCAGCCCGCAGGCCTTCGAGTCACTGCGCCTGGCCGGCCGCAGCGTGCGCCGGCCAGACCGCACGCTGGCCACCGCGGACCACAACGTGCCCACAGACGGCTCCAGGGTGGCGGCGCAGATCGCGGACCACCTCAGCCGAGTGCAGGTTGAGACGCTGGAGCGCAATTGCGAGGAGTTCGGCGTGCCGGTCTACTCGATCGGCTCCGATCGCCAGGGCATCGTGCACGTGATCGGCCCCGAGCTCGGGGTCACCCAGCCGGGCATGACGATCGTGTGCGGCGACTCCCACACCTCCACCCACGGCGCCTTCGGCGCGCTGGCCGTCGGGATCGGCACCAGCGAGGTGGAGCACGTGCTCGCCACCCAGACGCTGCAGCAGCGCAGGCCGCGTTCCATGCGGATCCTCTACTCCGGCGAGCTGGGCTACGGCGTCAGCGCCAAGGACCTGATTCTCAGCACCATCGGCCGGATCGGCGTGGACGGCGGCGTGGGCCACGTGATCGAGTACGCCGGCCCGCCGATCGAGGCACTGTCGATGGAGGGCCGCATGACCGTCTGCAACATGACGATCGAGGGCGGCGGCCGCGCGGGCATGATCGCGCCCGACGACACGACGTTCGAGTGGGTCCAGGGCCGCCCCGGCGCACCGTCCGAGCTGCCGCTGGGCGAGTGGCGCCAGCTGCACACCGACGACGGCGCCGAGTTCGACGCCGAGGTGCAGATCGACGCATCCGAGCTCTCGCCCCAGGTGACCTGGGGCACGACGCCCGGCATGGTCACCGACGTGACAGGCGCCGTGCCCGAGCCCGCCGGCGAGGGCGAAGAGCGCGCGCTGGAGTACATGGCCCTGGAGGCCGGCACGCCGATGCAGGAGATCGAGCTCGACCGGGTGTTCATCGGCTCGTGCACCAACTCGCGCATCGGCGACCTGCGCGAGGCGGCGGAGGTGGTGAAGGGCCGCAAGGTGGCCTCCACCCTGAGCGCGATGGTGGTGCCCGGCTCGCAGCAGGTAGCGCTGCAGGCCGAGAGCGAGGGGCTGGACGCGGTATTCCGCGAGGCCGGCTTCGACTGGCGCTCCGCCGGCTGCTCGATGTGCCTGGGGATGAACCCCGACACGCTCTCGCCCGGCGAGCGCTGCGCGTCCACGTCGAACCGTAACTTCGAGGGCCGCCAGGGCCGCGGCGGGCGCACCCACCTGGTGAGCCCCCGGATGGCCGCCGCCGCGGCGCTCGAGGGCCGTTTCGTGGATATCAGGGAGTGGGGCTCGTGAACCCGGTCGCCAACATCAAGGGTCCGATCTCGGTGCTGCGCCGCTCCGACGTCGACACCGACCAGATCATCCCCAAGCAGTTCCTCAAGCGGGTGGAGCGCACCGGGTTCGGCGAGTTCCTCTTCTTCGACTGGGCCAAGGAGCCCGGCTGGGACCTCGACCCCAACCCGATCCTGGTGACCGGCCGCAACTTCGGCTGCGGGTCATCGCGCGAGCACGCGCCCTGGGCGCTGGAGGACTTCGGCTTCAGGGCGCTGGTGGCGCCGTCCTTCGCGGACATCTTCTACTCCAACTGCACCAAGATCGGGTTGCTGCCGGTGCCGCTGCCGGAGGCCGACGTGGAGGCGCTGATGGGGGCCGAGGAGGCCGAGATCGACCTGGACGGCCAGGTGGTGCGCTTCGACGGCCGCGAGGTGGCCTTCGAGATCGACCCCGAGACCCGCCGGCGGCTGCTCGGAGGGCTCGACGACATCGGCGTGACTCTGCAGTCCGCCGAGGCCATCGACGCCTTCGAGAGCGCGCGCGAGCGCCCGGGGCCCGTGACCACGTCGCTTTGAGTCCGGAGGTCCCGCGTGACTGGGACGCGGCCACCTACGACCGCGTGTCCGCGCCACAGGTGGCGTGGGCCGAGCAGGTGCTCGGCCGGCTCGCGCTCGAGGGCGGCGAGACCGTGCTGGATGCCGGGTGCGGCAGCGGCCGGGTGACCGCCATGCTCGCCGACCGCCTCCCGCGCGGGCGCGTGATCGCTGTGGACGCCGCCCCGTCGATGCTGGAGCTGGCGCGCGAGACGCTCGGCGACCGCGCCGAGGTGCTGCACGCCGAGCTCACCGAGCTCGAACTGGCCCAACCGGTCGACGCCGTGTTCTCCAACGCGGTCTTCCACTGGGTGCGGGATCACGACGCGCTGTTTGCCGCGCTGTACTCCGTCCTCCGTCCCGGCGGGCGCCTGGTGGCACAGTGCGGCGGGTACGGGAACGTGGAGCGCTTCCACGCGGCCGCGCGGGAGGTGGGTGCCGAGGAGCCCTACGCGCGGTACCTGGGCGGGTGGCGGGGGCCATGGAACTTCGCGCGCCCGGAGGAGACCCGTGAGCGCCTGGAGCGAGCGGGCTTCGAGCGCGTGCGGACGGCGCTGGAGCCATGGCCGATACGCCCTCCCGAGCCCGTGGCCTACGTACGCTCGGTATGCCTCGGACACCACATCGAACAGCTGCCCGAGGAGCTGCGCGACGACTTCGTGGGGCGAGTGGCCGAACGCGCCGGCGGAGCGGACATGGAGCTCGACTACGTGCGCCTGAACATCGCTGCAGAGCGGCTCAGCGTTTAGTTTGACTGGTGGTCTCACGTCGTCGCCGCACCACCCGCGAGGGTCAGCCTGATCAGGCTGACGAACAAGGAGGGTGCGGAGATGACGTGAGACCACCGCGTCTATAGGCCCCACAAGCCTTCACTCGGCGTCAGAGATGACCGCTTTCGCGTGAAGGCACTCACCCCCGCAACCCCTCCATTGCGGTGCAGCTGGCAGAAGAAACCGACCTAGCGCGAGACCGCGTCGCCGTCTAACGCGCCCGCCGATACGGTGCGCGCGTGACCGCTCGCATAACCACGTTGCCCGGCGACGGCATCGGGCCCGAGATCATGGCCGCCGCCCGGGAGCTGCTCGACCGGGTCGGCGAGTTCGAGCTGTCCGAGCACGCCATCGGCGGGGCCTCGATCGACGCCCACGGCACCGCTCTCACCGACGAAGTGCTCGAGGCCTGTCGCGCCTCCGACGCCGTCCTCCTCGCCGCTGTCGGCGGCCCCAAGTGGGACGCGGCCGTGGCAACCGACCCGAAAGCACCGCGCCCCGAACAGGGCCTGCTCGGCCTGCGCAAGGGCCTCGGCCTGTTCGCCAACCTGCGCCCGGTGCGTCCGCGCCCGGCCCTGCTGGACGCCAGCCCGCTCAAGCGCGAGCGCATCGCCGGCACCGACCTGCTCGTTGTGCGCGAGCTCACGGGCGGGATCTACTTCGGCGATTCCGGTCGCGACGGCGACACCGCCCACGACGACTGCGCCTACAGCGTGCCCGAGATCGAGCGGATCGCCCGCGTCGCGTTCCGCTCGGCTCGCACGAAGGTCACCAGCGTGGACAAGGCCAACGTGCTCGAGACCTCCCGCCTGTGGCGCGAGACGGTTACGCGGCTGGCCAAGGACGAGCTCGACGAGGGCATCCAGCTCGAACACCTGCTCGTGGACAACGCCGCCATGCAGCTCGTCTCGCGGCCGGCGGACTTCGACGTGATCCTCACCGAGAACCTCTTCGGCGACATCCTCTCCGACGAGGCGGCGATGCTCACCGGCTCGCTCGGGATGCTGCCCTCCGCCAGCCTCGGCGCCGAAGGCGCGCCCGGCCTGTTCGAGCCGGTCCACGGCTCCGCCCCCGACATCGCCGGCCAGGGAATCGCCAACCCACTCGCGACCTTCCTCAGCGTCGCGATGATGCTCCGCCACGGGCTCGACCGGCCGCAGGACGCGGAGCGAATCGAGGCCGCCGTGGACGTGGTCTTGGAACGCGGCCTCCGCACCCCGGACCTCGCGGCAGCTGGAGAGAAGACCGTCGGAACCGAGGAGACGACCACCGCCGTGCTGGGCGAGCTTGCCGCGCAGAGCCCCTCTCGGTAGGGGGTGGAACGTCTTGTACTTTTTCTGCGGATGCGACCTCGGACGAGCGCATCCTGTCTTCAGAAAAAGTTAAGTGGAACCCCCTGCCGAGAGGGGCTCTCAGTTCGACCTCACCTGCGCATCCGGCATACTTTCCGGGGATGGAGACGGCAGAGCTGATCTGGCAGAACGGCGAGTTCGTGCCCTGGGACGAGGCCAGGACGCACGTGCTCAGCCACGGCCTGCACTACGGGACCGGGGTCTTCGAGGGGATCCGCTGCTATGAGACCGAGTGGGGACCGGCGGTGTTCCGTCACCGCGAGCACCTGCAGCGGCTGGAGAGGTCCGCCCAGCTCTACTACTTCAAGCTGCCCTACTCGGCCGAGGAGATCCGCCAGGCGACCAATGAGCTGGTCCGCCGCAACGGCCTCGGCTCCTGCTACATCCGGCCGCTCGCCTACCGCGGCTACGGCAATCTTGGGCTGTACGCGACCGAGGCCCCGATTGACGTGATCGTCGCCGCTTTCCCCTGGGGCGTCTACCTTGGCGAGGAGGGCGCCCGGCACGGCATCCGCACCAAGGTCTCCTCCTGGCGGACGATCTCCGGCGACAGCCTGATCCCGCACGCCAAGGCCTCTGGCCAGTACCTCAACTCGGTCCTGGCCAAGACCGAGGCGACCAACGCCGGCTACGACGAGGCGATCCTGCTCGATCAGCACGGTTTCGTCTCCGAGGGCTCTGGGGAGAACGTCTTCGTCGTCCGCGACGGCACGATCTGCACGCCGCCGCACACGGCGGCGATCCTCGACGGGATCACCCGCAACTCGGTGGCGCAGATCGCCCGCGACCTTGGCTACGCGATCGAGGAGCGCGGCATCGCCCGCGCCGAGCTCTACCTCGCGGACGAGGTATTCCTCACCGGAACCGCGGCCGAGCTGGTCCCGGTGCGCGAGGTCGACGACCACCCGCTCGGCGGGCCGGGCGAGATCACGCGGGTGATCCAGGCCAAGTTCCAAGACGCCCTGCACGGGCGCGCCGAGGAGTACCTGGAGTGGCTCGACTTCGTCGAGATGCCGGCCGGAGCAGACGAACCAAGTAAGGTGAGTTCGTGATTTCCAGCGGTTTCGAGTCGATCGGGCGAATTACCGCAGCCGCCTAGCGGCTGGCGCTGCGTCGCGCGCAAGGCGGGCCCTTGGCCCTCTTCCCGATCACCCTCGCACCGAAAGGCATCAGATGGAACAGGTGAAGCTCTACGACACCACCTTGCGTGACGGCATGGGCGGCCCCGGCATGTCGCTCTCGGTGGGCGAGAAGCTGAAGGTCGTGCGCGCACTCGACCAGCTCGGCGTACAGACGATCGAGGCCGGCTTTCCCAGCTCCAACCCCAAAGAAGTGGAATTGTTCGAGCAGCTGGCCGGCCTCGAGCTCGATCAGGCGACGATCGCAGCCTTCGGCATGACCCGCCGGCGCGACCGCAGCGCCGCCGAGGACGAGGCGCTCGGCGTGCTCGTCGGCAGCTTCGCCCCGGTCGTCTGCCTGGTCGGCAAGAGCTGGGGGCTGCATCTGGAGAAGGTGATCAAGGTCTCCGCCGAGCAGAACCTGGCGATGATCGCCGACTCGATCGCCTTCTGCCGCGAGCGTGACAAGCGCCCGATCTTCGACGCCGAGCACTTCTTCGACGGATACCGCGACGACGCGGCCTACGCGCTGGAATGCGTCCGCGCCGCGGCTGAGGCGGGCGCGGAGAACGTCACCCTCTGCGATACCAACGGCGGCAGCCTGCCCGCTTTCGTCGCCGAGGCGACCGCCGCCGTGGTCGCGGCGCTCGGCGACGGGGTGGAGGTCGGCATCCACACCCACGACGACGCCGGTTGCGCGGTCGCCAACTCGCTTGCCGCGGTGGAAGCCGGGGCGCGCCTCGTGCAGGGCACCGTCAACGGCTACGGCGAGCGCTGCGGCAACGCCAACCTGGCGACGATCCTGCCCGCGCTGCAGCTGAAGATGGGCTTCGAGGTGGTCGCGCCGGATCGGCTCGCGCTGCTCAGTCAGACAAGCCATTACCTCGACGAGCTCTGCAATATGGCGCCGAATCCCGACCAGCCCTACGTCGGCCGCAACGCCTTCGCCCACAAGGCAGGCATGCACGCCGCCGGGGTCGAGGCCGACGCCCGCACCTTCGAGCATCTCGACCCGGCGCTGCTCGGCAACCAGCGCGAGATCCTCGCCTCGGAGCTGTCGGGGAAAGCGACGATCCGCAGCCAGGCGGCGAAGGCCGGCCTCAAGCTCGGCGAGGAGGAGGCGGCGCACGCGGTCGAGCGTCTCAAGGAGCGCGAGCACCGCGGCTACCACTACGAGGCGGCGCCGGCCTCCTTCGAGCTGCTGCTGCGCCGCGAGGCTGGCAGCTACCAGTCCCTCTTCGAGCTGGAGAGCTTCAAGGTGCTGGTCGAGAAGCGCGCCGACGGCGCGGTCGAGACCGAGGCGACGATCAAGGTCAGGGTCGACGGCGAGCGCTACGTGCGGGTCGCCGAGGGCAACGGCCCGGTGAACGCGCTCGACAGCGCCCTGCGCGGCGCGATCGCCGACCGCTACCCGCACCTGGCCGAGATCGAGCTGACCAACTACAAGGTGCGCATCCTCGACGAGAGCCACGGCACCGGCGCCGTCACCCGCGTCCTGCTCGACTCCTCCGACGGCGAGCGTGAGTGGGGGACGATCGGCGTCTCGGAGAACATCATCGAGGCCTCCTGGGAGGCGCTGGTCGACTCGCTTGAGTACGCCTTCCAACCACGGAACGACAACCGCGCGAAGTAGGCTGGGCGCGCCGATGACCGCCCCGCCCGACACCGCCCCGATCCCTCTCGCCAAGCCCGAGCTCGGCGCGCGCGAGGAGGAGCTGGCGCTCGAGGTGCTGCGCTCGGGCCGACTCTCACTGGGGCCGATGGGCGAGCGCTTCGAGCGCGAGTTCGCCGCCTGGCTGGGGATCGGCGACGCGGTCGCCGTCTCCAGCGGCACCACTGCGCTACATCTCGGCGTGCGGGCGCTCGGCTGGGGACGGGGCGCCGAGATCCTGACCAGCCCCTTCAGCTTCGTCGCCTCCGCCAACTGCCTGCTCTACGAGGGCGCCCGCCCGGTCTTCTGCGACGTCGACCCGGTGACGCTCAACCTCGACCCGGCCGCGGTCGAGGCGGCCGCCGGCGAGCGCAGCACCGGCATCCTGCCGATCCACATCTTCGGCTTCCCGGCCGCGATGCCGGAGCTAGAGGCGATTGCCGCACGCCACGGGCTCGGTCTCCTCGAGGACGCCTGCGAGGCGCTCGGCGCGGTCGACTCCGAGGGCCGCACGGTGGGCACGCGCGGCAACCTCGCCAGCTTCGCCTTCTACGCCAACAAGCAGATGACCACCGGCGAGGGCGGGATGATCGTGCCTTCCGACGGCGAGCTCGCGGCGCGGCTACGCGCGGAGCGCAACCAGGGCCGCGCCCCCGACATGGGCTGGCTCGACCACGACGGGCTCGGCTTCAACTACCGCCTCTCCGATCTCGCCGCGGCGCTCGGCGTTGCCCAGCTGGAGCGGCTCGACGACCTGTTGGCCAGGCGCGACGCGGTGGCGTCGGCTTACGAGCAGGGACTGACGGGGATCGAGGGTGTCACGTCCCCGATCGCCGCTCGCGGCGCCGAGCGGCGCAGCTGGTTCGTCTACGTCGTCCGCCTCGCTGACGGCGTAGACCGCGATGCGGTCGTCGGCGTCCTCACCGAGGGCGGGATCGCAGCCAAGGCCTACCTGCCCTGCATCCACCTTTTCCCGCACCTGCGCGAGCTCGGCTACCGCGAGGGCCAGTTCCCGGTGGCCGAAGCGGCCTCGGCGCACTCGCTGGCGCTGCCGTTCTTTCCCTCGATGAGCGAGTCCCAGGTCGCCCGGGTGTGCGAGGCTCTCGCTGAGTCCCTGCGCTGATGTCCCGCTTCCGCAAAGACCCGGACCCGCGCTTCTGGCGCCTCAACCGCTCGCTCGGGTTCGACTGGTGGCTGGCGCCGTACGACCTCGACCAGTCGCAAGCGCACGCGCGGGCGCTGCACGAGATCGGCGTCCTCAATGACGAGGAGCTGGAGCGGATCATCACCGGGCTCGACCGCGTTCGCGAGCGGATCGGCGCCCACGGCTTCGAGTTCGATCAGGCCGACGAGGACATCCACATGGCGATCGAGCGGTTGCTCGGCGAGGAGATCGGACCGCTGGCCGGCAAGCTGCACACCGGCCGCTCACGCAACGACCAGGTCGCCACCGACGTGGCGATGGTCGTGCAGGCGCACTCGCTGCGCGCGATCGAGCTGGCGGGGGGGGCGATGGGGCGCCTGCTCGAGCTGGCCGAGCGGCACCGGGACTGGCCGATGCCCGGCTACACGCACCTGCAGCGCGCTCAGCCGGTCTACCTCGGCCATCACCTGCTGGCCTACTTCTGGATGCTCGCCCGCGATGTCCTGCGCTTCCAGTTCGCACTCGACAGCGCCTCTGTGATGCCACTCGGCTCGGGGGCCCTTGCCGGGGTCAACTGGGAGTTCGACCGCGGCGCCGTCGCCGACGACCTCGGCTTCGAGCACGTCACCCACAACTCGGTCGACGGCGCCTCCAACCGCGACTTCGTCCTCGACTACCTGGCGGCGGCCTCGACCTGCGCGATGCACCTCTCACGCCTCGGCTCCGAGATCGTCATCTGGTCGAGCACCGAGTTCGGCTTCTGCGAGCTCGACGAGTCCTTCTCCTCGGGCTCGAGCATCATGCCGCAGAAGGTGAATCCCGACTCGGCCGAGCTGCTGCGCGCCAAGAGCCCCCGGGTGGCCGCCGACTACCTCTCGCTGCTGGGGACGATGCATGCCCTGCCGCTCACCTACGGCAAGGACATGCAGGAGGACAAGGAGCCGCTCTTCGACGCGATCGAGACGGTCGAGTCCTGCCTCGATGCGGCCGAGGGCATGCTGGCCGGAATCCTCTTCGACCGCGAGCGCCTCGAGGCGGCCTCCGGCGACGAGATGTTGGCGGCGACCGAGGTCGCCGACCTGCTGGTCGGCAAGGGCGTCCCCTTCCGCGAGGCGCACGGAATCGTCGGCGGGCTGGTCCGCGACGCGGTCGAGCGCGGTGTCTCGCTCTCGGAGCTGAGCGAGGAGGATCTGCGGCAGCGCTCCGAGCACCTCGACGACGCCTTCTACGAGGTCCTGCGGCGCGAGAGCTGGCTCGAGTCGAAGCGGATCGAGGGCGGCACCGGCTCGGCCGCGCTCGCCGAGCAGATCGCGCGCGCCGGCGAGACCCTGAGCGCGGTCAGGGCGCGGGTGCTCGACGAGCGTTCGTGAAGGCGGCCGCCGCGGCGCGGCTCGACGCCGGGTTCTTCGCCCGCTCGGTGCACACCGTGGCCCGCGACCTAATCGGCTGTCGGCTCTTCCACGAGGGCCGCGGGGGCACTATCGTCGAGACCGAGAGCTACGAGCGTGACGATCCCGCCTGCCACGCCTACGGCGGCTTGACCAGACGCACCGAGACCCTCTTCGGCCCTCCGGGCCGAGCCTACGTCTATCTCTCTTACGGCATCCACAGCCTGCTCAACGCGGTAGCCGAAGCGGAGGGCGAGGCGGCGGCGGTGCTGATCCGGGCGCTCGAGCCAACCACGGGTAAGGAGAAGATGCGGGCACGGCGCGGCAAGCGCCCGGACACCGACCTCTGCTCGGGCCCAGGCAAGCTGACCGAGTCCCTCGGCGTAGGCCTCGACGCCAACGGCGCAGATCTTGCAGCCGATCCGTTCCTCCTCCTTCCACCCGAGCCGGGCTGGAGCGGCGAAGTGGTCACGAGCCCGCGCGTCGGCATAACCAAAGCCGTAGAGCGCCCCTGGCGCTTCAGCATCGCCGGCAGCCCGTTCGTCTCACGGCCGCGACCATAGGGCTCATCCCGGTAGGGGTGGAACGTCTTGTACTTTTCCGCGGCGACATCAGCGGACAGCCGCCATCTATCTTCGGAAAAAGTTAAGTGGAACCCCTACCGGGATGAGCCCCAGGGTTGTCTCAGCCGGCGGTGATCCCGCCGCCGCTGCCGCCGGACTCGGGGGCAGCTTCGGGGGAGTCGGGCGCGGGAGCGGCTTCAGGAGCTTCCGATTCAGGGGCCGACTCGGTCGGGGGTACGTAGGTTTCTTCTGGCGTTGACGGGGAGGATGAGGCCGGATCGTTTTCTCCATCCCCTTCTTCCTTCCCGGACTCGCGGGCGTCCCTTTCGGCTTTCCGATCTGCCGCGATCTCCTTCCAGGCCGAGATCACGCCGGCCCAGATCAGCGCCGGGAAGGTGCCGCCGTCGACAGGCGCGCCCGAGTATTCGGTCAGCATCGGCGTCGTCGTGTCGGCGTAGCCGACCCAGACGCAGGCGGTGACCTCTTCGACCGCGCCGCAGAACCAGGCGTCGCCGTTGTTCTCCGTCGTCCCCGTCTTGCCCCACTGGCTTTCGTCGCCGATGTCCGCGTGCACGCCGGTGCCGCTGGTGACCACCGTGTGCAGGATGCTCTTCGCCTCTTCGGCGACCCCGGCCGGGATCACCTGGGTGTGGGTCGAGTCGTTGTCGCCGTTCTTGATCACCTTGCCGTCCTGGCCCGCGACTTCGGTGTAGGCGACCGGGCTGTCGCCGGGTTCGGGGGCGAGCGTGCCGCTGACCCGGTCGCCGTCGTTGGCCAGGGTCGAGAAGGCGTAGGTCCACTCCAGCGGCGTCACCCCTTCGACCAACCCGCCGAGCACCATCGCCGGGTTGGTCGAGAGGTGCGTCTGCACGCCGAGCTTGTGCGCGGTGCGGGCGATCGCCCGGGTGCCTCCCCGGATGCTTTCAAGTCCCACCTGCGCGTACACCGAGTTGTCGGAATAGGTCGTGGCGGTCGCCAACGAGGCCGAGCCGAGGTAGCTGTCGCCGTAGTTGTTGACCTCGAAGACTTCCTTCTCCTTCTTGCCGAAGGTGAAGGTCTGGGGCGCCGATTCGTAGACCGTTTCCGGCGAGATCCCCTGTTCGAGGGCGGTGGCGAGGACGATCGGCTTGATCGAGGAGCCGGGCTGGCGGTGGCCGAGGGTGGCGAGGTTGAACGGCTTTTCCTCGAAGTCGGGGCCGGCGACCATCGCCCTGATGCCGGCGTTGCGGTTGTCGATCACGACGACTACCGCGGTCGGCGGCAGGCCACTCAGATAGGAGCCGACCACTTCTTCGGCGGCGGTCTGCAGGCGCAGGTCGAGCGTCGTCTTCACCTTCAGCCCGCCGAAGAAGGTCTTCGCCGCGCCGTAGCGTTCGACCAGCTGCTGGCGCAGCCAGGCGGTGAAGTAGGGCGCTTCGGAGGCGAGCGAGGGTGGCTCGATGTCGTCGGGGGCGGGTAGGGCTTGCCGGCTTCCTTCTTCGTGCTGGGACTCGGTTATGTAGCCCTGTTCGTACATCTTCTCCAGCACCAGGTTGCGACGCGCCAGGGTGTTCTCGGGGAAGAACTTCGGGTCGTAGGCCGAGGGTGAGGCGATGATCCCGGCCAGGGTCGCCGCCTCCCACGGCTCGAGTACCGACGCGCACGGCTCGGCACCACCCCCGCAGCCCGGGTGGGCGGCGCCGAAGAAGGTTCGCGCCGCGGCCTCGATCCCGTAGGCCCCGTCGCCGAAGTAGATGGTGTTGAGGTACTCGGTGAGGATCTTGTCCTTGCTCCAGCGGCGCTCGAGCCGGTAGGCGAGTGCCGCCTCGCGGAACTTCTCGAAGATCGTGCGGCTCTCCTGGGCGGCCAGGGCGTTCTTGACGAATTGCTCGGTGATCGTCGAGGCGCCCTGAGATGCGCTCTGGCTGAGGATGTCTTTGACAAGCGCCCGGCCGATGCCCTGGAAATCGACGCCGCTGTGTTCGTAGAAGCGCGAGTCCTCGATCGAGACCACCGCGTTCTTGATGTTGGGGGAGATCTGCGCGGAGCTGAGCAAGATCTTGTTCTGGTTGCTGGTCAGCGTCCCGATCGGCTCGCCCGAGGTGTCGAAGACCTCGCTGTTCTTCGACGCCTTGAACTGGGCGAAGTTGTAGATCGCGGGCAAGTCCCTGGAGACCGCGGTCATCATCCCGAAGACCAGCGAGACGACGGCCAGGGCCGCAAGGCCCAGCAAGACGAAGAGGACGCGCAGCTTCTTCAGGCGCGGCTTGGTGCGTGTGCCCGCCAAGAGGAGGCGGCAGTCTAGCATTGCGGCCATGCCTGACCTGACGCGCAACGCGGTCGACGTGCTGCCCGAGGGGATGCTCGCCGAGCAGATCGCAGCGGGCCGCCCGCTGCGAGTCAAGCTCGGCATCGATCCCACCACCGCCGACATCCACCTCGGCCACACGGTCGTGCTCGAGAAGCTGCGCGAGTTCCAGCAGGCGGGGCATGCCGTGGTGCTGATCATCGGCGACTTCACCGCCCGGGTCGGCGATCCCAGTGGCCGCTCGGCGCAGCGGCCGGTGCCCAGCGCCGAGGAGATCGAGGCCAACGCCGCCACCTACCAGGCACAGGCCTTCAAGCTGCTCGACCGCGAGCGCACCGAGGTCCGCTTCAACAGCGAGTGGCTGCGGATGGCGCCGGAGGAGCTGCTCGGGCTGCTTGCCCATACGACGGTGGCCCGCCTGCTCGAGCGCGACGACTTTCAGAAGAGGATGGCGGCCGGGCAGCCGGTCGCCGCGCTCGAGCTGCTCTACCCGCTGCTGCAGGGCTACGACTCGGTCGCGGTCGGGGCCGACGTCGAGCTGGGGGGGACCGACCAGAAGTTCAACCTGCTCTTCGGCCGCGACATCCAGGCCGCCTACGGGGGCAAGCCCCAATCGATCCTGACGATGCCGATCCTGGTCGGCACCGACGGCGTGCGGAAGATGAGCAAGTCGCTCGGCAACTACGTCGGCGTCAGCGAGGCGGCGGAAGAGATGTTCGGCAAGCTGATGCGTATCCCCGACCGGGCGATGCCCGAATACTTCCGCCTGCTGCTCGGCGCCGAGGTTCCCTCTGGCCCCCCGAACGAGGCCAAGCGCGAGCTCGGCCGGCGGGTCGTGACGCAGTTCCACGACGAGGGCGCGGCGCGGCGGGCGGAGGAGCATTTCGACCGGCTCTTCGTGCGCCATGAGGCGCCCGAAGAGGTCGAGGAGATCGACCTCGGCGCCTACCTTGGCGACGACGGCGCCTCGGTCCACCTGCCGCTGTTGATGGCCGGCGCCTTCGAGATCAGCTCCAGCGAGGCGCGCCGGCTGCTCAAACAGGGGGGCGTCAAGCTGGATGGAGAGCCCCTGGGGGGCGAGGCGATCGACATCGATCCGGCCGATCTCGACGGCCGCGTCCTGCAGCTGGGCAAGCGCCGCTTCCGCCGCATTCGCGCCGGCGCCTGAGCGTCCACTAGGCAAAGCGCCGCGGCAGCGCTATACTCCCGCGTCCTTCGGGATTGGCCCGGTGCCATCCCGTGCGCCGACAACGGCGAGTCCCGCCGTAGAGGCACAGCGGTCTTTGAAAACTGAGCAGCGTGCATCCCGCGGACATTCGTGTCCGTGGGTGTTTGAGCCCGATCCACTCGACTCGTCAGCGTGTCGAGTGGTCTGATTTACCCGTCATGCCGGTCGCCATGTATGTGTACCCGGCGGCCAGCAAAGCATGACCACTCTCTGTAAGAAGTACTTTCACGGAGAGTTTGATCCTGGCTCAGGACGAACGCTGGCGGCGTGCTTAACACATGCAAGTGGTGCGACGAACCAGGGCTTGCCCTGGGGCAAAGCCGCGAACGGGTGAGTAACACGTGAGTAACCTGCCCCGATGACC
>DASROS010000054.1:0-46818 GCA_035646775.1 Thermoleophilaceae bacterium | reverse complement strand
AGGCGCAGGCCGCCGGCCGCGCCGAGCACATCGGGGTGAACTTCCGCAGCCGCGGCGAGATCCTCGATGCGATCGATCTCACGTTCGGCGGGCTGTGGGGTGAGGACTTCGACCCCCTCCGGGAGCCGGACGGCGCCCGCGACGAGCCGCCGCGCCGGGAGCCGTGCGTGGAGCTCCTGGTGACCGACGGCGACAAGCGGCGCTGGGACGCGCGCTTTTCCGACCAGGAGCTGCCGTTCGGGGCGGGCATGCGCGCGATCACCCCCTGGCGCGCCGCCGAGGCGCGCCTGCTCGCCAGGCGGATCGGCGAGCTGACCGGCGCCGGCGGGCCGTTCTCGCTCTCCGACGTGGTGGTGCTCGTGCGCGCCACCACCCACGTGGCGGTCTACGAGCGCGCGCTGGAGGAGCGCGGGATCGCCACCCACGTGCTCGGTGGCCGCGGGTACTGGGGCCAGCAGCAAGTGGGCGATCTGAGGGCGTGGCTCGCCGCTCTGGCCAACCCGCTCGACGCCCTCGCGCTGCATTCCGTGCTCGCCTCGCCGCTGGTGGGGCTGTCGCTGGACACGCTGGTGATCCTCGCCGCCGGCGCGCGGCGCGCGAGCTGGGACCTGTGGCGCACCCTGGAGGGGGTGGCGGAGGGCAACGAGCCGGCCGCCGCGCTGTCGGAGGCCGATCGCGGGCGGGTGGTCAGTTTCGTGGCGCTGTTCGCGGGCGAGCGCGCCGCCGCGCCGCGCATATCGCTGGAGACGCTGATCGACCGTGCCGTCACCCGCACCGGCTATGACCGCGCGGTGCTGGCCATGCCCGCCGGGGACAGGCGGATGGCCAACGTGCGCAAGCTGATGCGGATGGCCCGCGAGTACGAGGCCGAGGAGGGCCGCGACCTTCGCCGCTTCATCGACTTCGTGGCCGAGCGCGACCTCGTGCAGGAGCAGGAGGGCCAGGCGCCGCTGGAGGCCGAGGACCTCGAGGCGGTGCGGGTGATGACCATCCACCGCGCGAAGGGCCTGGAGTTCCCCGTGGTGTGCGTGGCCGACCTCGGCAAGACCGGCCGCGAGGACGACTCCGCGCTGCGCATCAACCACGACGGCCGCGTGGGCATCCGCCTGGCCCAGATGGGCGGAGGGTCGGTGGACAGCAGCCGTCTGGGCCAGATCCGCGAGGAGTCGAAGCTCGAGGGAGAGGAGGAGGAGCGACGGATCTTCTACGTCGCCGCCACGCGCGCGCAGGAGCACCTCGTGCTCAGCGGCGCCACCGACCTGGAGCGGCTCAAGGAGCCCGGGCCGCTGGACGAGCCGATGCGCTGGCTGTGGCGCGCGCTGGCGCCCGAGCTCCCTCAGCAGGGCGCCTCGTTCACGGCCGGGGCGCTCTACGACGGCCGCCCCGTGGCCGTCCGTTGCGAGGTGCTGCGCCCGGACTCGGTCGACGAGCTGCTGCCCGCGGCGGATCGCGACCCCACGGCGCCCGAGCCGGTGCCGCCGGGCCTCGACGTGCTGGCCGCCCCCGCCCTGGCCGCGGTCATCCCCCCGGGCGCGCTGCCGATCAGCCGCCTCAGCTACTCCGGGCTGGAGAGCTACCGCCGCTGCGGCTACCGCTTCTACCTCGAGCGCGCGCTCGGCCTGCCGCGCTCGGAGGAGCTCGAGCCGCAGCCCTACGACGAGCCGGAGCGCCAGCCGCAGTTGGATGAGATCTCACCCGAGGACGAGTTGCCCGGCCTGGTGCGCGGCTCGCTCGTGCACGCCCTGCTAGAGGAGCTGGACTTCGCCGACCCGCGCGCGCCCTCGCGCGACGAGGTGGCCGTGTTGCTGGAACGGCACGGGCTGCCGGTGCTCGACTCCCACGTGAACGACCTCACCGCGATGGTCGAGGGCTTCACGGCGTCGGAGCTCTGTGCGCGCATCGCGCGCGCCGAGCGCGTGCACGCGGAGCTGCCGTTTGGGTTCACGCTGGGCACCGGGGGCCGCAGCCTGCTGATCAACGGGATCGTGGACGTGCACGCCGCCGAGGGCGACCGCATCCTCGTGGTGGACTACAAGAGCAACCGCCTCGACGGGCAGGAGCCCGCCGAGATCACCGAGGCGAGCTACTCGACGCAGCGGCTCGTCTACGCGCTCGCGGCCCTGCGCGCCGGGGCGTCCGAGGTGGAGGTGGTCTACGTCTTCCTCGAGCGGCCGGGAGAGCCGGTGTGGTCGGTCTACGCGGCCGCCGACGCGCCCGCGCTGGAGAGCGAGCTGCTGGCCCTCGCCAGGGGGGTGGTCGAGGGCCGTTTCGAGCCCACCGATCGACCGCACCGGGCGCTCTGCGCGGGCTGCCCGGGCCGTGCAGCGCTGTGCAGCTGGGACGACGCTCACACGCTGGCCGAAGAGCCACCGGCCTAGCCTCTCTTTCCGACCGACCGGACCCCTACCTTGCCGCCCATGCCCCTGTGCTTCATAGAGCCCCAGGAAGCCATCCGAGTCGTCGCCGACGCCGTGGGGCGCGAGGCGCGCCGGCAGCTCCTCGGGGAGGTCGTGCGGGCTTGGGTGGACGAGATCCCCGACGATGAGCTGGCGGTGCACTACGCCAAGGCCGTGGAGGT
The DNA here is from genome assembly GCA_035646775.1 of Thermoleophilaceae bacterium. Classification (GTDB taxonomy): domain Bacteria; phylum Actinomycetota; class Thermoleophilia; order Solirubrobacterales; family Thermoleophilaceae; genus JAAYBF01. The sequence goes on along the minus strand of DASROS010000054.1, from coordinate 44,240 downwards.
CCTCGACGACGACGATCTCTCGATGCTGGCCGCGTGGCATGCCTCGCTCGAGGTCGGCCAGCCGATCGCCAACAAGGACTTCCTCCTGCAGGCGTTCCCGCGCCTGGGCGAGCACCGCCGCGAGGCACTGCGCATAGCCGCGGGCTTCCGGGGTGAGGACGCCTTCGACGCGGGCGTCACCGAGGAGCAGGCGCTGGACACCGTGCTGCCCTGGCTCTCGGAGGAGCGCACGATGGAGCTGGCGGCCGAAGCCGTGGAGCTCTACTGCTGGGACCGCCTGGGCAGCGACAACTGACGGGCCCAGGAACCGCCTGGCAGCGTCCTCGGTCGCTCACCCAGTTGCCGTGCCCTTGGCTCTCTTTTCCCTAAAGAGCGGGAACGTTTTCGCGGCGCCCCTTGACGGTCTCCGCGCTCGCTGGTTGAGTGCTCCCCAGAGACGCGGACCCAAGTGCAAAGAGCGAGGCCATGAGGTGTGAGGCCCGCCGCGATGCCCCGGAGACTTCGGTCGATGGTGGCGCGCTCCTCAAGCACGCGGGCCCGCGTCTCGTTTTATTTGCGCTGACGCCGAACGACCTTCACGGTGGCGGTCATCGACACCGGGTGCAGCGCGCAGAAGAGCTTGTAGGTTCCTGGGACACTCAGCTTCTTCGCGTAGCTGCGCCCGGAGTTGAGGTGTTTGGACGAGAAGCCGCGCGGGCCGTTGGCCACGGTCACATTGTGCAACTCATCGCCGCTGAAGTCCCAGCGCACCGTTGAGCCTGCGCGCAGAGACACGTTCGAGGGGAAGAAGCCGTCGTACACGCCGATCGACGAGCCTTTCCGCAGCGACACTCGGCGTCCCGGCGGGCGCGGGATCTCGCGCGCGGTGCCATCGGGGCCGATGCCGATCAGCGGCACCTTGAAGCGAGGCGGCTTTTTACGGCCGGGCCGGTCGGCCCCGTAGTTGCGCAGGTCCGCGGGCTTGCCGCAGCGGGCGGCGGGCTGCGCACCGGCGTCAGGCGCGAGGTAGGCCACCATGATCCCCATCACGCGCGTGTGCATCAGCTCTCCGTCGTAGTCGGCCTCCAGGCGCACTCGGTCGCCGCGCCGGACAGCGAAGCCGCGCGCGCTGGTGAACGCGCTCATGTTGATCGGGCCCGGCTCGTGCAGGACCGGCTTCACCTTGTAGAAGGGATGGCTGGGCAGCCCCCACGTCGGTTTGGACGAGTACAGCTCGCAGCCGCCTCTGTTCACCGACAGGGCCTTGGCGCCGCCGTGCACGTGGCCGGCCGCCGCCACGATGCGCCCCGTCTCCGGCACGTTCCAGGTGGCCGACTCGGTCGTGCTCGCGCCGCGCTTGCGCCCTCCGGGTATGTCGAAGACAGGGTCCGAGAGGCAGTTGCGCACGTCGAGCCAGTAGGGCTTCACCGCCTGGCGTGGCGCGCTGTCGGTGGTGACCTTGTACTGGATGTACGCGCGGTCGGTGCGCTTGCGGTGGTTCATCAGCATCCACGTCATGGCCCAGCGATCGGCTCCCTTGACCGGGTAGCCGTAGCCGTCGGGGAGGCGCAGCTTGGCGCGCTCCTCGCCGGCGGCGTAGAAGCGCTCCGCGATTCCGGGCACCTGGGACTTGGAGTCGAGCAGCGTGAAGTTGTTGCAGGTGCCGTCGTGCTTCTGCCCGAAGTCCGAGCCTATGCTCGAGAAGACGATGTGGTGCAACATCAGGCGGTTGATCGGCACCTTCCTGCCGTTCGCGTCCACGATGTCCACCTCCATCCCGGTCACGTAGCCGTCCTCGACAGGTTTGGGGATGCCGTAGTCGAAGTCGGACTGCTTCACCTGGTACGGCCCGACGGTCACCGGCCCGTAGCGGTAGGTGGTGGTCTTCGGCGCGGCGACGGCCGGGCCGGCGAAGGCCAAGAACATGACAGAGGCGACGAGAGCGGCGGGGTGGTGGAAGCGCATTGCGGGGGCCTTCGAGCGTCTCCCTAACGCCGGGGCGATGCCAGGGTAGCCCAGCGGCCGCGCTACGCCAGCGCCCGCTCGATCTCCGCGCGTGCCTGCTCGGTGTCCTCGAACAGGACGGCCGTCATACCCAACTCGCGGGCGGCGTGGCAGTTCAGGTCGATGTCGTCCACGAACACGCAGTCGGCGGGCTGCAGTCCGTCGCCCAGGCGCTCCACCGTGAGCGTGTAGATGTCAGGCTCGGGCTTGCGCATGCCCACGAACGCGGAGTCCACCACCACGTCGAACACCTCGTCGATCTCGGGTAGAAGCGAGCGCCAGCGTGGCTCCCACTCGCGCACGTTGTTGGTGAGCAGCGCCATGCGCAGGCCCCGCCCACGCAGATCGCGCATGAGGTCGATCATCTCGGGATTGCGCTCGAGGTGTCCGAAGTACACGTCGAGCATGCCGTCGAGGTCGCGCCCCTGGCCGAGCTCCGCCTCGATCCGGCCGATGAACTCGGCCTGGGTGATCAGGCCCTTCTCCAGCACGAACAGCGGATGGTCGCCGTGGCGCTCGGTTGCCGCGGCCATGGCGCTTCCCAGCTCCTCGAGCGGGATACCCGACTCCTTGGACCACGCAGCGAAGGAGTTCCCGAGCGGCGTGGTGAGCACGCCTCCGAAGTCCGAGATCACGGCCTTCATCGGGTCAGGCCGCCTCGGGCTCCGGGCGCACCCACAGCTCGTAGGCGCCGGTGCCCTCGCGGTCGGCCATGCGCCAGCGGAAGATCGCGGCGTGCACCGCCAGGCCGTCGAGCTGCAGCGAGGACCCGGCCACCACCGTCCCGGACCCCCGGCGCGGGTAGTCCTCACCCGGCAGCCAGAGCTCCAGCCCGGCTGACCGCTGGCGCCCGTCCCCGTCATAGACGGTGGACAGCCGGGTGTTCTCGACCGCGAGCGGCTCGCCGTCGGCCAGCAGCCAGCCGGTGACCTGCTCGGCGTCGTGGCCGGCGGCTCCGAGCGGTCTCCGCGCCAGCGCCAGGAAAGCGTTCTCGCGGTCGAACACGGCGGACACGCTGCGCAGGGCCTCCAGCTCGTCCCACGACGGTGGCACGTGCGTCTCGCCCACCGTACCGAGGCAGCTCACGGTTCGTCCACCCACCTCGCCGGTGACGGCGCACAGGTGTGCGTCCACGCCGCCCAGCGACGCCGCGGGCGCCACGGGCGCCAGTGTCAGCGAGAAGGCTCCCTCGAGCTTTGCGCGCCAGACGTCGCCGTCGCGCTCGATGGCCGGGCCGTCGGGCAGCACGTTGGCGCTCGAGCCCTCGAACAGCAGCGTTGTGCCCGAGCGCGCGCTGCCGTGCAACCCGTGTTCGGGATCGAAGAAAGCGATCGAGACCGCGGGCTCGCTCACCGGTCGAGCCGGCGCGGGCCCGTGGGCGGCTGCGGGTGCTCTGAGGCGCTGCCCTCGACGTCGTAGCTCCGCTGGGGCCGGCGTGCGCGCTCGCCGGCGGCGCTCGCCATGCGCCTGGCCGCCGTGCGCTCAGCGAGCCGGACGATCACGGCGCGGGTGGGGGGAAGCAGCAGCGCCAGGCCGAGGATGTCGGTGAGGAAGCCGGGAGTGAGCAGGAGCGCGCCGCCGAAGATCACCGCCACGCCGTGCTGCACCTCCCGGTGGGGCATCCGCCCGGCCTGAAGCGCCTCGTTGAACCGCCTCCAGACGGCCCGGCCCTGGGATCGCATCAGCAATGAGCCAAGCAGCGAGTCCGCCACCAGGATGAGGATCGTCCAGAGGACGCCGATGGCGTCGCCCACCTTGAGGATCACGTACAGCTCGGCGAGCGGCACGACGAGGAACAGCAGTACGAGCGCCAGGATCGGCATCGTTCCCAACCCTACCGGCGACTATGATCGACTCCATGGCAGAGGTCACAGTCGACGACGTCCAGGAAGCCCTCGAAAACGTGATTGACCCCGAGCTGGGGCTCGACTTCGTGGAGCTCGGACTGGTCTACGACATCGCGGTGGAGGGCGAAGAGGTCTTCATCACCTTCAGCCTCACCTCCGCCGGCTGCCCGATCGGGCCGCAGGTGTCCGAGCAGATGGAGGAGTTCGTGGGTGAGCTCGAGGGCGTCTCCGCCGTCTATCCCAAGCTCGTCTTCACGCCCCAGTGGACGCCGGAGCGCATGTCCGAAGACGCGAAGTTCGCGCTCGGCTTCTAGCTGACCTCGCGCAGCTTGCCCGTCTCCACCTCGTAGACGAACCCGCGGATCGAGTCCTTCTTGGGAATGAACGGGCTCTCCTTGACCTTCTCGATCGACTCGCGCAGGTCCTGGTCAACGTCATCGAAGGCCTCGGGCGACCAGCCTGGCTTCTGGCCCGTCGACTCCTCGAGCTGGCCGACGAGCTGCTCGTCGGTGAACGTGAGCATCCCGCAGTCGGTGTGGTGTATGAGGATGATCTCCTCGGTGCCAAGCAGGTTCTGGGAGATGGCCAGCGAGCGGATCTCGTCGTCGGTGATCACGCCGCCGGCGTTGCGGATCACGTGGGCGTCGCCCTCCTCCAGGCCGAGGACACGGCCGGGCATCAGGCGCGCGTCCATGCAGGCCACGATGGCCACCTTCTTGGCTGGGGGCATGGGCAGGTCGCCCTTGTCGAAGCCGGCGGCGTAGGACTCATTGTTTCGCAGCAGTTCGTCGGTGGTGCTCATGTCGCCTCTCGTGTGATTGGTCGGATTCCAGACTGCCTTTATGCAGATTAGCCGCTTCATACTTTGGCCCGGTGGCCGTTCTCCACGTGCTCACAGATTCGTTCCCCGACGACGCGGCTCTCGACACCGCGGTGTCGCGGGCACTCATGCTGCGCGTGGCCGTCGGCGATCTGCCCGAGACCCTGCGCCTCGCCCGCCCGGGACGGATCGTGGCCTTCGGCAAGCGCGACGCGGTGGCCCATGGATACCCGGCGGCGGTGAGGGCGGCCCGCGACGGGGGCTTCGAGGCGATCGAGCGCCTCGCCGGCGGCCGCGCTGCGGTGTTCCACCACGACACGATCGCCTTCGCCCACGCGATCCCCGACGCCGACCCGCGCTCGGGCGTCGACCGTCGCTTCGAGCAGACGGCGGGCCGGTTCGCCGAGGCTCTGCGTCACCTCGCCCTCGACGCCCGGGTGGGAGAGGTGCCCGGCGAGTACTGCCCCGGCGCCCACAGCGTCAACGCAGGCGGCGAGCGCAAGGTGATGGGGGTCGGCCAGCGGCTGGTGTCCGGCGGGGTGCACGTGGGCGGAGTGGTGGTGGTCGACGGCGCCGCGGAGGTGCGCGACATCCTAGTCCCGGTCTACGCCGCGCTGGGACTGGATTGGCGCCCGCAGACCACCGGCAGCGTGGCGGACGAGGTGCCCGGCACCACGTGGGAGGCCGTGCGCGACGAGGTCCTCGCCGAGTACGGCCGGCACTACGCCCTGCAGACCACCGAGCTGGACCACGAGACGCTCGAGCTGGCCCGGCGGTTGGCGCCGGAGCACCTGTCGCCCGGCGCGGAGGCGGTCAGAGCCTAGGACGCCGCCATCACCGTGACCGGAACGCAGGTGATGGGAACGGAACCTGGACAGCAAGGCACGACCGCCTGCCGGACGGGTCGCTGAGCGCAAGCGACTTCCGGCCAGGGCAGCTGCCGGCGGGCCAGCAGGCCTTCAGCCTGGCCGTGTCCTGCTAGCCCGCGGGCGCGGCCTTCTTCGTCGAGCCGTTCTTGCGCTGCGTGGCGCTCTTGCCCTTCGCGGCGCCCGCGTGCTCCCGCGCCACCTGGACCATCTCGTCCAGCGACTCCCGGAACCCTTCGGCCAGGGCGTCCAGGTCGGGCATCGCGTCGTAGTCGCCGAGCAGCCCGAAGTCCAGCTTGCCGTTGTAGCTCATGGCCGCGATCGCCAGGGCGTGGTCCTCGGGCAGGAAGGCCACCGGCACGAGCTCCTGCATCTCGCGGCCGAGCAGGTACAGCGGGAACTGCGGGCCGGGCACGTTGGTCACGATCAGGTTGAACAGCCGCGTGGAGAAGTTCAGCCGCGAGGCCATCGCCAGCAGTGTGGGCGGCGCGAAGTCCTCCAGCCCCGAGATCACCTCGGCGCCGAGTGCCTGCTTGGACTCCTTGATGCCCTGCATGGCTTCACGCACGATCCTCAGCCGCTCTACGGGGTCCTCGGCGTAGACCGGCAGGGGCCCGCGCACGGCCGCGATCCGGTTGCCGAGCGATCCCGCGTCGCCCTCCGCGCGGATCGACACCGGCACGAGGCCGCGCAGCTCCAGCCCCTCGGTGCGCACGCCGCGCGAGCGCAGCCACCGGCCCAGGCCGCCCGCCACCACGGTGAGGAACGCGTCGTTCACGGTGCCGCCGAGGCCGTCCTTGATGGCCTTGAAGTCGGCGAGCTCGCACTGCAGCCACACCACCCGCCGGTGCGGGCCAATGGGCACGTTCAGCGGCACGTCGGGCGCGGGGTTGAAACCCGCCCAGGCAACTTCGCCCACTCCCTCCACGGCCTCCATTGCGCGCCCGAGCGTCTTCCGCGGGCTGCGCACGGCCTTGATCGCCTCCCCGGCGAGCGAACCCGGCGTACGGATCAGCCCCTTCACGCCCTCTGCCACCAGCTCCGTTTGGGAGGGCTGTGGTGATGGCTCCCAGGGGTGCTCCTCTTCGCTCTTCTGCGGCACCGGCGACTGGTCGAACAGCACCGTGGCGATGTCCACCCCGGCCACCCCGTCAACCAGCGCGTGGTGGGTCTTGGAGATGAGCGCGAATCGAGCGCCCTCCAGGCCCTGCACCAACCAGAGCTCCCACAGCGGCTTGGAGCGGTCCAGGCGCTGGGAGAAGATCCGGCCGGCCATCCCGCGCAGCTGCTCGAGCGTGCCGGGCGCGGCCAGCCCGCTGTGGCGCACGTGGTAGTCGATGTTGAAGCGCGGGTCGTCGGTCCAGAACGGCCGGCCCATCTCGAAGCGGGGGAACGAGAGCTTCTGGCGGTAGCGCGGCACCAGGTGCAGGCGCGACTCCATGTGCTCGGCGAACTCCTCGCGCGAGGGTGGCGGGCCCTCGAGGATCGTGATCGCCCCCACGTGCATGTGGGAGGCGCTGCGCTCCTGGTGCAGGAACGACGCGTCGATCGCCGTGAGCCGGTCCTTGTGCCCCTGCGTCATGGACGGAGCCTATTGCCACAATGCGGTCGCGTGAAGCCGCTTGTCGCCATGCTCGCCGTGCAGATCGCGCTCGGGGCCACGTTGATCGTCCTCGTGGCCACCGACAACGTCCCCTTCGTATCCGATGACGACGGCGGCGTGGCCGCAGCGGTGCCCACGCCCAAACTGAACCGCTTCGACGGCGACGCGGCGATGCGGTCGGTGCGCCGGCAGGTGGCGCTCGGCCCGCGGCCGGCCGGCTCGACCGCCTCCAGGAGGCTTGCGAAGCGGATCCGCGGCGCGCTGCCTGGAGGTCGCTTCCAGGCCGTGCCGGGCGGGCTGCGCAACGTGGTGGGGGTGGTACGCGGTCGCGATCCTTCGCGCCGGGTGGTGGTCGGCGCGCACTACGACACCAAGGACGTGCCGGGCTTTAAGGGCGCCAACGACGGTGCATCGGGCACCGCGGTCCTCACCGGACTGGCCCGGGCCATCAAGCCCCGCCGCATCAGGCCCACGGTGGTGTTCATCGCGTTTGACGGAGAGGAGAGCCCGCGCGGTACCCCCGAAGGGCAGTTCGAGCAGCGGGGCCTGCGCGGGAGCAGGGTGGCGGCGCCGCGCTATGCCGACGCCGAGGCGATGGTGCTGCTGGACTTCGTGGGCGAGCGCAACCTGCGCGTCCCTCGAGAGCAGGGGTCCGATCCGGCGCTATGGCGCAAGCTGCGGGCGGCCGCGCGCCGCGCCGGGGTCGCGAGGGTGTTTCCCGACGCCGAGGGCGGCGGGATCGTGGACGACCATGTGCCGTTCCTGCGCGAGGGCGTGCCCTCGATCGACCTGATCGACTTCGACTTCTCCTGCTTTCACCGCACCTGCGACGACTTGAGCCGCATCTCCCCGCGGAGCCTGGATGCCGTCGGCGAAACGGTGCACGAGCTGCTGGCTACCCTCTGAGAGAGATGTCCACCAGCTCACAACAGGCCCCCGTGAACACGCCGGAGAAGCTGCTGCTGGCCGCCCCGCGCGGCTACTGCGCCGGCGTGGACCGCGCCGTGCAGGCTGTCGAGCGCGCGCTGGAGCTGTACGGCCCGCCGGTGTACGTGCGCAAGGAGATCGTGCACAACAAGCACGTGGTGGCGGGGCTACGCGACCGCGGTGCGATCTTCGTGGACGAGGAGACCGAGGTGCCGGAGGGCGAGACCGTCGTCTTCTCGGCCCACGGCGTGGCTCCCAGCGTGCACGAGAACGCCGGCGCCCGGAACCTTCAGACCATCGACGCCACCTGCCCGCTGGTCACCAAGGTGCACGTGGAGGCCAAGAAGTTCGCGGCGGAGGGCTACACGATCGTGCTGATCGGCCATGCCGGGCACGAGGAGGTGGAGGGCACGATGGGCGAGGCGCCCGAGAACATCGTGCTGATCGAGACCGAGGCCGACGTGGACAGCCTCGAGGTGGAGGACCCCGACCGGGTGGCGTTCATCTCACAGACAACGCTGTCCGTGGACGAGACTCAGGCGATCATCGTGAAGCTGCGCGAGAAGTTCCCCAACATCACGGGGCCCCGCACCGACGACATCTGTTACGCCACCACGAATCGCCAGATGGCCGTGCGCCAGATGGCGCGCGAGTGCGACCTCGTGCTGGTCATCGGCTCGAAGAACTCGTCGAACTCCAACCGCCTGGTGGAGGTGGCCCACGACCACGGGGCCGACTCCTACCTGATCGACAACGAGAGCCAGGTACGCGAGGAGTGGCTGGAGGGCAAGCGCGTGGTTGGCATCAGCTCGGGCGCCAGCGCCCCCGAGGAGCTCGTGCAGAGCCTGGTCGAGTTCTTCCGCGCGCGGGGCACCACGGACGTGACGGAGTTCGAGGTCGTCCAGGAGGACGTGCGCTTCATGCTCCCGAAGGAGATCAGGAAGGCGATGGCGGCGCGGGCGTGAATTGGAAACCGTGTAGTCGCAGGCCCGGATCGTCGGCCACCACCGTGCCGTCGCTCTGATAAAGCCCAGGCTCGATCGCATCGCCTGAGAGCACGGCCCACGCCTCGCCGCCGGTCCACTCGGCGGTGGCAGCGGCCCCGGCGTCGGCCGCCTCCACGAAGTCCTCACCGTCGATCCAGTCGCGGACGAGCTCCAGGCGTTCGCGGTCGGCCGGCAGCGATACGTCGGCGGTCTGGGCCTTCAGCAGAACACCGTCGGCGTCCTCGGGCCTGACCGGCTCGAGCGGCTCGGGCAATTCAAGGCCGGGATCCAGTTCGCGGAGCGCCTCGCCGATGGCGCGCTCGGTGTCCAGGTAGTCGCCCTCGCCGTAGTGGATGTAGCGCAGCCGCCCGCCGCGGTCAAAGAGGTAGCGTCCCGGCCATCCCTTGTTGCCGTACTGGCGCCAGACCTCGAAGGCGGGGTCGAGCACCACCGCGTATTCGATCTCCAGCGCCTCGACCGCTCGGCCGGCCACATCGGGATCTCGCCCGAACGAGTATCCCGGAGAGTGAACGCCGATCACTCGCAGCCCGCTGTCGGCGTAGCGCGCGTGCCAGCCGGTGAGGTAGGGGAGGGTGCGGAGCGAGTTGATTCGGGCGGTGTCGAAGAACTCCACGAGCACACAGCTCTGACCGAGCAGGCGGTCCATCCGCAGGAACGCCACGTTCACCCAGTCCATCTTGGGCGGGAACTCCGGCGCGGTGATCTCTGCTCCGGACGGGGGTCTCATTGGGCTTCGCATAGGATGACCCAGACCCGCCGCCGACCTCCCTCTCAAAGGAGACCAATGGACTTCTTCGCCCGTCTGGAATCGTTGCGCGACCGCTGGAACGTGCTCGAGCATCCCTTCTACACGCGCTGGAGCGAGGGGGGACTCGAGCGCCACGAGCTGTCCTTCTACGCGGGCGAGTACCGGCACGCCGTGATCGCGCTCGCGGAGGCGGTGGACGCGGCGGCGCGCGCGAGCGAGCCGGAGGTGCGCGCGCAACTGGACGAGCATGCGGCCGAGGAGGCCGAGCACGTGCAGCTGTGGGACGGCTTCGTACAGGCGCTGGACGGCGACACCGACCGCGCGCCCCGTGCGGAGACGGTGGCCTGCCGGGAGTCATGGACCGCGGGCCAGACGGCGCTCGAGCACCTCGTGGCCGCGTTCACGATCGAGTCGGGTCAGCCCGCGATAGCCGAGACCAAGCTGCGCGGACTGACGCAGCGCTACGGCTTCGAGGAGGGTCCGGCCACGGAGTACTTCGCGCTGCACGCCGAGCGCGATCACGAGCACGCGGAGCAGTCGCGCGAGTTGATCGAGGAGCGCCTTGCCGAAGCAGACCTCGACCGGCTACTCGCGGTCGCGGAGGGCGTGCTGCGGGGCAACTGGGAGCTGCTCGACGGCGTGGAGCGCCAGCACGGCCGCTGAGGGGACAGCGAAACAAACGCGTCGGCTCTGGGTTATCTTGAGTAGATTGCCTCTAGGCATACCCCCGCTTGCAGGCATAACCCCTGCCTAACCGCCAGTACCCATTTACTCCGAGGAGGAGCGCTTTGCGACGTAGAACTCTCGTTGGCTTGCTTGCGAGCTTGCTGACCCTGGCCATCGCAGTGTCGGCTTGGGCCGTAGGCTCGCCTGCGAACACCGACGTCAGCGTGAACTTCACGCCGAGCCCGAAGAACGCCGGCACGAAGTCAAAGCCCAAGAACACGGTCGTCAACCTGGTGCTTCGCTCGAAGACCAAGAACGGCAACGGCCAGCCCGCCACCAGCACCTCGCTGAACATCCTGTTCCCCAAGGGGTTCAAGCAGAACGCCAAGCGGTGGCCTGCGAGGCGGCGCTGTGACATTGACAAGGTCAACGCCCAGGGCGATGACTCGGTGTGCCCCAATGGCTCGAAGGTCGGCAACGGCAAGGCGATCGCCAAGGGCGGCGCAGACGAGAGCAAGCCGTCCTCCTCGAGCAACGGCATCACGGAGACGATCGTGGTCACCGCGCATGTGATCCAGAGCGGCGACATCGGCTTCTTCCTCGACGGCAAGCCCGTGACGATCCGCCCCTCGATGATCCGAGGCAAGGTGCGCGGCCGCAAGCTGAACGTGAAGATCCCACCGACCGTGCAGGAGCCGGTACCGGGCGTGGCCACCGGCATCGAGCTGCTGCAGTTCAAGTTGAAGGGCACGACTCGCATCAAGGGCAAGCGGGTCGCCATCATCCAGACCACCGCCTGCCCCCGGGGACGTCAGTGGAGGCTCAACTTCACGAACGTCTTCCGCGGCGGCGTGAAGAAGACCAGCAGGGACAACGCGGCCTGCCGCCCGTAGTTCCAGCAGCAGTTCGGTAACGGTCGACGGCCCCGCTCAGGCGGGGCCGTCGTCGTTCTCGGGGCTAGCCGGCCAGCGCTTCGAGCAGCAGCGGCGAGACGTGCAGCTCGACCACCACGGCCAGGATCAGCGTCGGCACGGCGATGGCCACCGTGACCACGGTGGCTGCCAGCAGCTCCTCCCAGCGGTTCCTGCTGCTGGCGATGAGCCAGGCGGCCAGCGGCAGGAACAGCGCCACGAGCTCCGGCAGCGCGTGGGGGAGCAGGCCCACGATCAGCAGGGCGGGTGAGATGCCCAGCTGGCCTGCATAGGTGGCCGCGGTGCCGCCGATGATGTAGGCCTGGGTGACCAGCGAGAACGTGGTGGCGCACACCACGAAGGCGATTGCGAAGCGGCCGGCCTTCTCGTGCACCCAGCGGTCCAGGCCACTGCGGTTGGCGGCGGACATGGGGATCGAGCTGCCGGCCATGAATCCGGCCACGCACGCCATCGCGTGCAGGGCCAGGACAAGCCCGTTGCGGTAGAGCACGCGCAGATAGTCGTCGAGCTCGACCGTGCGCGTGAGGCCGTTGATCTCGAGCACCGTGGCGTCCGCACCGGTGAGCGCGGCCACCAGCCACACGGCGCCGAGCAGCCCGATGGCCACAACCAGGCTGAGGGCCACCCACGGGCCCAGCACGTGAAGCGGGCGATCGTTCCAGCGCCGCAGCGTCACGCGCGTGTCCTTCATGCCCTGGACGAGCACCAGGTCGTTCACGCCACCCACCGTTTCCTCATCGGCGCGCGAGCCGCGCAGGGTTAGCGGTTAGTCGATCAGCTTCCGCGTCATCGCCCAGATGGCGATGCGCCATGTGACCAGCCCGAATACCAGCAGCGCTCCGTAGTGGGCCAGGTCGGTGAGGCCCTCCCAGCCGAACACAGCGTGTCGCACCAGCTCCACGCAGTGGTAGAGCGGGTTGGCCTGAGCGGCGATCTGGGCCCACTCGGGCAGTTGGTCGATCGGGAAGAAGGTGCCCGCCACCAGGAACAGCGGCGTGATCACCGAGCTGGTCACGTACCCGAAGTTGTCGATCGACTTCAACAGGGCGGAGATCAGGACACCCAGGCAGGCCCAGCCGAAGCCGGCAGTGAAGGCGATCAGGGGCACCACGAGCATGCCCCAGCTGGGATCGAGGCCGAACACCATCGCCACCAGCAGCGGCGAGCAGCCGTACACGCTCGTGCGGATCGAGATCCACAGCACCTCGCCGGTGACCAGCTCCTCGGTGTCCACCGGCGCGGCGAGGATCGCGTCGTAGGTGTGCTGGAACTGATACTTGACGAAGGTGCCGAACATCGCCGGGAACACCGACGCGAACAGCACCGCCGTGGCCACGGTGCCGGTGCCCACGAACTCCACGTAGCGGAGGCCGCCCACCTCGGACACCAGCGAGCCGAAGCCGAAGCCGAAGGCCAGCAGGTAGATCGTGGGCTCCACCGTCGAGGAGAAGGTGGTGGAGCGCCAGTAGGAGGAGAAGTTGATGATCTCGCGCACCAGCACGCCTGCCAGCGCAGGGCGCTCCAGCCGGCCGAGCCGGCGCTTGGCCCGGTCACGGGCGGCTGCCGCGGCGCTCACGCAATCTCCTCGCCGGTGAGCAGCACGAACACGTCCTCGAGGTTGCTGGGGCGCCGCTCGCCCTCGGGGGCGTCACGCCCGTTGGTGGCGTTCATCCCCAGCACCGCCACCGACGTTCCGGTGCGGCGGGTGTGCAGCCCCGCGGCGCGGGCCTCGGCCTCCGCCTCGGCCAGCCTCGGGGGTGGCCCGTAGACCTCGATCGCTTCGTGGCCCGCGTGCTCGGCGATCAGCTGCGCCGGAGGACCGGTGGCCACCGCCTTGCCGTGGGACATGATCGTCACCGACTCGGCCAGGCGCTGGGCCTCCTCGATGTAGTGCGTGGACATCAGGATCGAGACGCCCTCCGAGCGCAGCGCGTCGATCAGCGCCCACAGCTCCTGGCGCACCTGGGGATCGAGGCCTACCGTGGGCTCGTCGAGCAGCAGCAGGCGCGGTCTGTGCACCAGGGCCCTGGCTATGAGCAGCCGCCGCCGCATGCCGCCCGAGAGCTCGTCCACCTTGGTGTCGCGGCGGTCGGTGAGGTTGGCGGTCTCCAGCGCCCGCTCCACCGCCGCCCCGCGCTTGGGTCGCGGGATCCGGTAGAGGTAGGAGAAGACCACCAGGTTCTGCTGCACGGTGAGCGTCGTGTCGAGGTTGTCCAGCTGGGGCACCACACCGCACTCCGCGCGCGCCTGCTTGGACTCGCCCGGCAGTTCGTAGCCGAGCACCTCGATTTCGCCCTCGTCGGCGATCGCCTGGGCGGTGAGCAGCTTCATCGTCGTGGACTTGCCCGCCCCGTTGGGGCCGAGCAGGCCGACGCACGTGCCCTCGGGCACGTCGAGGTCGAGCCCGTCGACGGCCGTGATCGCTCCGTAGCGCTTGACCGCGCCGCGGAGCTGGATTGCGTTGGTCGGAACCGAGTGCGAGGGCACCCGGCCCAATCTACGCGACCGCCGGCTCTTTCACCTCTGGCGGCTGCTCGGCGATCATCGGGCCGTCGCCGGAGGGGTCGATGATGCCCTCCTCGAGGAACTTGTAGTCCCCGTCGAGCACCTTCATCGCCGCCTTGTAGTTGGCGTCGTCCTCGTTGCGCCACAGGTCGTGGAACAGCTGGTCGACACGGCGCCGGGACTGGGCGCAGAACAGGTCCGCCAGCTCACGCGCCTGGTCGGCCTGCTCGGGCCGCTCCGAGGCGATCGTGTTGGCGTAGACGACGGCCGAGGAGATGGCGAACAGCTCCGCGCCGATGTCCACGATCCGGCCCAGGAACGCCTGGCGGCGCTCCAGCTTGGCCTGCCAGCGGCTCATGCCGTAGAAGAGCGAGCGGGCCTGCTTGCGCGCCGCGCGCTCGGTGAACCGCAGGTGCTTGGCCAGGTCGCCGAACTCGTCGAACGAGCCGGGGCGCTGGCCCTCGCCGGCGACCAGCCCGGGCAGCCATGTGGCGTAGAACTTGCCCGCGCCCACGGCGGCCTTGGCCTTGTCCTTGAGCTCCACGTCCTCGTCGAGGATGTCGCCGGCCACCTGGAGGTGGCTGTCCACGGCCTCGCGCGCGATCAGCAGATGCATGATCTCCGTGGAGCCCTCGAAGATGCGGTTGATCCGCATGTCGCGCATTGCCTGCTCCACCGGCACGGCCTTCTCACCGCGCGCGGCGAGTGAGGCGGCCGTCTCGTACCCGCGGCCGCCGCGGATCTGCATCAGCTCGTCGGTCACCTTCCAGCCGGTCTCGGAGGCGAACAGCTTGGCGATCGCCGCCTCGATGCGGAAGTCGTTCTTCTTGTCGTCGGCCAGGCGGCTCGACACGTCGAGCATGGCCTCCATGCCGAACGCGCTGGCCGCGAGGTAGGCGATCTTCTGGGCCACGGCGTCGTGCTTGCCCACCGCCTGGCCCCACTGCACCCGCTCGGAGGCGAACTCGCGCGCCACCTTCACCGCCCACTTGGCCGTGCCGACGCAGATTGCCGGCAGCGCCAGGCGGCCGGTGTTCAGCGTGGTGAGGGCGATCTTCAGCCCGTCGCCCTCGCGCCCGATGAGGTTCTCCTTCGGGACGCGCACGCCCTCCAGGAGCGTGACCGAGTTCTCGATGCCTCTCAGGCCCATGAACTCGTTGCGGTGCTCCACCGTCACGCCCTCGGTGTCGTAGGGCAGGATGAAGGCGCTGATGCCGCCGCGGTTGTCGTCGCCCTTTGGCACCTTGGCCATCACTACCACCACGTCGGCGATGGCGCCGTTGGTGGCCCACAGCTTGCGGCCGTCGATCTCATAGCCCAAGCCGTCGTCGGTGGGGGTGGCCGTGGTGGCCAGGCGCGCCGGGTCCGAGCCCACGTCGGGCTCGGTGAGCAGGAAGGCCGAGACGTGCGTGCGCGAGACCTTGGGCAGCCACTCCTGCTTCTGCTCCTCGGAGCCGAACAGCAGCAGCGGCTCGGCCAGGCCGATCGACTGGTGGGCCGACAGCAGCGTGGACAACGCGGCGTGCCAGCCACCCACGAGCATCAGCGCGCGGTTGTAGTAGACCTGCGAGAGGCCCATGCCGCCGTACTCCTCGGGCACCTTCATGCCGAAGGCGCCGAGCTCCTTGAGCCCTTCGATCACGGCCTCCGGGATGCGCGCGTCGCGCTCGATCTCCGCGGGGTCCACGTCGGACTGCAGGAAGTCGCGCAGCTTGGCGAGGAAGGTCTCGCCTTTCTCGACGGCCTCCGGGTCGAGCCTGGGCTGGGGGTGGATCAGGTCGAGCCGCAGGTTGCCCATGAACAGCTCCTTGCCGAAGCTCGGCTGCTTCCACTCGGCCTCGCGCGCGTCCTCGGCTACCTGGCGCGCCTCCTTCTCGCTCACCTGCTGTGCCATTCCCGCTCCTGAGTCGATGCCGTTGACGCGGTGTTACCCGTCCTGACTGCGGCGAACCCGTAAGAATGCCGGGTCGTGGGCGTCCTGGATCTCGCCGATCGTACGTGGCCGCTACTGCGGCGGCTCATGGGGGCGCACACGTTCGCCTATCGGGCCACGCGCGGGGTCGTCGGCCACCGCTTCCCCGGCACCCCGCCGATGCTGCTGCTCGACCACGTGGGCGCCAAGAGCGGTCAGCGGCGCACCAGCCCGCTCGTCTACATCCGCGACGGCGACGCCGTGGTGATCGTGGCCTCCAAGGGCGGCCATCCGAAGCATCCCGGTTGGTTTCACAACCTCAAGGCCAACCCCGACACCGTGGTGCAGATCGGCTCCGAGCGCCGCTCGGTGCGCGCTCGCGTGGCCACGGCGGCCGAGCGCCCGCGGCTGTGGGACGCTGCGGTGCGCGCCTACGAGGGCTACCGCGGCTACCAGCAGCGCACCGAGCGCGAGATCCCGCTGGTGGTGCTGGAGCGGCGATAGCACGGCTCGCCTTCCGATGGCAAAAGCGGGTTATGCTCCCGTCGTCCGGCGGTCGAACAAGGGGGACAGGAATGGCGAAGCGAACGAAGGCAGACCGGCAGGCGGCTGCCAAGAAGGGCGCGGCCACGAGGGCTCGCAACAAGAAGCGGAGCGCGTCGTCCACGCGCGGCAAGAAGGCTGCCTCCACGAGCCAGGCCCGCGGCGCCCGCAAGAGCGCCGGGACGGCCGCGAGCACCGCCAGGGGCGCTGTGACCGGCGCGGCGAAGGCCGCCGGCTCCGCCGCGAAGAGCGCCGGCTCTGCCGCCAAGGGCGCCGGCAAGGCCGCGGCCACGCGCGCGGGCGCTGCGCGCGGACGCAAGAGGTAAGAGGCCTGGCAGCGGCGCTAGTGGCCGGCGAGCGCAGCTTCGAGGTCAGTTGGGACGATCCCGCCGCGCTGGCGGCGGAGGCGCGCTCACGCAGCGGCCTGGAGTTCCTGCGGGCGATCGCCGCCGGGGAGCTGCCCAACGCGCCGATCGCCCAGCTGCTGGGGATGCGCGTGGACGAGGTCGACGAGGGGAGGGTGGTGTTCTCAGCCGTGCCCGGCGAGCAGCACTACAACCCGATCGGTGTGGTGCACGCGGGCCTGGCCGCCACGATGCTCGACAGCGTGATGGGATGCGCCGTGCACTCCACGCTCCCGCAGGGGTCGGCCTACACCACGCTGGAGACCAAGTTCAACCTCGTGCGCGCGATCACAGGCGACACCGGGCGGATCCTCGCCGAGGGCACGCTGGTGCACGGCGGCCGCCAGGTCGCCACGTCGGACGGGCGCATCACGCGAGAGTCAGACGGCAAGCTGCTGGCCCACGGCACGTCCACATGTTTGGTGATCTCGCCGCCCTAGCCGATGCGTTCGATCGGGGTGAGCGGGCGAGAAGCCCGTCAGCCAAGGAAGCAGGGAGCGAAGCCTGCTCCGCAGGCGAGCGACCGATGACGCAGGCTGGCGTTGCTTCGCAGCCCGCTCAGCCGATGCTGCCGACCATCTCGAGCTGGATCAGGCGGTTCAGCTCCACCGCGTACTCCATCGGAAGCTCCTTGGTGACCGGCTCGATGAAGCCGTTCACGATCATCGCGGCGGCCTCCTCCTCGGTGAGCCCGCGCGACTGCAGGTAGAACATCTGCTCGTCGGAGATCTTGCCCACCACGGCCTCGTGCGCCACGGTCACGTGCGGGTTCTGGATCTGGATGTCGGGCCAGGTGTCCGAGCGCGAGTACGGGTCCATCATCAGGCCATCGCACTGCACGTGGGACTTCGAGCCCTGCGAGTTGTGGCCCATCCGGACCAGTCCGCGGTAGCCCATCACGCCGCCGTCCTTGGAGATCGACTTGGCGAGGATGTTCGAGGTGGTGTTCGGGGCCAGGTGGAGCACCTTGGCGCCGGTGTCCTTCCACACGTTGCCGGAGGCGACGCCCACGTTGAGGTGGTCGGCGCGCGCGCCCTCGCCCATCAGGAATGAGCCGGGGTAGAGCATGACCTTCTTGGCTCCCATGGAGCCGCCTACCCACTCGACGGTGCCCTCGGCCTGCACGATCGCGCGCTTGGTGTTGAGGTTGAAGACGTCCTTCGACCAGTTCTGCACGGTGGTGTAACGGGCCTTGGCGCCCTCCTTGACGAAGATCTCGACCACCGCGGAGTGCATCGAGTTGACGCTGTAGGTCTGGGCCGTGCAGCCCTCGATGTAGTTCACCTCGGCGCCCTCGTCGACGATGATGAGCGTGTGCTCGAAGGTGCCCTCGTTGGCACCCTCCATGCGGAAGTAGGCCTGCAAGGGAAGGTCGACCTTCACGTTGGGCGGCACGTAGAGGAACGAGCCGCCCGACCAGACCGCGCCGTGCAGCGCCGAGAACTTGTTGTCCTGGGGCGGCACGCACTTGTTCATGAAGTACTCGCGCACCAGGTCGGGGTACTCCGTGATGGCGGTGTCCATGGAGGTGAAGAGGATCCCCATGTCCGCGTACTCCTTCTTGAGCCCCTCGTAGACGGGCTCTTGGCGCCACACGCCGACCACGCCGGCGAGGTGCTCGCGCTCCGCCTGCGGGATGCCGAGGTCCTCATAGGTCTGCTTCATCTCAGCCGGGACGTCGTCCCAGTTGTCGTAGCGACCGGCCTCGGGCGGGGAGTAGAGCACCAGCTCGTCGAGGTCGAGGTCGGAGAGGTCCACGCCCCAGGTGGGAATCGGCTTGCGCTGGAAGATCTCGAAGGACTTGACGCGCATCTGGCGCATCCAGTCGGGCTCGCCCTTGACCTTGGACAGCTCCTCGATCACCTCGCGCGAGATGCCCTTCTTCGCGATCAGCTGACCCTGCTCGTCCTCGACGATCGGGCTGGGCTTGGCGATGCGCGTCTTGTCGTTGGCAGCCATGAAGTCCTTAGCGCTCGGGTCCGTAAATCCGTTCTGCTCGGTCGGGTATGGAGTCTAGCGCGGGTGGAGGTCGGGCACGGGTAGCGTCCGCGCCATGAAGCTCTACGTGTGCTACGGCACCTTCACCACCACTCCGCGCCCCGGCGGTCACCCCTGCGGGAACGCCTACAAGGCGCTCAGGGACGCGGGCCACGACCCCGAGGTGATCAAGTCCTACGGCCTGGCGATGCTGCCCGAGTTCCTCAACAAGACGCGCGGCCGGCAGGAGGTGAAGGAGCTCACGGGCGACCTCACCGTGCCGGTGCTCGTCACCGATTCCGGCGAGGTTGTGCCGGAGTCGAAGGACATCGTGGCCTGGGCGAAGGCCCACCAGGCGGGCGCCAGCGCAGCGGCTCCGACGGCCTGAGGAGCCCTACTCCGGCCAGCTCGCGTCGTCCGACGTGGCGCCGCGCATCACCTTGAGGTTGAGCAGCGCACACTTCCGGCGCGTGGGGGAGATGTCGATGCCGAGCAGGTCGATCGCCCAGTTGGCGGCGAGCTCGGGGATCTCCTGCACCTTCATCCCGATCAGCTCCTCGCTGGCGATCGAGGCCGCTGCCTGCGAGATCGCGCAGCCCTGGCCGTGGAAGCGCAGGTCCTCGATTGTCCCGTCCTCGGAGACGCGGATGTGCACGCCCATCTCGTCGCCGCAGAGGGGGTTGTGGTCGTGGGCCTCGAGGTCGTGGGGCTCGAGCGTCCCGAAGTTCCGCGGGTTCTTGTAGTGCTCGAGGATGTAATCCCTGTAAAGCGCGTCCATCAGCGCGGCTCCTGCAAACCGGCGCCTGCCGGCGTCATCGGTCGCTCGTGTGCAGAGCCAGGGGGCTGCCGCCCCCTACATGCGGCTGCGCCGCAACACCCCCGACGTACGCCTGCTTCCTTGGCAGGCTTGGTTTTCGGACCCGTTCCAGAGTTCAGAGCCCGAACACCTCCCGCGCGCCGGTCAGTGCCTCCACCAGACGGTCCACGTCCTCGCGCGAGTTGTAGACGTGCAGAGAGGCGCGGGCGGTGGCGCCCACGCCGAGGTCGCGCATGAGCGGCTGGGCGCAGTGGTGGCCGGCGCGGATGCACACGCCCTCGCGGCCGCACAGCTCGCCGATGTCGTGGGCGTGCATGCCCTCCAGGGCGAACGAGATCACGCCGCCCCTGCGGTCGGGGTCGCGCGGGCCGAAGACGGTGATTCCTTCGATCTCGGCCAGGCGCTCCAGCGCGTATGCGGTGAGCTCGCGCTCGTGCGCGCGCACGTTCTCCATCCCGAGCTCGGACAGGTAGTCCACGGCTGCCCCCAGCCCAACGGCCTCGGCGATCTCCGAGGTGCCGGCCTCGAACTTCGACGGCAGCTCGCCCCAGGTGGACATCTCGTCGTCCACGCGGGAGATCATGTGGCCGCCGCCCAGGAAGGGGGGCATGGCCTCCAGCACGTCGCGCTGGCCGTGCAGCACGCCGATGCCCGTGGGCCCGAGCGCCTTGTGGCCCGTCCAGGCGTAGAAGTCGGCGCCGATGCTGGAGAGGTCGATCGGCATCTGCGGGACCGCCTGGGCTCCGTCCACGAGCGTCACCGCCCCCGCGGCGCGCGCCTTGGCGGCGATCTCGGCGACGGGGTTCAGCGTGCCGAGCACGTTGGAGATGTGGGCCACGCCCACGAGCTTCACCCGCCCGCCCGCGAGCGCCTCGTCCAGCTCGCCGAGGTCCAGCTCGCCCTCCTCCGAGACGCTCAGATAGCGCAGACGTGCACCGCGCTCGGCGCAGAGCATCTGCCACGGGACGATGTTGGAGTGGTGCTCCATCCGCGTGATGAGCACCTCGTCGCCCTCGTCCACGTTCTGGCGGCCCCACGAGTACGCCACGAGGTTGATCGCCTCGGTGGCGTTGCGAGTGAAGATCGTGGTGGCGGAGTCCCATCCCACGAACGCGGCGATGCGGTCGCGGGCGCTCTCGAACAGCTCCGTCGACTCGGCGGCCAGCGGGTAGACGCTGCGGTGGATCGGCGCGTTGGAGTGGCGGTAGTAGTGGTCCATCGCCTCGATCACCGCCGCCGGCTTCTGCGACGTGGCGGCGGAGTCGAGGTAGGCGATGCCGCTCCCCAGCAGCGGAAAGTCCCCGCGCACGTCGAGCTGGGTGGCGGCGACTGCCACTAGGAGGCCACCTCAGCCGCAGCCGCGCCCTCGTCCACGCGCACGCGCGAGTCGATGAACTCGGCCACCTGGTCCTCGGCCGCCTCGAGCTTGCGCGCGATGCGCCGCCGCACGAGGCCCTTCATGCCCTCGTCGGAGAGACGCTGCACGACCTCCTCGAAATAGCCCTCGACCAGCACGCGCACGGCCTCCGCACGCGAGATGCCGCGGCTCATCATGTAGAAGATCTGCTCCTCGTCGAGCTCGCCGACGGTGCCGCCGTGCGAGGCGGACACGCTGTCGGTCTCCACGATCAGCGACGGGATCGCGTCGCCCTTGGCCTTCTGCGAGAGAAGCATCTGGTGCGTCTGGAGGTAGGTGTGGCTCTCCTGGGCGTTCGGCACGATGTGGATGAGCCCCTCGTACGACGCGCGCGAGTTGCCGGTGAGCGCGCCCTTCCAGACGGTGTCGCCGGTGGTGTGGCCCTGCTCGTGCTTGTCGGTGGTGAACAGGTCGAGGTGCTCGTCGCGCTCGGTGAAGTAGAGGCCGGTGTGGCGCATGGCCGAGCCCTGCTCGGCGGTCACGATGTCCAGCACCTGCTTCACCAGCCGTCCGCCCAGGTGCACGGGCACCCAGTCCACGTGGGCGTCGCGGGCGATCTCGACGCGCTTGGTGGAGATGTCGTAGATGTCGTCCGGACCCCAGTCGTGGAAGTGCGCGAGCTTGACGTTGCTGCCCGGCCGGGCGTACAGCTCGAAGCCGCCCGCGTGCAGTGCCTGGCCCTCGATGGCGGAGCCCAGGCAGTACTCGCGGATCGAGCACTCGGCGTGCTCGCCCACGATGGCGAGCGTGTGCGCGTACTGCGCCACGCCCGGCTCGTCGATCACGTAGGCGGTCTGGATCGGGCGCTCGAGCTTTAAGTCCTTGGGCACGTAGACGAACGCCCCGCCGGTCCAGAAGGCGGCCGCGGCCGCGGCGAACTTGCCCTCCTCGTGGGAGAGCCGCCGCATGTACCACTCGCGCACCAGCTCGGGGTGCTCCTCCACGGCGTCCTCCAGCGAGCTCACGATCACGCCCTGTTCGGCCAGCTCGGGGGCCACCTCCACATGGACCGTGGTGGCGCCGCGCTGGACGACGATGGCGCCCACCTCGTCCTCCTCGAGGGCGTCGGCGAGGGCCGGGGGCAGGACGTCGGACTGCTCGTAGTGCCTGGTCTGCAGGGCGTCGAGGTCCAGATCGCGCAGCGAGGTGGTCCAGAAGCCCGAGCGGCGCCAGGTGGGCACCGGCTCGGCCTCGTAGGCCTTCAGCGCCTCGGCGCGGCGGTCGTCGAGCCACGTACTGGTCTCAGGCATTGCCGGCCGCGACCCCCTCGCGCACGAACTCGTAGCCCTTCTCCTCCAGCTCGTCGGCCAGCTCCGGGCCGCCCTCGCGCACGACTCGGCCGTCGAGCATGATGTGCACGAAGTCGGGCCGCACGTAGTTCAGGATGCGCGTGTAGTGGGTGATGATCAGTGAGCCCAGATCCGGACCGGACAGCGCGTTCACACCGTCGGCCACGACCCGCAGGGCGTCGATGTCCAGCCCCGAATCGGTCTCGTCGAGCACCGCGATCTCGGGCCGCAGCATTGCCATCTGAAGGATCTCGGCGCGCTTCTTCTCGCCGCCCGAGAAGCCCTCGTTGAGGTAGCGGCTGGTGAACGAGGAGTCGATCTTCAGCATGTCCACGTTCGCGCGCATGAACTTGCCGAAGTCCTTGACCTTCATCGGCTCGTCGCGGCGCGCGTTCACGGCCAGGCGCAGGAAGTTCGCCACCGACACGCCCGGGACCGTGGCCGGGTACTGGAAGGCCATGAACAGGCCCGCGCGGGCGCGCTCGTCCGGGTCGGCCTCGGTCATGTCCTCGCCGTTGAAGATGATCTGGCCGTCGGTGACCTCGTAGTTGGGGTTGCCCATGATCGCGTTGGCCAGTGTCGACTTGCCGGACCCGTTGGGCCCCATCAGGGCGTGGGTCTGCCCCTTCTCCACCGTCAGGTCCACACCGTGCAGGATCTCCCGCTCCTCGATGCGGACGTGAAGGTTCTTGATCTCCAGGCTCATACGGTCAGGGTCTCCGTCTTCTCTTGGGTCATGGGCCGAACCAGGTCGGCCAGGGTCATGTCGGTGAGCGTGCGCACGATCGAGCCCTGCACTCTCGTCCACAGAAGCTTGGTGGGACAGGGCTCGTGCCCCGGCTCGCCCTCGCGTACGCACACGAGGTCGCCGTCGGGGCCGGCGCTGATGCACTCGATCGGGGCGATGTTGCCCTCCAGGGCGCGCACCACGTCGGCCATCGTGATGGTCTCGGCCGGGCGCGCCAGCGTGTATCCGCCGTGCGCCCCCCGCCGGCTGGTCACGAGATCCGCCCGCCGCAGGCGCGCCGCCAGGTGCTCGAGGTAGGCCAGGGGCAGCCCTTCGGCCTCGGCGATCGAGGCGAGCGAGATGGGGACAGCGCCGCCCTCGTGGCGGGCCAGGTGCGTCATCACGCGCACCCCGTACTCGGCTTTGGTGGAGAACATCATGTTCGGCCTAAATCCTACTAGCGAAGTAGGGTAACGCTCAGGCGCCTGCGGCCAACAGGCGCAGGTCGTGCGCAAGCCGATCCGGTGTCACCTGGTCGATCGGAAAGCTCACCCGCTGCAGGCCGTCGGCGTCCACCAGCACCAGGCGCGCCGTGTGCTCGAGGTCCTCGCGCTGGGGCTGAACGGCGAAGCCCTTCCACACCGGCGCCAGCTCGGCGCGCGAGCCCAGCGCGAAGTCCATCCGCCCGGTCATCCGCTGCTTGGACAGGAACGCCCTGGCGTTCTCCGCCGTGTCGCGCGGTGGGTCCACGGCCACCGCGACGGCCGGCACGTCCTCACCCAACTCGGCCAGCGCACCCTTGATCTGCTGCGCCTGGGTGGGGCAGGTGTCCTCGCACGTGGTGTAGAGAAAGGTCACGATCGCCGGCCGGCCGCGCAGCTCACGCATCGTCACCCGCTCGCCGTCTTGGTCGCGCAGGGTGAAGTCGGGCGCGCGCAGACCCGCTGGCAGGGTGGCGCCCTCGAACCGGCGGGGGCCCTCCGAGGCCGCGTCCTCACTGCCTCGTGGGGCGGCGAGGACCACCGCCCCGAGGGCGAACCCCGCCACCAGCACGAGGGCGATCAGCACGCGCGCGTTCACCCCCGGCAGGGTAGTCCGGGCCTAGTGAGCGCGCTGGCCTGCGGGGGAGAAGCGCGCGTGTGCGCGCTTGGCCGGTGCCAGCAGCGCGCGGAAGGCCTCCACGATCTCCGGGTCGAACTGCGCGCCCGCGCAGCGGCGCAGCTCCTCCAGGGCATCCGCGCGCGACAGCCGGTGGCGGTAGGGCCGACTGGAGGTCATGGCGTGGTAGGCGTCGCAGATCGTGACCACGCGGGCGCCGAGCGGGATCTCGTCCCCTGCGAGGCCGTCCGGGTAGCCGCTGCCGTCGAAGTGCTCGTGCGAGGCGCGCACCAGCTCGGCCACCGTCGACAGGTCGGGCGCCGCGCTCAGGATCCGGTCGCCCACGACCGTGTGCTGGCGCACGAAGTCCCACTCGCTGTCGTCCAGCGGACCATCCTTGTCGAGGATCTCATCGGGCACGGCCACCTTCCCGATGTCGTGCAGTTGCGCCGCGCGGACCACCTCGTCGAGCTCGGCGGGGCGCAGCCCCATGTGCGTGCCCAGGGACCGCGCCAGCTCGGCTACGTCGTGGAGGTGGCGATCCAGCTCGGGCTGGCACTCCCTCAGCACTTGTACGAGCGTGTCGCTGGTCTGACGCGTGACGGTGCTGCGGCGGTTGTCGCCCTTCTGCTCGTACAGACGCTCGTCGGCCAGGTTGAGCGCTCCCGGAACGTCGGATGCCTCCTCGGGTACGAGCACCAGGCCATAGGAGCTGCCCACCGTGAAGCCGCGTCCGCTGTCGGTGAGGGCGGCGCGGGCCCGTGCCGACAGCTCCTCGAGCTGGGCCGGCGTGCCGCTTGCCACCACGCAGAACTCATCGCCGCCGAGGCGGTATGCCCGCCCCGCCTCGCCCACGCTCTCGCTCAACCGCCGTCCCAGGCGGGCGAGCAGGGAGTCGCCGACCGGGTGGCCGAAACGGTCGTTGTACTGCTTGAAGCCGTCGAGGTCGAACACGGCCAGCCCACACTGGCGCTCGGGGGTGGCCTCCGCGATGGCGTTCACGAGGTCAGTCATCAGCTGGCGCCTGTTGGCGAGCCCGGTCAGGGCGTCGGTGCTGGCCTCGCGCTGGGTGCCCTCGATCAATTCGAGGTTCTCGCGGAAGGTGAGCGTCATGCGGACGATGGTCGCGGCCAGCGTGGCCAGCGCCAGCACCAGCGCCGTGCCGTGCAGCGGATCCACGGTGTGCACGGCCAGCAGCCCGAGTGCGATCGAGGCGAAGGCTACCGGCATCACCAGCGTCCGCCAGCCCTCGAGGCGCGCGCTGCGCCGTACGGGGGCGGTCCACGCCGCGAAGCCCACGATCAGGGCCGAGGCCGGCCACAGCGCGGCCGGCAGCGTGCTGCTGGGATCCGCGCCGACGGCGCCCTGGTAGAGGAAGTACGCGTCGGCCACCGCGCTCATCGCCAGGCCGGTGCCGAGCATGCCCCAGGCCAGCCCCGGCCGCCAGCCGGTGAGCGCGAAGCCGCCCACCACGAAGCCGAGCAGCAGGAAGTCGGCGCACAGATAGACGAGGTCCATCGTGATCACGGTGGAGTCCGCGCCGGGCGCTGTGTTGGCGCCCATCACGAGCGCCGAGCCCAGGGCGGCCACGGCCAGCGCGCCCACCAGCCCGTCGAGCCAGAGACTGCGAGGGAAGCTGCGCACGCGCTCGCGCACGAGCAGCCCCAGCGCCACGTAGCAAGCGGGGTAGAGAGCCAGCCACAGCACGTCGGCGAAGCTCGGCAGCGGCGGGTCGAGCATCTCGGCGAGCGCGGCCATGTAGTACGCGTCGCCCGCGGCCCAGGCGGCCAGCCCCACGCCGAGCACCGACCAGGCCAGGCGCTCCTGCGCGCCAGACAGCGCCCGCGCGAAGCACAGCGCGCCGCCCGTGGCCACCAGGCCGGTATACACGTAGGTCTCGAAGAAGGCGTCGGCGCTCGTGCCGCACACCGCGATGGCGGCCTGGGCCGCGTAGAGCGCGAGCCCCAGGATCGCCACGGCCTGCACGGCACGCAGCACCAGGCGGGAGTTGGCAGAACCGGTCATCGGCCGTTTTTCCGGATCCGCTTGGCGTCTCGCTTGGGCGCCTTCTGGGTCACCTTCCGGCGGCTTTCCACCTGCTTGCCGCCCGCCCCTCGCACGCGGACGTTCACCGAGCAGCGCACGCGGCGCTGTCGCAGTACCCGGTGGCGGCCGTTGCGAGAGAGCTTCACGCCGATCCTCCGGCTCTGGCCGGGCTGAAGCCGGAACCTGCGCCTGCCCAGCACCTCGCCCTCGCCGGCGCGGCGAGCCGAGGCCCCCGCGCGGCGTCCGGCGGCCTGACGGATCGTCACCGTGCCGCGGCAGGCCCTGGCCCGGCCGGCGGGACAGGAGATCCGCACCAGCGCCCGGCCGTCGCTGGTCATGGTGATCGGCTTACCGGAGATCTTGACCCCGCCGAACGCGGCCGCTGGCAGCGAGCTGCCCTGCACGTCGACGCTCTCGCAGTCTGCGGCCACCGAGTCGGCAGGGTCGGCGGCCACGGTGTCGTACTCGGTGCCGCAGCTCACCGTGTCGGCGTCGGTCTCGCGGCTCATCATGGTGTCCGCGCCCGAGCCGCCCTCCAGGGTGTCGGCACCGCTGCCGCCGTCGAGGCGGTCCGCACCCGCGCCGCCGCTGAGGCGGTTCGCTCCGGGGCCGCCGGTCAGCGTGTCGTTGCCGGCTCCGCCCACGATCGACTCCACGTCGGGCGCCACCGAGTCGCCCTCTCCGCCGAAGCCGTCGTCGGGCACGCCGTCGGGGTCGACGGTCAGGGGGCGCGTGCGGTACCCGTAGCTCGCGGTGTCGGCGCCGAGGCCGCCGATCAGGACGTCGGGGCCGAGGCCGCCGGTGAGCACGTCGTTGCCCGACTGGCCGTCGAGGAGCGCGGGGTAGAGGGTCCAGTTGGCGAGGCTGTCGTCGCCGTCCCCGCCCACCAGGGCGATCCGCTGGACGTTGGACCGCGCACA
The DNA here is from genome assembly GCA_035646775.1 of Thermoleophilaceae bacterium. GTDB lineage: Bacteria > Actinomycetota > Thermoleophilia > Solirubrobacterales > Thermoleophilaceae > JAAYBF01. Next base: position 17,186 of record DASROS010000054.1, on the reverse strand, counting down.
CCGGACCTTGCGCGAGCCGTCACTCGAGCAGCCCACGGTGGCGGTGAGGGTCGCGCCGGGACCGGTCTCGGCGAGCCGCACGTAGTCATCGTCATCGTCATCGTCCACGGTCACGGTGAGGTTGTTGACCTCCCCGGGGGAGGTCACGTTCACCAGCTGCCCCCCGACGACGCCGGCCGTGCCCGCCGCGGCGGCGCCGGGGACTGTCGTAAGGGCGAGCAGAGCCGCTCCCACCGCCCATGCCGCGCGCCGGCCAATCATGCGTTCACCGCCTCGGGGAGTCCCACGGCCACGTCGCGAAACGATCGGACGACGGCCGGGTCGAACTGCTGCCCCGCGCAACGGCGCAGCTCCTCCAGCGCCTCATCGCGCGAGAGCGCGCGCTCGTAGGGCCGGGTGGAGGTCATCGCGTGATAGGCGTCGCAGACGGAGATGATGCGGGCCCCGAGGGGGATCTCCTCACCCGCCAGGCCGTCGGGGTAGCCGGTGCCGTCGTAGCGCTCGTGGCTGCAGCGAACGAGCTTTGCCACCGGGACCAGCGCAGGCGCGGCGCTCAGGATGCGCTCGCCGACGATGGTGTGCTGGCGCACGAAGCCCCACTCGACCGCGTCCAGGGGACCCGGCTTGGAGAGGATCGCCTCGGGCACCGCCACCTTGCCCACGTCGTGCAGCTCTGCAGCCCTCACCAGCACGTCGATGTCGTCGGAGCTGAGCTCCAGCGCCCGGGCCACCGCGCGCGTGAGCGCGGCCACGCCGTCCAGCCGTCCGCGCAGCTCGGGCTGGCGCTCCTCGAGGGCCTGCACCAGAGCATCGCGAATCTGCTCGGCGGTGCCCGAGCGCTGGCGGCCAGACTTGCGCTCGTACAGGCGCTGGTCGGCCAGTTGCAGGGCGTGGCTGGAGGTGTGGGCCTCGCTGGGAAGCACCGCCATGCCGTGCGATGCGGTAATCGAGAAGCCGCGCCCGCTCTGGCACATGGCGGCGGCCGCTGCGGCCGCCAGGTGGCTCGTGTCGTTCCCCGGCGCCGTGAACAGGGCGCAGAACTCATCGCCGCCGAGCCGGTAGGCCCTGCCGTGTGGGGCCACCGCTCGGTGGAGGCTGGCTGCAAGGCGGGCCAGCAGTGCGTCGCCGGCGGGATGGCCGAAGTTGTCGTTGTACTGCTTGAAGCCGTCGAGGTCGAGCAACACGAGCACCGTGGGCCGCTCGTCGGTGGCTCCGGTGAGAGCGTCCTCGAGGTCGTCGTTCAGGCTGCGCCTGTTCTGCAGGCCGGTGAGGGCGTCGGTGAGGGAGTCGTGCCGGCTGCCCGCCAGCGCGCGCATGTTGTGAGCCACGGCGAGGGCGAACCAGACGAGGGCGCCCGCCAGGGCCGCGGCTGCCACGAGGGCGGCGCCGGCCTGCAGCGGCTGGACCTGACCCGCGGCGAGCAGGGCGAGGGAGGCCAGGCCGATCGAGCCGGGGAGCGCGAGGGCACGCCGCCCCTGGAGGCGGTGCTGCTCGACTGACCACGCTGCCCTGAGTTGCACTTCGCTGCTCTCTCCTTAGTGACCCGCCTTTGAGACGGGCTTCACGCCAGCTATCGGCCGGACAGGAGGGAACGTGATGGGACGTACGTCGAGCGGCCCTTCTCATACGAACGTCGAGGTTCGGGGACGCCCGCTAACGGGCCGCGGCTAGGGCTCCACCAGGCCCCTGCGGATCGCGTAGCGCACGAGCTCCACGCGGTCGCGCATACCCAGCTTGGCCAGCACGTTGGCCCGATGGGACTCCACGGTCTTCTCGGCCAGGTTGAGGGCCTCGGCGATCTGGCGGTTGGTGTAGGCCTCGGCGACAAGCTTCGTCACCTCGAGCTCGCGCGGCGTGAGCTCGTCGGGGCGCTCGGTCACGCCCTCCTCGAGCCACTTGCGCATGAGCGTCTGCTGGGTGCGCGAGTTGAGGAACGTGCGTCCGCCGGCGACCGTCCGGATGGCGTCGATCAGGTCGCCGTCGGCGCCGCGCTTGGACACGTAGCCCGACGCGCCGGCCTCCAGCGCGTCGAAGAAGTAGGCCTCGTCGTCGTGCATCGAGAGCATCAGCACCTGGATGTCCTGGTCGTGGTCGCGGATCTGGCGCGCCGCGTGCAACCCGGTCAGGCGCGGCATGGACACGTCGAGCACGGCCACGTCGGGGCGCGCCTGCAGCGCCCGCTCAACGGCCTCGATGCCGTCCTCGGCCTCGGCTGCCACCTCCATGTCCACCTGGCGGTCGATGAGCAGGGTGAGGCCGGAGCGCACCACCCCGTGGTCGTCGGCGATGAGGACCCGGATCATGGCGCTGTGCTACTGCCGAGATCGCTGATCGAGGCGGTCCTCGTCATGGGACTCGCAAGGTCAGTTCGGTGCCCGCGCCGGGGGAGGAGCGGAGGTCGAGCTCGCCGCCGACGAGCTTCGCCCGTTCGGCCATGCCCTCCAGGCCGAGGCCGCCGCCCCTGACGAGGGCGGGGTCGAAGCCCACGCCGTCGTCGCTCACGCGCAGCTCGGCTCCGACCCCGTTCACCGACAGCGCCACCTCCACGCTTCCCGCGCGCGCGTGACGGCCGGCGTTGGCCAGCGCCTCCTGCACCACGCGGTACACAACGGTCTGCTTCTCGTGGTCCAGCGCTCCGGGGTTGCCGTCGGTGGTGAGCCGGGCCTGGATGCCGGCGCGCTCCCCGAAGCCGCGCAGCTGGGCCTCGATCGCGGGCACCAGGCCGTGGTCGTCCAGCGCGGTGGGGCGCAGCTGGCGCGCCAGGCTGAGCAGCTCGTCCATGGCCTGGGTGGCCAGTCGCTTGAGCTCGCCCACCTCGGCCGCCTGCTCGTCGGCCAGGTCGTGGCCCAGTGCCTCGAGGCGCAGAAGGATCGCTGTGAGCGCCTGGTTCACCTCGTCGTGGAGGTCGCGCGCCACCCGTCGGCGCTCCTCCTCCTGGGCGCGGAGGACCGCCTTGCCCGAGCGCAGCCGCTCCTCGTCTATGCGCTCGAGGAGTCGGCGGAAGGAGTGGGCCAGCCGGTCGATCTCCTCGACCGGGTCGCCCGTGATCTCGAACGTGGCCGGCTCGGACGGGTCGATGCGCTCCACCCGCTCGATCAGGGCCTCCAGCGGGCGGAAGCGGCGCTGGAGCATCCACAGGTTCACCACGAACGTGAGCAGGATCACCAGGGCGAGCACCAGCAGCTGCCCGGTCTCTTCGCCTTGGGTGTTTAGCCCGCCCACCAGCGCGGCCGCGACCAGCGTGAGGGTCACCAGCACCACGTTTGCGGCCACCACCTGGCCGATGAGGGAGTCGTACCGCTGTCTCATCCGAAGTTCATGCGTCCTGATCGTCGTAGGGCCCTTGAGGGCGAATGGGGTCCAGACCCCATATCGGCAGGAGGGCCGATTGGCGACACTCCTGACAGAAGCTTTCTGATTGAGAGCGCTGGAGGCTTCCGAACAGCAGGTCTGGGATTACGCACCGGGGCGTCCTAAAGGGCGCCCCGGCTGCATTCTGAGGCCGCTATATTTTCTGAAGTATGTCTTCCGGTGCAGATCTCATCCGCAACGCCAAGGAGCAGATCTCCGAGGTCGACCCTCGCGAGGTCCACGACATGGCGCAGGGCGGCAACGGCGCCGTGATCGTCGACGTGCGCGAGCAGCAGGAGTTCGAGGAGTCGCACATCCCGGGCGCCCTGCACGTGCCGCGCGGGCACCTGGAGTCGCGTATCGAGGGGGCCGAAAGGGACCGCTCCCAGCGCGTGGTGCTCTACTGCGCCTCGGGCAACCGCTCCGCCCTGGCTGCCAAGACCCTCCAGGACGAGCTCGGCTACGAGAACGTCGAGTCCATGACCGGTGGCATCACCCTCTGGAAGGACCGCGGCTTCGACGTCGAGGTGCCGCGCCGGCTCACCGACGAGCAGCGCGAGCGCTACTCGCGCCACCTGCTGGTGCCCGAGATCGGGATCGAGGGCCAGCTCAAGCTGCTCGACGCCAAGGTGCTGCTGCTGGGCGCGGGCGGGCTGGGCTCTCCCACGGCCCTCTACCTCGCTGCCGCCGGTGTCGGGACGCTGGGCATCGTCGATGACGACGAGGTCGACCTGTCCAACCTCCAGCGCCAGATCATCCACTCCAACGACCGCGTCGGCGTCCCCAAGGTCGACTCGGCCGAGGAGGCGATCAACGGGCTGAACCCCGACGTGGAGGTCGTCAAGTACAAGACCCGCCTCGACGCCTCGACCATCATGGAGATCATCGAGGGCTACGACGTGATCGTGGACGGCGCGGACAACTTCCCCACGCGCTATCTCCTCAACGACGCCAGCGTGCGGCTGAAGATCCCCGTGGTGTCCGCGTCGATCCTCGGCTTCGACGGGCAGCTGTCGGTGTTCGCCCCCTACGAGGGCCCGTGCTACCGCTGCCTGTACCCGACGCCGCCGCCCGCCGAGCTGGCTCCGTCCTGCGGCGCCAACGGCGTGCTGGGCGCGCTGCCGGGAGTGATGGGCGTGCTGCAGGCGATCGAGGTCGTGAAGCTCGTCACCGGCTCGGGCGAGCCGCTGATCGGCCGCCTGCTGCTCTACGAGGCGCTGTCGACCCAGTTCACCGACCTCAAGCTGCGCCGGGACCCCGACTGCCCGATCTGCTCGCGCGACCCCTCGGACATCTCCGACGAGGAGATGGGCGTCTTTCCTGACTACGAAGCGTTCTGCGCCGCCGCGGGCTAGGCTCCCCGCGTCGTGAGCACCGTGAAGATCCCACCCGTGCTGCGGCCATCCGTGGGCGGGGAGCGTGAGCTGTCCGCCGAGGGCTCCAACGTCGGCGAGGTGCTGCGCGCATTGGCCTCGCAACACCCGGCCACCGAGTCGCAGCTGTTCGGAGAGGACGGTTCGCTGAACCGGTACGTGAACGTCTACCTCAACGACGAGGACGTGCGAGTGCTCGAGGGGCTGGACACGGCCGTGGAGCCCAAGGACACTCTCGTCATCCTGCCGGCGATGGCCGGCGGCTAGGGGAGACGACCGGCTCGCGGACCAGTCGCGGCGCTTGACGCCCGTCGCAAGCGTCGCGCGTGGCGCGAAACCGGACTATTTGTCCGGAAAGGCGCCAGGGGACGGGTCGCGTCAGGCAGTCAGGACGCATCCCGTCAAGCTGTCGGGATGCCTCCCCGCATCGCCGAGCTGCTTTGGGCATAGGCCCCCGCCCCGCCACGCAGCAGGACGTGCCCGCGATGGGGTCGAGCTGCAACAGGCCGGCTTCCACGCCGCCCTCATACCGCTGCTGCCTGACACCTTCCGATTCGCCGCCACAGAGGCGTGGGGCCCGAGACTGTCCGAGGCCCTCGCGGGAGAGTGGGTCCGAGGGCTGGTGGTTGACGGCGCCGCCGGCCTGGCAGGACTCGTGGTCTACGGCCTCAACCGCGACGCCGAACCCACCCCCGGAGCAGGTCGTGGACCCCGATCGATGGCGCCAAGGCGTCGGGCGCGTCCTCCTGGATGCGGCTTGCGCCGACCTCGAGCAGATGGGCTACGCCGCGGTCACGCTGTGGTCGCTGCGCGACAACGACCGCGCGAACGCCTTCTACGAGCGCCTTGGCTTCGCACGCGACGGGGCCACCCAGACTCGGGCGGCGTTCGGCGCGCCCGAGATCCGCTACGCCCCCGCCGTACTACACTTTCTGAAGCAATGCTTGGGGAGAGGCTCCACGAGAGGCCCTGCGGGGGCAAGTACGGCGACATCGTGCAGGCCATCGGCAACACGCCGCTGGTGGAGCTCAAGCGCCTGTCGCCCAAGCCGGGCGTGCGCATCTACGCCAAGATGGAGTCCTACAACCCCACCGGCTCGGTCAAGGACCGCGTGGCGCGGGCGCTGATCGAGGACGCCGAGGAGAAGGGCGCGATCGCGCCGGGCCAGACGATCCTCGAGCCCACCTCGGGAAACACCGGCATCTCGCTGGCGATGATCTGCTCGCGCAAGGGCTACCCGCTCAAGGTGGTCATGCCCGACAACGTGACCGAGGAGCGCACCCAGCTGCTGAAGATGTACGGGGCCGACATCGTCTACTCGCCGGGCGAGCGGGGCTCCAACGGCGCCGTGGCGATGGCGATGGATATGGCCGAGGGCGACTCGTCGTACTACATGCCCTACCAGTACGGCAACGAGGCCAATCCCAACGCCCATTACAACGGCACGGCGGTGGAGATCCTCGAGGAGCTCGACGAGGTCGCGGCCTTCGTGGCCGGCCTGGGCACGGGCGGCACGCTGATGGGCAACGCGCGCCGGCTCAGGGAGCGCGACGAGGACACCCTGATCGTGGCGGCCGAGCCGCTGCAGGGCGAGCTGGTGCAGGGCCTGCGTTCCCTGGACGACGGCTTCATCCCGCCGATCATCGACCTTTCGCTGCTCGACCGGAAGATCTTCGTCTCCAACCGCGACTCGGTGGTGTGGACCAAGAAGCTGCTCGCCGAGGAAGGCCTGTTCGTCGGCGTCTCCAGCGGCGCGATCGCGTCGATCGCGGTCCGCGTGGCCGAGACGCTCGACGAGGGCAATGTGGTCTTCGTCGTCTGCGACGACGGCTGGAAATACCTCAGCTCGGGCGTCTACACCCGCAGCATGGAAGAGCTCGAGGCGGACGGCACGCTCGAGCGCGCCGCGTTCTGGTGAGCTAGGTCTTCTCGGCGGGAGCGGAGGAGGAGACCTCGGCCTTCTCCTCGCCGGAGTCGGGCTCGTCGTCACCGTCGAGCTGGTCGTCGTCCTCGTCCTCGTCCGCGCGCTCGAAGCGGCGCGCGTCGAAGTCATCGTCGTCGCCGCTGGTGGAGAAGGCTTCGCGCATCTCGCGCATGCCCTTGCCGAGCGAGCGCGCGGCGTCGGGCAGGCGGCTGGGGCCGAGCACGATCAGCGCGATCACGGCGATCACGAGCAGCTCGGGAGCCGAGGGTGAGAGGAAGGCGAACATCAGGGTGCAGGCTAGCGCGCGCTACTCGACGACTTCTACCTTGGCTTCCATGAAGCGGTGGTAGATGCAGTAGTAGGTGAACTCGCCGGCTTCGTCGAAGGTGACCTTCTTGGAGTCGCTCATCTCGAGGTCGCCGGTGTCGAACTCTCCCGCGGCGCCGTCGGTCTGGGCGGTGTGCTTGGCCTTGTCGGAGTTGCTCCACGTCACTGTTCCGCCGGCCTCGACGCGGATCGCTTCGGGGGCGTACTTGAAGTCGGAGATGCCCACCTTGGCGGCCTTCTTCGCGGGACCGCCGGCGCTCGGGGCGCTGGCCTCGCCCGTGGAGCCGCCGCCCGAGGGCTCGCTGCTGGACTCGTCGTCGCCGCCGCAGCCGGCCAGGGCGAGCGCGGCGACGGTGAGGGCTGTGGCGATGGGTCGGAAGTCCATGCACCTTCCTTCGCCGCAGGGCCGTCCGCGGATCACCGGAGCGCGGGCAGGCTCGCGTAGGCTTGGACGGCGTGAGGATGACCACCGATCAGCGCGACGAGCTCTTCGCGCACGCGCACGAGGACTCCCCCAACGAGTGCTGCGGCTACCTACGGATCCGCGACGGCGCCGTGGACAGCATCCATCGCTCCACGAACGACCAGCCCTCGCCCATGTACGGGTACATGCTCGACGCCAAGAGCCTGCTGGGGGCCTACAACGCGGTCGAGGACGGCTACGACGTGGGCATCTACCACTCCCACCCCCGCAGCCCGGCTGAGCCCTCGCAGACCGACATCAACCTGGCCGACTACCCCGAGTACGTCTATCTGATCGTCTCGCTCTCCGGGGAGGAGCCGGTGGTGCGCGCCTGGTGGATCGCCGACGGCAAGGTCAGCGAGGAGGAGATCGAGTTCCTGTGAGCGGCGAGCCGCTGGCCTGCCCCTCGTGCGCGCTGCGCTATCCGTTGGAGGAGCGCTTCTGCGCCGCCTGCGGGATGCCGCTCACCTACATCGGCGCGGAGCCCTCCGATGCGCCGGAGAGCGAGGCGCACGAGCGGGCTCGCAAGATCGATCCACGCTTCACCGAGGGCGAGCTGGTGCGGGTGGCCGGCGGGCGCCACCAGGCCGAGGCCGAGCTTATCCAGGGGATGCTGCTCGAGGAGGGCGTGCCGAGCATGCTGCGCCGCAGCCCCGGCTTCGACGTGCCCGACTTCCTGGCCGCCGGCCCGCGCGACGTGTTCGTGCCCGAGGCGGGTGCCGAGGCCGCCAGGCAGGTGCTGCTGGAGACCGACATGGCGCCGCGGCCCTCACCCGCGAGGGCGCCGCCGCGGGGCGGCCAGGCGGGCCACGCCGCGCGCCTGGTGGGCGCAGTGCTCGGCGGCGGCACGCTGGCCGCCCTGGTGGCCTGGACGGCGATCCAGCTCGCCGGCTAGTGCCCTGCGGTCCGCGTCACGCGGCCAGCCCGAGGTCCGGCCAGTCCCTGACCATCACCGCGGCCAGCTCGCGCATCGAGCGCTGCCAGCTGGCCGGGGCGCGCTCCCACGTGAAGTCGCCGGCGCTCAGGCGCGAGGCCACCTCGGGCTCGGATTCCATCGCGATCAGGGAGCGCGCGTCGGGGATCGCCCGCGAGACCTGCTCGAGGTCCAGGCGGCCGCCCTTTCGGGGCAGCTTGTTGATCACCAGGAACAGGGGCGGTCCGCTACGCACGAGCATCGCGCTCGCCTCGGCCACCAGGCTGGCGGTAGAGGGCTCGGAGTCGGACACGAGCACGATCTGGTCGGCGGCCTCGATCGCCGCCCGCGCGGCGGGCTCCTGCAGCCCCGTGCCGCAGTCCAGCACCAGCCCGCTAACCATCTCCTTCAGCTGGGCGAACGTCTTGGCGTAGGACTCCTGGTTGAGCCTGGCCATCCGGCCCGGGTCGGTGGGCGCCGGCACCACCAGCAGCCCGTCGAACGCGCGGCCGAGCTTGCGGTCGAGCTCTGAGACCGACAGGTTGGGGTGGTCGAGCACTTCCAGCAGGTCGTCCACGAACACCCGGTGGTCGGGCGTGAAAGCCGGCCCGAGCGAGCCGTAGTCGGGGTTGGTGTCCACGGCCACGATCCGCTCGTGGCGCACCTGCACGAGCAGGGAGCCGAGCAGAGCCGTAATCGTGGTCTTGCCCACGCCGCCCTTGGGCGACATCACCGCGATCGTGGGGCAGCGGCGCACGCGCGGCTCGGCGATCCTGGCGTCGAGCCGGCGCAGGTAGCTCGTGTCGCGCCAGCTGGCGCGGGCGCGGTCCATCCGGCTGGGCGGCTCGACCACCGTGAGGTCGGCGGGGCGCGCCACCGGCGCCGGCGAGTCGGCATCGGCGGGGACCCCGCCCAGCCCGGGACGGGTGTCGTGGGAGTTGCCCTTGAAGTAGGCGGCCATAGCCTCCCGCACGCGCTCGTTGAATGGTGGAGCGTCCGGCAGCATCGCCGCGGTGCGCTTGAGCGGGAACCCGGCGTGGCGCTCGAGCGCCACCGGCCGGTCCTGCGGGGGCCGGTGGAAAGCGGTCTCGGCGCCGCCCTCGACGCTGCCGTCCGCTGTCCCGTTGCCGCCTGCCATGAAGGACTTCAAGGTACTGCCCCTCGACCGCTCGGTCGAGCCGGCGGGCTTTACGTCCGGTCGCTGGTGAGCCCCAGCGCGGCCCACCCGGCCACCAGCCCCGCCACCAGCTCGCGGACGGTGGTGGCCCACGGCCCGGGGGACCCCTCATCCCAGGAGAACTCGCCCGCCGACACGCGGGTGGCCGCCACCTGGTTGAGCTCGACGGTGGCCATCCCCGCGGCCCGGTCCACCTCGCGCGCGAGCTCGTCCACGTCGAGCCGGGTGTTGCGCGGCAGCTTGTTCACCACCAGCGTGACCGGCGCTCCCGACCGCAGCAGGCGTTTGGAGGCCTCGGCCACGAGCGTCGCGGTGGCGGGCTCGGCATCGGTCACGAGCACCATCTGGTCGGCGCACATCACCGCAGCCTGCGCCGGCGGGTCGTGCAGACCGGTGCCGCAGTCCAGCAAGAGGATGCCGGCCCTCATCTGCAGGTGCTCGATCAGCCGCTTGTAGGCGTTGCGGTCCAGCCGCGAGGCGCGTGCCGAGTCGAACGGCGCGGGCAGGACCATCAGGCCGTCGCGGCTGCGCCCGAGGTGGGCATCCAGCTCGGTGGCCGGCACGTCGGGGCGGTCCAGCAGCTCCAACATGTCATCGGCGAACACGTCGTGATCGGGCGTGAGCGTCCACCCGAGCGAGCCGAAATCGGGGTTTGTGTCCACCGCCACTACGCGGTCGCTGCGGATGTGCGCGAGCAGCGAGCCGATCAGCACCGTGAGGGTGGTCTTGCCGACACCGCCCTTCGGGGACACCACGGCGATCGTGGGGCAGCGCCGCAGGCGCGGGGCGGCGATGGCGTCGTCGAGCCGCCGCCGGTAGCCGCTTCTGCGCCACGCCGCCTGCGCGCGCTCGTACGGCGTGCTCGCCTGGGCGATGGTCATGGCCGCGGGCTGGGGGCCGGCGCCGCGCGGCCGCTGGGGCGCCCGGACCGGGGCCGCCGCGCCCGTGGGCGGGCCGGGGCGGATAGCCGCCACGGCGGCCTCGCGCAGGCGCTCGCGCGCGCGTATGCGAGTGGGGAGGCTGTCCTGCGTGCGCCGCATCGGGGAGCCGTTGCCGGCGGCCGGGGGCGTGTCGGGCGCGGGGGCGGCCGTGGCCTCTCGAGGCTTGCCGGCCACTGGAGCGGGCGCTTCGCTGGATGCAGGCGCCGTGGTCGGTGCCGCGGTCTCCGCGGCGGGCTCGGACCTCGGCCGCTCGGAGGACCGCAGCAGCAAACGTGAGCCATCGGCCACCCCGCACTGGGCCAGCGTCTTCCCTGGCCCGAGGTCGGGGTATTCGGGCGACGCGATCGTCCATCCCGCCGAGCTGTCGCTTCCCGGCGCGGCCACCGAGACGAGCGTGGGCAGCAGCCGCTCCAGGGGGGTGTCCTGGGGCACAGCGAGACTGACCTCCCCGCCCGGCCCCGCAATCGTTACCTGCACCGTCGCCACCGCGGGCAGCCTACCTGCGCCCGGTGCGCCTGGACTCAGTTATCGGCCCCTCGCCGATGACGAGTGGGCTGCCTCGACGAGCTCAGTTATCGGCCCCCTCGTCGTTGACGAGTGGGCCGCCTCGACGATCTCACCTCCGAGCGCGGCGCAACGCCTGGCGCAGCCGGGCCGCTTCGGCCTCGAGCCGGTCGGCGCGGGCGGAGGCCGTCCCGGCCCGCTCGCGAAGCTGTGCCGCCTCGCCCTCGAGGGCCTGCACGCGCTGCCGCGCCTGCCCCTCGCGCTCCACGGACTCGCGCAGGCTGGTGCGCGCCTCGCGCAGCTGGGCCCGCTCGGGCGGCGGCTTGTCGTCTGAGTCGTCGAGCGCCGGGTCGATCGCCACGACCACGGCCAGCGTGGCCATCAGTGCCGCCGCGGCGGGCCCGGCGTTGGCGAGGCCGAGCACGAACACCGCGGCTCCATACGCCGCGAGGGCCACCAGCGCGGCCCCGACGGTACCCAGCAGGGCATAGGCGACCGCCACGACGACGCAGGCCGCCACCGCCGTGACGGCCACCGATCTGGCGCGCTCCCTGGGCATCCACGGCCCCTTATATCGGTTCGCGCTCCCGCGCGGGTAGCGTTCGCCACGACGCAACGCGCCCTCGCCGCGGCCTCCGGAGCATGCCGCCGGGCCACAGGCGATCGGTAGTCTGCGCCCCGATGGACTTCACGCCGTCCGACCGTGTCCTGGAGCTGCGCGAGCGGATCCGCGCCTTCACCGAGGAGCACGTGCTGCCGGTGGAGGCCGAGGCCGTCGCGGCCCTCGACGACCAGGTGGGCCCGGGCGTGGCCTACCCCGAGTTGCTGATCGAGCTGCGGGAGCGCGCGCGGGGCGAGGGCCTGTGGAACCTCTTTCTCCCCGACGAGGAGCACGGCGCCGGCCTGACCAACTGGGAGTACGGGATGCTCTGCGAGGACATGGGGCGCAGCCCCGTGGCCCCGATGGTCTTCAACTGTTCCGCACCGGACACCGGCAACATGGAGATCCTCGCCGAGTACGGCACGGACGAGCAGAAGCAGCGCTGGCTGGGCCCGCTCCTGAACGACCACGTGCGGTCCTGCTTCTCGATGACCGAGCCCGAGACCTCGGGCTCAGATCCGACCGGCCTGGCCGCCCGCGCGGAGCTCGAGGGCGGCACCCAGCCGGGCACAGGCGAGTGGGTCATCAACGGCCACAAGTGGTTCACCTCGGGCTACAACGGCGCCTCGATGGCCATCGTGATGGTGGTCACCGACCCCGACGCCGCGCCCCACAAGCGGGCGAGCATGATCGTCGTCCCGATCGACACCCCGGGCTTCACGGGCGTGCGACCGGTGCCGGTCATGGGCCACTCCGGCGGCCCCGGCCATTGGGAGGTCACCTACGAGGACGTGCGGGTGCCCGAGGACAGCCTGCTCGGCCCCAGGGGCGAGGGCTTCTCGATTGCCCAGGCGCGGCTCGGGCCCGGGCGCATCCACCACTGCATGCGGGCGATCGGCTCAGCCGAGCGCGCCTTCGAGCTGATGTGCGAGCGCGCCCACTCGCGCGAGGCCTTCGGCGGCAAGCTGGCCGAGAAGCAGTTCGTCCAGGACTTCATCGCCAAGTCACGCATGGAGATCGACTCCGCCCGGCTGATGGTTCTCCACGCCGCCTGGAAGATGGACACCGAGGGCAAGCGCGCCGCCCGCCAGGACATCTCGATGATCAAGGTGATCGCCGCACAGATGCACCAGGAGGTGCTCGACCGCGCGATGCAGGTGCATGGCGCGCTCGGGATGTCCGATGACGTGCCGCTGGCGATGATGTGGCGCCAGGGCCGCTGGCTACGGATCGCCGACGGGCCCGACGAGGTGCACAAGATGGTGATCGCCGTGCGCGAGCTGAACCGCTTCAAGCCGCGCGAGCCGGTCGAAGCCTGATGGAGGCCGCCACGGCGCCGTCCGCCTCCGGCCTCACCGACGAGCAGCAGGACTTCGTCGCGGCCATCCGCGACTTCGTGGAGCGGGAGACCTTCGACGTGCCCGAGGACGACCACCACTCCGACGAGGTGGCTGCCAAGATGGCCGAGCTGGGCTGGTACGGCCTGCAGATCGCCGAGGAGTACGGCGGCTCTGACGGCAGCTTCCTCGACGCCTGCCTGTTCCTGGAGGAGACCGCCCGCGGACAGATCCCGATCGGCGCCTACGGCGTGACGCTGATCTGCGTGGGCGCGCTCAACCGCTTCGGCTCCGAGGAGCAGAAGCAGGAACTGCTCGGGCGTGTGACCAAGGGCGGCACGCTGGCGATAGCGATGTCAGAGCCTGACTCGGGCTCGGACGTTGCGTCGCTGAAGCTCAAGGCGCGGCTGGAGGATGGGGACTGGGTGCTCTCCGGCGCCAAGATGTGGTGCTCCTACGCCCACAAGGCCAGCCACACGCTGATCGTGTGCCGCACGGGTGAGGGATCGGAGCGCCACGAGGGGCTCTCGATGATCTTCGTGCCTCACGACGCCGAGGGCTTGACGATCACCCCGATCGACACGATGGGCGGCCGCGAGACCAACGAGCTGCACCTCGATGACGTGCGCGTGCCCGAGGACGCTCTGCTGGGCACCGAGGGCAACGGCTGGACCCAGCTGATGGCCGGCCTGAACTACGAGCGCACGATCCTTGCCGCCACCGCGCTCGGGCTGGCACAGCGCGCATTCGACGACACGCTGGCCTACGTGAAGGAACGCAGGCAGTTCGGCCGTCCCGTGGGCTCGTTCCAGGCGCTGCAGCACCGGCTGGCCGAGCTGGCCACCGAGCTGGCGCAGGTGCGCCTGCTGGTGCGCTGGGTGGCGCGCCTCACCGACGAGGACCCGTCGCGGATGCTGCCCCAGGAGGCGTCGATGGCCAAGCTGGCCGCCACCGAGCTGGCCAAGCGCTGCGCGCTCGAGGCGGTCCAGATGGCGGGCGGCTACGGCTACGCCAGCGAGTATCCGATGGAGCGCCATCTCCGGTCCGCCGTGGTCACCACCATCTACGGCGGCACCTCGGAGATCCAGAAGAACATCATCGCCAAGACGCTTGGCCTCTGAGCGTGCGGCCCCGCAGGGCCCTCAAGTTAGGGTCCGGCCAACCGATCAGTCAAATTGTGGGGAACGTGCCCCCTGCCTCCAATGTGACGGACTCGCCCTCCCGGTCCTCGACAGGGCCTCGCGAAGCCATGCTCGCGGTCACTCGTCTGCTCGGCGTGGCGGCCGAGATGCACGGCCCGGAGGCCGTGCACGGGCGGCTGGTCTCAGAGGCTCGTGAACTCTTCGGGCTGACCCACGCCGTGCTGCTCTCGGTGGCCGGCCGCGAGGGCCGGGCCGAGGCGCTGGCGGCCGCCCCGGGGCTGGCGCTCCCGCGCGGGTCGCTGGAGGTGGCGCGCTTCCCGCTGGTGGCGGACCTGCTGGAGCGCCGGACGGGACCGGTGGCCGCCGACGGCGTCCAGGTGAGCCGGCTCGACCGCGCTCTCGGGGCGGGCTCGCCGTCGGGCACGATGCTGCTGCTGCCGATGCGCTCCGGCGACCGGGTGACCCACGTGCTGCTGCTCGGCGACCGCGAGGGCAAGCGGTTCGAGGAGGAGCAGGTGGAGATGGCCGAGGTGTTCGCCGCCGCCGCTTCCGCGGCCCTGGCCCAGCTGGCCGTGGCCGAGGAGCACTCCGCCCAGGTGGCTCGCCAGGCGGCGCTGGCCCGAGCGGCCAAGACGCTGAACGAGAGCCTCGACCTCAACCGCGTGCTGGTGCGCATCTGCCAGGAGGCGACGAGCATCCTCGACGCCGACAACGCGGTGGTCTACCGCGGCAGCGGCGAGGACGGGGTCACCGTGGAGGCCACCTACGGCGTGGCCCCCGAGGCGATCGGCTACCGGATGCCGCCCGGCAGCGGCCTCGCCGGCAAGGTGGCCGAGCTGGACCGCCCGCTGCTCACCAACGACTACCAGGGGATGCCGCGCAAGCCCGACCCGGCGCTGTTCGGCGAGGTGAGCAGCTCGATCGGCGTGCCGCTGCACTGGGACGGCGAGCTGAGGGGGGTGCTCGCGGTGGGATACACGCGGCCGCACCTGGTTACGCGCGAGCAGCTCAGCCTGCTCGAGGCCTTCGGCGAGCTGGCCGCGGCCGCCTCGGGCAACGCCAGCGCGCACGCGGGACTGGCGCGGGTGGCCCGGACCGACGGGCTCACCGGGTGCCTCAACCACGCTGCGATGCAGGATGCGCTGCGGCGCGAGATCGAGCGCTGCGAGCGCACCGGGCACCGCCTGACCCTCGTGCTCGTGGACATGGACGACTTCAAGCAGGTGAACGAGGAGCACGGCCACCTGGCGGGCGACGAGGTGCTCCGCCGAGTGGGCCAGGCGCTGCGCCAGGCCGTTCGTCCCTACGACATGGTGGCCCGCTACGGCGGCGACGAGTTCGCGATCGTGGCGGTGGAGTCGGATGAGAGCGAGACCGCCGAGCTGGCGCGCCGCGCGCTGCAGAGCGTCTCGCGGTCGGTGGGAGCCCTGGAGCACGCAACGGCCAGCGGCAGCGCCAGCGCGGGAATCGCCGAGTGGACGCCGGGGGAGACCTCCACCGAGCTGATCGACCGCGCCGACCGCGCGCTTATGAACGGCAAGCAGGAGGGCCTGCAGGGCGACGTGATCAAGGCTTCGGCGATGGCCCAGCGCGATGGCGACCAGCCCAAGCGCGTGCGCCCCACCACGTCCGCCCTGCCGCCGGAGGCCGCCACCGAGGATCCCCCCGCGGAATGGCCGGCCGGCGCGCCTCACCAGCAGACCGAGCGGCTGCGCAAGCGCACGCGCCAGCTCTCGCTGGCCAACGCCCTGGGCACGCGGCTGGCCGCCATGACCGACCCGCAGCAGATCATGGAGGCCACCGTGGAGGAGCTGCACCGGGCCTTCGGCTACTTCCTCTGCGCGGTGGTGCGCATCCGTGACGACGGCTTCATCTACAGCGCCGCCGGCCGCGGCGAGTCCTTTCTGGAGCTGGCCGAGCGCAAGTGGACCCAGCCGCGCAGCGCCGGCGTGATCGGGCGCTGCCTGCGCGAGCGGCGCCCGGTGATAGTGAACGACGCCCAGAAGGAGGCCGACTACAACATGACGCCCGAGACCGCCGACGTGCGGGCCGAGCTGGTGGTGCCGCTGTGGGTGGGCGGAGAGCTGTGGGGGGCGATCAACATCGAGGAGACGCGCCGCGACGCCTTCGACGAGGACGACGCCCGACTCGTGCAGACCGTGGCCGACCAGACCGGCTCGGCGCTGCGCTCGGCCACGCTGTACGAGCGTCTCGACGCCGCCTACATGGGCACAGCCGAGGCACTGGCGGCGGCGCTGGAGGCCAACGACTCCTACACGGCGAGCCACTCGCGCGCCGTGGTGGAGCGCGCCCGCGAGGTGGGCCACAAGCTGGGCCTGAAGGGCGAGGAGCTGCGCACCCTGCGCTTGGCGGCGATCTTCCACGACATCGGCAAGATCGCCGTGACCGAGTCGATCCTGAGCAAGCGCGGCCCGCTCACACCGGCCGAGCGGCACGAGATCGAGCGCCACACCGAGGTGGGCGAGCGCATCCTCTCCGCCGTGGACTTCCTGTCCGACGTACTACCGCTGGTGCGCCACGAGCACGAGCGCTGGGACGGCCTCGGCTATCCCGACGGGCTGTCGGGCGAGGACATCCCGCTGGGCTCCCGCATCATCCTCGCGTGCGACGCCTACGACGCCATGACCACAGACCGCCCCTACCGCGCGGCGATGTCGGATGACCAAGCGCGCGCCGAGCTGCTGCGAAACGCCGGCGCGCAGTTCGACGAGCGCGTGGTGGCGGTGCTGATGCAGGTGCTAGAGGCCGCCCACGGCGGCGAGGCTCAGCCGGCGCCGAGCGAGTCCAGGTAGCCGAACCAGGCCCGCTCGACGGTGGCCGCGGGCCGTCCGAAGGCCTGTTCCACCAGTACCCGCCCGCTGCGGTCGGTGTCGGCGCCGGCCAGCTCTGCACAGGCCTTCGGGCCACGCTCGGACTCCAGCAGGGCAAAGACCGTGCCGCCGAGCACGTAGGCGTCGCGCGCGGCCGGCGGGAAGCTCGGCTTGCCGCCCTCCCGCAGCCGGCGCACAATCGCCCCGCGCAGGTGGGGCACCTGGCCCGCCAGGAAGGTGGCGGCGCCCTCGCACAGCCAGGCGGCTCGCACGTAGCGCCGGAAGGTGGAGGGGGAGAACGG
>DASROS010000053.1:0-39109 GCA_035646775.1 Thermoleophilaceae bacterium | reverse complement strand
TACGTCTTCCGCCACAACCGTCGCGGCACCCCGATGGCCGCCTTCCAGACCCTGCTCGGACTCGGCGCGCTCCACGACCCCACGACCTACCGACAGATCGCGCTCCATGACCGCGCAGCCTGAGCCAACCGGATACGCACTAGCCGCATAGACTTCGTCGCACGATGCGGCGACTGCTTCCAGCAGCCCTGTGCGTCTGTGCGTTCGCGATCCCCGCCGCCGAGGCCGGCGCGGCCAACGACCCACTGCGCTCGCAGCAGTACGGGCTGGACATCGTGGAGTCCGACCAGGCCCACGCGATCACAACCGGCGGCGGAGCCGTGGTGGCGGTGGTGGACACCGGCGTGCGCGCCTCTCACCAGGACCTCCAGGGACGCCTGCTGCCGGGCTACGACTACGTCGACGACGACAACGACCCCAACGTGCCGGCCGGCGCCGACGGACACGGCACGCACGTGCTGGGCATCGCGGGCGCCAACGAGGGCAACGGCGTGGGCGTCTCCAGCGTGGCGCCGGGCGCGATGTACATCCCGGTGCGCGTGCTGGGCGACGACGGCTCGGGCTCGTCCGACGACGTGGCCCGGGGGATCGACTTCGCCGTCTCTCACGGCGCCCACGTGATCAACCTCAGCCTGGGCGATCAGACGGGTGCCATCGCGTCCAGCCCCGAGTTCTCCGACGCCATCGACCGCGCGCTGGACGCCGGTCGGGTGGTGGTGGCCGCGGCGGGCAACACCGGGCTGCCGGTGTGCGAGCAGCCCTCCGGCCAGGGCCGCCTCTTGTGTGTGGGCTCGGTGGACGAGAACCGCCGGCGCAGCTTCTTCTCGAGCTTCGGCTCGGGTCTGGGAGTAACGGCCCCCGGCGGCTCGGGTCTGCTGGGCCGCGACATCATCTCCACCTTCAACGAGAGCGACGCCTCCTACACCGAGCTGGCCGGCACCTCCCAGGCCGCCCCGCACGTGGCCGGGGTGGCCGCGCTGCTGGTGTCCAAGGGGCTGCGCGGCCAGGCGGTCGTACAGCGCATCCTCTCCACCGCCAGCGACGCGGGCACAGCGGGCCCGGACCCCGAGTACGGGGCCGGCATCGTGAACGCCCGCCGGGCCGTCACCGGCGTCGGGTCGGGCCAGGCCGGCGGAGGCTCGGGCGGCCCGGGCGCGTTCGTATCGGTGCGCCGCAAGCAGCGCATCCGCACCGTGCTGCGCCGCGGGATCCGTGTTCGCTGCCGCGCGTCGGGGGCGGGACGGTGCCGGGTGGCCGCGAGCGTGCGAAAGCGCCGCGTGGCATCGGGCTCCAGGCGCCTGCGCGCCGGACGTAGTGCGGTGGTCGCGGCCCGGCTGAACCGCCGCGGCAAGCGGGTGGCTCGCCGGGCGCTGCGCGCCCGCAAGCGGGTGGCCGTGCGCCTGCGGGTGACGCTGCCGGGAGCACCCGCGCAGCGCCGCCGCGTGACGCTCGTGCCGTAGCGCTCCTACCGCCGGGCCAACCTCGCCTCGACCGATGGGAGAAGGCGGCCCCCCGAATCTTCGACACGTGGATAAAGACCCTTCGTCGGGTCGCTCCTAGCTTGATCGAGTACCCGATAGGAGGCACCCGCACCCATGAGATCCACTTTGAAGCGAGCCGGGCCCCTCGCCCTGGTGGCGCTACTGGCCCTGCTGATCCTGCCCGCGTCGTCGTTCGCCACCGCGGACGACCTGCGCCAGGCGGGCGAGGGCACGCTCGACGACACCATCCCGATCAACACCCTGTGGGTGCTCATCGCCGCTGTCCTGGTCCTGTTCATGCAGGCGGGCTTCGCGATGTTGGAGATCGGCTTCTCCCGCGGCAAGAACGCCGGCACGGGCGTGGCCAAGATCCTCACCAACCTCTCGATCGCCGCGGTCTGTTACTGGGCCGTTGGCTTCGCGTTCGCGTTCGGCAGCGCTGACGTGCTGGGCATCTCCTCGCAGCTGCTGGGCAGCAATGGCTTCTTCCTGCAGCTGAGCGGCAACCCCGCGGAGTCCCTGCCTGTGATGGGGCTTTCGACCGCCAGCGTGGAGGCCAAGTTCCTGTTCCAGTTCGCCTTCTGCGCGGTCTCGCTCGCGATCGTCTGGGGCTCGACCCTGGAGCGGATCAAGTACTCCGCCTACGTGATCTACGCGATCATCTTCGCGTCGATCATCTACCCGATCGGCTCGCACTGGGTGTTCGGCGGCGGCTGGCTGCAGAACGGCGAGACCGGCCTGCTGCCCACCGGCATGCAGGACTTCGCCGGCTCGACCGCGGTGCACCTGATCGGTGCCACCGGTGCTCTGGCCGCGCTGCTGCTGCTCGGCCCCCGCAAGGGCAAGTACGGGCCCGACGGCAAGCCGCGGGTGATCCCGGGGCACTCGATGCCGCTCGTCGGCCTGGGCGTGATCATCCTGTTCTTCGGCTGGTTCGGGTTCAACGCCGGGTCCACGCTGGGGATCACCGACGGCCGCCTCGCCGAGGTGGCGGTGGTGACCCTGCTGGGTGCCGCCGGAGGCGTGATCGGAGCGTTCGCGGCCTCCCAGATCAGGCTGAAGACGATCGACATCGGCATGATCGGCAACGGCATGATCGCCGGGCTGGTGGCCATCACGGCGCCCTCGGGCTACGTGGAGGCGTGGGCCGGCCCACCGATCGGGTTCGTGGCCGGCCTGATCGTGGTCTTCGGGGTGATCGCCATCGACAAGAAGCTGGACGATCCGATCGGAGCCCTGTCCGCTCACGGCCTGGCCGGTGTCTGGGGCACGCTCTCCTGCGGCCTGTTCACCGCGCCACGCCTGGCCGAGTACAACGCGTTCGGCAACCCCGAGGGGGGCCTGCTCTACGGAGGAGGGTTCGACCAGCTGATCGCTCAGGCGGTGGGCGTGATGATCGCCTTCACCTTCGTGTTCGCGCTGAGCTACGCCACGTTCGCGATCATCAAGGCCACGATCGGCCTGAGGGTGACCGACGAGCAGGAGGACGCCGGGCTGGACATCGTCGAGCACGGCATGTACGGCTACCCCGAGGCGTTCATCCCGCTGCCCGAGATCGGAGCCGAATCGACCGGCCCGGCCTCCGGGTTTGGGGCCTCACAACCGGCAGCCACGAGCACACCCGCTTCGGCGGCGCGCCACGAGGAGGTGACAGCGTGAAGAAGATCGAGGCGTTCATCCGCCCAGAGTCGTTCGAGCAGATCCGATTGGAGCTGCTGGACAAGGGCTTCCCGAGCCTTTCCCTCTCAGAGGTAAATGGGTCGGGCAGGCAGAAGGGCATCACGGAGCAGTACCGAGGCTCTGAGTTGACCATCCACCTGCGGCCCAAGCTCAAGCTCGAGACCGTGGTGGAGTCCAAGGACGTGGGAGTGGTGGTGGAGACCATCCTCAAGCATGCCCGCACGGGCGAGGTCGGAGACGGCAAGATCTTCGTCCTCCCGGTGGAGAGCGCAGTGCGCATCCGCACCGGCGAGGACGGAGAGAACGTGCTCCAGGCCCACGAGACGGAGGAGATCCCGGCGGGGACCTGATCCCCTCCCCGAGCGCACTCTGGCGCCATGTCGATGACGGCTCCAGAATCGCTCCCCTCGCCGCGCGGCGCCCACCTGGACATGGTGGGCGCCGTGCTGGCGGGAGACGGGCTCGAGCGGGTGGCCGAGATCGCGGCCACGCACGCGAGGGCCGCGGTGGCTGTGATCGTGCCGCGGCTCGGTGCCCCGGTGGAGGCCTGGGCGCCGTACGAGCGCTACGTGGCCAAGCGGCTGGCCGGCGGGCGCCCCGATCGTCCAGCCGACGTGACCGCCGAGGTGCCGATCGTGTCCGGCGGCCAGGAGCTCGGCGCCGTGCTGATGCTCGGCCAGGGCGGCACGGACGCCGGCGAGTACCTGCACGTGGCCGCGGTCGCGGCGCTCACCGAGGTGGCGGTGGCCGAGGCGCGCGACGACACCGAGCAGACCCTGCGCGGCTCATTCCTCGAAGAGCTCCTGACCCGCGACGACCTCGATCCCTTGGACATCGTGCGCAGAGCGGCCCGGCTGGGCTGTGACCTCTCCGAAGGCGCCGTGGGGTTGTGCGCCGACCCGGGCGAGCGTGCCCTTGGGCGGCTCCTGGCCGCGATCTCGGGCGAGCGTCCCGGCGCGCTGGCGCAGACCGTGGGCGGACGTGTCTACGCCCTCCTGCCCGGCAGCGTTGACGAGGCTCGCCGCGTGGCGGCCCGCCTCGGACGCCAAGCGCTGGTAGGGATCTCATCGCAGCACTCCGATCCGGCCGATGTCCGGCGGGCGCTCGAGGAGGCCGAGCTGGTGCTCGGTGTGACCGCCGCCGGAGGGGGCCCTCCCGGCGAGGAGATCGGAGGCGGCACCTACCGCCTGCTGTTCCGCGTGCTCGCCTCCCACCCCGAGGAGGTGCGCAGCTTCTACGAGGACACGGTCGCGCCGATCGTGCGCTACGACGACCAGTACTCCACCGACCTGGTCGGAACCCTGGAGACCTACCTCGGCAAGAACTGCAACATGAACGCCACCGCGGCGGCGATCCACGCCCACCGCCACACGGTGAGCTACCGCCTCGAGCGCGTGAAGGAGCTGTCGGGCCTGGACCCGTTCACCAGCGAGGACCGCGAGCGCCTCGGGCTCGGCCTGAAGGCGTTCCGGATCATCGAGCCGCGGCTGCCGCGGTAGGGCCAGCCGCGCTATCCGGCAGTGGGCGCGCCTTCAGCAGGAGCTTGCACGGCCCGCCACGCCTCGTACTCGGTCCAGGCGGTGCAGAAGGCTTCGACGACCACGGGGTCGAATTGAGTGCCCGCGCAATCGCGGAGCTCGCGTAGAGCGAGCTCGGGGCTGCGGGACTTCCTGTAGCAGCGCTCGGCGATCATCGCGGAGAAGGAATCGGCCACCGAGATGATGCGTGAGCCGAGGGGGATGTCGGGGCCTGCAAGCAGATCCGGGTAGCCGGTGCCGTCCCATCTTTCGTGGGTCGATCGCACGATCGCAGCCACTTCGGTGAGCGCCGGGGCCGCAGCGATGATGCGCTCTCCGATCAGCGTGTGGCGACGGATGAACTCCCACTCGCTATCGCTGAGCGGGCCCGGCTTGCTGAGAATCGCATCGGGGATGGCAACCTTGCCTATATCGTGAAGCTCGGCCGCATGCCGAATCCTGTCGATCACGTCGACCGGTAGCGCCAGGTGCCGGGCGACACGTTCGGAGAGAGCGGCGACATAACCCGCGTGGGACGACAGTTCCAGATTGCGTTCGGCGAGCGCCCGAACGAGGACGTCCTTGCTCTGGCGGCTCGCCGAGGCCCGGCCGGCGTTCTTTTGCGCGTACATGCGCTGGTCTGCGATGTGGAGCGCTTCCGAGGCCTCTGTCGCCTCCAGGGGCAGCAGGACGGAGCCGTGGGAGCAACTGATCGCAAAGCCTTCGCCCCGCTCGGAAAGCGCACTGGCAGCGCCGGCGACGATCGGATCCACGACCTGTTCGCGAGGAACGAAGAGGGCGCAGAACTCATCGCCACCTATGCGGTACGCCGTGCCGCGCCCATCGAGGTAGTCGCGCAGATTCGCCCCGAGGCGGATCAGCAGCCCGTCGCCGGCGGGGTGGCCGAAGGTGTCGTTGTAGAGCTTGAAACCGTCCAGGTCGAAGAGCGCGAGAACGACCGGTTGGTCGCAGACGCCCGGGATCGCCCGCTCCAGGTCCCGGGTCAGGGCTCGTCGGTTTGGCAGGCCGGTAAGCACGTCGCTGAGTGCCTCATCGCGCGAGACGTGGAGCATGTGGACGTTCTCGCGGAACGTGAAGATCAGGCGCGCCATTACTGCTGCCAGCGCGGCCGCTGCCAGGAGGATCGCCAGCGCGTTGAGTGGCGCGAAGCACCCATAGATGAGCAGCGCCAGGCCGACCATCGCGAATGACAGCGGCATCACGATCAGACGCAGACCCTCCCGTGGCGGCTCAGCGTCGGGGGCGGGGACCGGCTGCCACGCGGCTCCGGCGATCAGCGTCAGGCCGATCCACCATCCCGCCTCGAACCGGTTCCCGGATTCATACGTGCCGTTGGCTACCTCGACCAGATACAGGGAGTCGGCGAGCCAGAAGGTCAGAAAGCCGACGCCGAGCACGAACCAGGTGCGGTCAAGGCGCCAGCCCGCTCCAGCGAGCGCGCCGATCACGAAGCCGCCCAGCACCAGGTCGCTGATCGGGTAGGCGAGCACCGTCGCGATCCCGAGGGGATCGCCCGGCGCGTAGTCGAGGGCCGTCTCGAAGACGATCGCCGCGCTGACCGCGGCGACCGCCAGGGCCGCGGTGAGCCCGTCAGCGCGAAGGGTGATCGGCACGCCTTGTGTCCGCACCCGAAAGAGCGCCACGAGCCCGGCGAGCACGAGTGGCGGCATCAGCAGGTAGCCGCCGTCGGCCGGCGACGGGACGGGCACCGTCTCGACCGTCCACAGCACGCCCGTGTAGTAGATCTCCCCGAAGGTCCAGGCCAGCACGCCGGCACCTATCAGGCCCCACGCCAAACGCTCTTCCCGCCGGAGGACCGCCCGCAGCACGCAGCTTCCACCGGCGAGCAGTAGCACCGCATCGTGCACGTAGCGGTCGAACAGCGGGCCTACGTCGAAGCCGCCGGCTACGGCGTTGCGCAGCGCGGCCAGGGCGAGCCAGCCGGCCAAGAGCAGAAACAGCCAGCGCACGGGGCGCGGCGCGGAGGCCATGCTCTTGCATCGACATCCGCCCGGGCGCGCTTGAGCGTGCCCCGGCCGGCATCGGCTACTTGATGAACAGCATCTCCGAGTACTTGGGCAGCGGCCACAGGTCGTCGGCCACGATCTTCTCCAGCCGGTCGCCCAGCTCGCGCACCTTGGCCATCGCCGCGATCTGGCTGTCACGCGCGTAGACCGCCAGCTCCAGGCCCTCGGAATCGGGGTGCACGTTGGCGGCCTCCAGCTCGGTGATCGCCGCCGTGAACTCGTCGAGCAGACTGCGCAGCTCCTGATCGAGCGCGCTCACGCCCGCCGCCTCGATGACGGCCAGGTGGCGCAGCGCCGCCGGCACCAGCAGCGTGCGGGCGATCGAGGCGGTGGTCTCCGCCTCGATGTTGGCCTGCAGCACGTACTGCTCCACCCACACCTCGAAGCGCGACTCCAGCTCGCGCTTGGAGAGCACCTCGTACTTCTCGAAGGCCGCGACCGACGAGTCGGCCAGCACCTCGGGGAGCGCATCGGGCGTGGTGCGCAGGTTCTTCAGCCCGCGCTTCCCGGCCTCGGCGTGCCACTCCTCGGAATAGTTGTCGCCGCCGAAGCACACGGCCTTGTGGGCCGCGTAGGCGTCCTTGACGACGGCGCCAACCGCTATCGCTAGGTCGTCCCCGTTGCCGAGCTTGACCTCGAGCTGGTCGGCCAGGTCGTCGATGGCCTCGGCCACGATCGTGTTGAGCACGCTGTTCGGGAACGCGAGCGACATGCTCGACCCCGGCGCCCGGAACTCGAACTTGTTGCCGGTGAAGGCGAACGGCGAGGTGCGGTTGCGGTCACCCCCGTGCATCGGCAGGTGCGGCAGCACCGAGGCCCCCAGGGTCAGGACCGCCTCCTCGGTGTTGGGGTCGCCGTTGCCCGAGGCGAGCGCCTCGAACACCTTGTCCAGCTCCGCGCCCAGGAAGATCGAGATGATCGCCGGCGGCGCCTCGTTGGCCCCCAGCCGGTGGTCCTGGCCGAGGTTCGCCACCGAGGCCCGCAGCAGCCCCTGGTGGGAGTTCACCGCCTGGATCACCGCGGCGCAGAAGAACAGGAACTTGATGTTCTCCGACGGCGTGTCGCCCGGGTCCATCAGGTTGTGGCCGGTGTCGGTGCCCATCGACCAGTTGTTGTGCTTGCCCGAGCCGTTAATACCGTCAAACGGCTTCTCGTGCAGCAGGCAGATCAGCCCGTAGTTGCGGGCCACGCTCTTCATCACCTGCATCGTGAGCTGCTGGTGGTCCGAGCCCACGTTGGAGTTCTCGAACACCGGCGCGATCTCGTACTGCGCCGGCGC
The DNA here is from genome assembly GCA_035646775.1 of Thermoleophilaceae bacterium. Taxonomy (GTDB): domain Bacteria; phylum Actinomycetota; class Thermoleophilia; order Solirubrobacterales; family Thermoleophilaceae; genus JAAYBF01. The sequence continues at coordinate 31,104 of DASROS010000053.1, read as the reverse complement.
CACCTCGTTGTGGCGGGTCTTCACCGGCACGCCGAGCTTGGCCAACTCGCGCTCGGACTCCATCATGAAGGCCAGCACTCGTTCGGGGATCGACCCGAAGTAGTGGTCATCCAGCTCGTGGCCCTTGGGCGGCTTGGCCCCGAACAGCGTGCGTCCGGTGGTCTGCAGGTCGGGGCGCTCGAAGAAGTACTGCTCGTCGATCAGGAAGTACTCCTGCTCGGCGCCGATCGTGGTGAAGACCCGCTCGGACTGCTCGTCGCCCAGCAGCCGCAGCGCGCGGATCGCGGACTTCGAGAGCGCGTCCATCGACCGCAGCAGCGGGATCTTGGCGTCGAGCGCCTCGCCGGTCCACGACGCGAACGCCGTGGGGATGCACAGCAGCGCACCGTTGGGGTTCTCCAGGATGAAGGCCGGGCTGGTGGGGTCCCAGGCGGTGTACCCGCGGGCCTCGAAGGTCGCGCGCACGCCCCCCGTGGGGAAGGACGACGCGTCGGGCTCGCCCTGGATCAGCTCGGAGCCGGAGAAGTCGGCTATGGCGGTGCCGTCGTCGGCGGGGCCGAAGAACGAGTCGTGCTTCTCGGCGGTCGAGCCCGTGAGCGGCTGGAACCAGTGCGTGTAGTGGGTGGCGCCGTTCTCGAGCGCCCACTCCTTCATGGCCAGCGCCACGGCGTCGGCGATCGAGGGCTCCATCGCCTCGCCGTTCTCCAGCGTGCGCTGCAGACGCTTGAAGATGTCCTTGGGCAGCCGCTGGCGCTGCACGGCGACCGAGAAGACGTTGGCCGCGAACGGGTTGTTCGTGGCGTCGGTGAGGTCAACCGCCCCGAGTTGGCTCCCGTTAGGGCTCCACTGGGCGGCCGTGACGTTCTGCTGACGGATCCTGGGCATGCGAGCTGTGAAGCCTCCTACATCGTGCGACGCGCCCTGACGGGCGCGCGCTACTGGCCGAAGGGTGATCGGTGGGGTCACTGGCACCCTAGTCCGACCGCGCGCGCGTCGCTTTGTACCTGTGTCGAAAATGATGCCGCGGTCTTTCGCCCTGGCGTCGGCATACTCGGTGCGTGCCGCCTCCTGATCCCGGTCTTTGCGAGACCTGCCGCCACCAGAAGGTCATCCGCAACACCCGCGGGGGCTCGTTCTCGATGTGCGAGCGGTCGAAGACCGACCCGGCCTATCCGAAGTACCCGCGGATTCCGGTGCTCGAGTGCCGCGGGTATGAGCGCGCCGGGGGGCGGGCGGAAGTGAAAACAGCTCAGTAAAGGGTGAAGGACAGGGCCGTGTCGTCCCGCGAACCCCCAAAGCGTGACCCGCGATGCTCTTTTCCCGAGGTGCTCCACAAACCGTGGACACACGCCCGGCGCACCCGCAGCGCCTGCGAGAGACCGCTAGCGCGTGCCGCGGATGATGGTCTTGCCGTCGTCGCCCACGCGGGTGATCGGCGGCGCGTCGGAGATCGTGCCCGCGAACCTGCCGCGGGGTGCCGCGCCGCCCACGCCCACGGCGCGGGCCTTGCCGTCCAGGCCGGCGGCGACCTCGTACTCCAGCTCGTAGTCGCCCCCGCGGACCGCGGTCACACTCCACTTGAACGTGCGCTCCTGGCCGGCGCGCAGCCTGCCGAGCGCCCACGTGTCCACATAGGCGGTTTCGCCGCCCTCGGGGGCGGCGTCCTTGGATTCGGGGAAGCCGCCGATGTCCTTCGGCTGACCGTTGATCACGAACACCGGCCGCTCGGGGTCGGCCAGGCCGCGCCCCTCGAGCCGCTCGTGGAAGCCGTGGACGGTGACGGCCACGTTGGGCACGGTGCGATCGCCGGTGTTGCGCACCCTGATCTCGAGCGTGGAGCGCTTGGCCAGCTTCTGCTCCGACGGGAACTCGGCCTTGGTGACCTCCAGGCGGAAGTCGCCGCGCGGCTCGTTGGCGTCCTGGCGCTCGCCGCCACCGCAGCCCGCGATTGCGGTCGCGCACAGCCCAATCGCCCCCACGAGCCATCTCCTCCTCAAACCGCCCGCAACATACCACGGTGATCCGCGCCCGCACGGCGGTTGTGAGTTGCCAGCGCCCTCTCGCATGAACTAATGTTCCGCTCCGAGAGAGGGCGTGCAGCACAGCGCGAGGATGCAGGGAGGAGAGCCTGTGGTTCGAGCCGTAGCGGATCGAGCATTTCTACCGACGAAGAGCCTGCTCGAGCAGGTGGGGGACATGATGATCCTCACCGGCAAGACGCTGTTGTCGGCCGTCCGCCCGCCCTACCCCTACGGCACCGAGTTCGTGCAGCAGTTCCTGTTCGCGCTGCGGCTGTGCTGGTTCCCGCTCACGATCTCCACGATCGCCTTCGGCTACGGCGCGCCGGGGCTGCAGGCGGGCAACTTCCTGGTGATCTTCGGAGCGATCGACCGGCTCGGCGGCTTCTTCGTGCTCGCCACCGTGCGCGAGTTCGCGCCGTTCGTGACCGCGATCATCCTCGCCGGCGTGGGCGGCACGGCCATCACCGCCGACCTCGGTGCGCGCAAGATCCGCGAGGAGCTCGACGCCCTGCAGGTGCTCGGCGTCGATCCGATCAAGAACCTCGTCGTCCCGCGCTTCCTGGCGCTGATGATCGTCACGGGCCTGTTCAACATCTACGCGCTGCTGTTTGGCATCTTGGGCGGCGTGATGGCCACGCTCACCTTCGAGGCCCCGTTAGGGCCGTTCTTCGCCACCCTGCTCAGCAACGCGTCCACGACCGACCTATGGGGATCGGTGGTCAAGACGACGCTGTTCGGCGCCATCATCGCCGTGGTCTCGTGTTACAAGGGGATGACCGCGTCCGGAGGCGCGGAGGGTGTGGGTAGAGCCGTGAACCAGGGCGTGGTGATCTCGTTCCTCGGGATCTTCGCGTTCAACTACGTCTTCACGCAGACGCTGCTGGCCACCCATCCGGAGATCTCGGTGATCAAGTAATGGGGCGCTCCTGGCTGGCCGTCCCGAAGGAGTGGATCTCGTCGTTCGGCGACATCGCCAAGTTCATGGCGCGCGTCATGGGCGAGGTCTACACCCTGCGCGTCATGAAGTTCTTCGGCGAGGCCCTGCGCCAGGCCGGCATCCTGATCCTCGGATCGGCGATCGTGATCTGGGGCCTGGCCTTCATCCTCGGGCTCACCTGCGGCATCGAGGGCGCCTACTTCAACCGCTCGGTGGGCGCTCCCGCCTACGCCGGCGTGTTCTCGGCGTGGTGTGACCTGCGCGAGATCATCCCGTACGCCTTCGGCTACATGATGTCCGCGAAGGTGGGCACCGGCCTGGTGGCCGAGATCGGCGCCATGCGGATCTCCGACGAGATCGACGCGCTCGAGGTGATGGGCATCAGCTCGCTCACCTTCCTCTGCTCCACGCGCCTGCTGGCGGCGTGGATGGTGCTGCCGTTCATGTACATCGCGGCCGTGGGTGCGGGCTTCTTCGCCTCGTATCTGGCGGTGGTCCAACAGATTGGCGAGGTCTCATCCGGTGGGTTCTTCCTGATCTTCTGGATGTTCCAGAACCCACCCGACCTGCTGTTCAGCCTCACCAAGGGCATGTTCATGGCCACCACCATCGTGCTCGTGGGCTGCTACTACGGCTACACGGCCGGCGGCGGACCGGTGGGTGTGGGCACCGCCACCGCCAAGTCGATGGTGCTCAACATCGTCATGGTCCACATCATCGGCATGGTCGGCACGCAAATCTTCTGGGGCAGCAATCCGCGCGCCCCCATCGGTGGCTAAACGTTGGTGAATCGAGGAGGGACTCGTGGCTGAGGACGACAAGGACGATCCCCGGGGCGAGCCGCTCCAGGCGTCGGAGATTGAGGACGACAGCGTCCGGGGCGACGAGGAGCCCGCCGAGCAGCAGGCCGACCAGCGGTCCGCCGACACGGTGCAGCACGAAGAGCAGTCCGCCGACACGGTGCAGCGCAACGTGGTTATGCACAGTCCCGAGGGCGAGGCCGATCAGCCGGACTCGCGGGCGACCGACGAGGAGGTTCCCGGCAGCATCTACGAGCAGACGAAGGAGGGCGAGGAGCCCTACCAGTGGCACACCGGCACCAAGCGCGACCACGGCTCCACCGACGCGATCGAGTTCATCGACGTCAAGAAGTCCTTCGGGCGCAACACCATCCTCAACGGCCTGAACCTGGGCATCCCCGACAACCAGATCTCGATGATCCTGGGCCCGTCGGGCACCGGGAAGTCGGTGTGCATCAAGCACATGGTCGGGCTGCTCTACCCCGACGAGGGCGACGTGCTGGTGCACGGCGAGTCCGTACCGGAGATGGTCGACGACCAGCTGTTCGAAATGCGCAAGAAGTTCGGCGTGCTGTTCCAGGACGGAGCGCTGTTCGGCTCGATGAACGTGCTGGACAACACGGCCTTCCCGCTGCGCCAGCACACTGACAAGGGCGAGGACGAGGTCCTGGAGATCTGTAACCGCCGCCTGCGCGAGGTCGGCCTGCAGGGGGCCACGGACAGGATGCCCAACGAGCTGTCCGGTGGCATGCGCAAGCGCGCCGGCTTCGCCCGCGCTCTGGTGCTCGACCCGGACATCGTGCTCTTCGACGAGCCCGACTCGGGCCTCGACCCCGTGCGCACGGCGCTGCTGTGCGAGCTGATCCAGGAGGTGCACGCCGAGAACGGCGGCGCCTACGTGGTGATCACCCACGACATCATGTCCGCCCGCCGCGTGGCCGACTACATCGCGGTGCTGTGGAAGGGCCGGATCGTGGAGTCGGGGCCGGCGAGCGAGCTGTTCAACTCGCCTAACCAGTTCGTTAGACAGTTCCTGAGCGGTGAAGCTCGGGGCCCGCTGGGAATGGAGTAGCCAGCGAGTCGACTAGCGCTTAGCTGCTCACCTCGAGCACCACTTTCCCTGTAGCGTTGCGGCCGTCGATCAGCTTGAGCGCGTCGGCGGTCTGCTCCAGCGGGTAGCGCGCGCCCACGATCGGCTTCACGAATCCATCGTCGGCCAGGCGGCCGATCTCCGCACCGATCTCGCGGTTCAGGTCGGGCCTGCCGATCACGTACGCGCCCCAGCCGGCGCCGATCACCTCGGTGTTGTTGAGCAGCAGGCGGTTCACCTTGATCTCGGGGATCGAGCCGCCGGTGAAGCCCACGATCACCAGCCGGCCCTCCTCGCCCAGCGAGCGCAGCGAGTCGGTGGCGCGGTCGCCGCCCACGGGGTCGAGCACCATGTCCACGCCGCCGCCGGACAGCTCCCTGGCCTGGTCCTTCCACGGGCCGTCGGAGCGGACCACCTCGTCGGCGCCGGCCTCGCGGGCCACCGCCTCCTTGTCGTCGGAGGAGACCACGGCGATCGTGCGCGCGCCCAGGCCCTTGGCCACCTGCAGCGCGGCAGTGCCCACGCCGCCGGCGGCGCCGTGCACGAGCACGGTCTCGCCCTCGGCCAGGCGGCCGCGCAGCTTCAGCGAGAAGTAGGCCGTGTGGTAGTTGAGGATCAGCGAGGCGCCCTGCGCGAAGTCCAGCGAGTCGGGTAGCGGGAATGTGAAGAACTCCGGCGCCACCGCCACCTCGGCGAAGCCGCCGAGCATGCAGAAAGCGGCCACGCGGTCGCCCTCGCTCACGGCTGCGCCGTCGGGCGCCGAACGCACCACCCCGCCAACCTCGCTGCCCGGGATGAAGGGCAGGTCGGGCTTCACCTGGTACTCGCCGCGTGTCTGAAGCACCTCGGGGAACGAAACGCCCGCGGCGCGCACGTCCACCACCACGCCGCTGCCCGGCGTGAGCATGTGGGACGGCTCGGGCTCGGGAACGTCGACGATCGCGAGCGCCTCGTCGGGCCCGCTGAGCTCTGTGATCTGGACCGCCCTCATGGCTGGCCACTCTAGTGCTGAGCCTGAATCCACCGATCCCGGCGGATCCAGGCTGAGGTAGGTTCGCGGGCCATGACCACCGTGCGCGAAGCCACATTCCAGATGCTGCGCGAGCGCGGCATGACCACGATGTTCGGCAACCCGGGGTCCACCGAGCTCCCGATGCTGGCGGACTTCCCCGAGGACTTCCGTTACGTGCTGGCGCTGCACGAGGCGGTGGCGGTGGGCATGGCCGACGGCTACGCCCAGGCCACCGGGCACCTCGCGTGGGTGAACCTGCACACCGCACCCGGCGTGGGCAACGGGATGGGCGCGATCTTCAACGCGAAGGCCAACAAGTCGCCGGTGGTCGTCACCGCCGGGCAGCAGGCCCGCTCGCTGATGACCCTCGAGGCCAACCTCACCAACCGTGAGGCGGCGCGGATGCCCCACCCGCTGGTCAAGTGGAGCTACGAGCCGCCGCGCGCACAGGACGTGCCCCACTCCCTGGCGCGCGCCGCGCACATGGCATCGCTGCCCCCGGCCGGGCCCACCTTCGTGTCGATCCCGATGGACGACTGGGGCGTGGAGGTGGACGATGGCGCCGTGGCCCACCAGACCCGCCGCGAGGTGGGCGGCCGCGCCGTGGCGGACCCCGCTGCGGTTCGCAACCTCGGGCGCCGCCTGGCCGAGGCGGAGCGCCCGGTGCTGGTGGCCGGGCCGGGCATCGACGCGTCCGGCGGGTGGGACGCCGCCGTGGCCCTGGCCGAGGCACAGCGGCTGCCCGTGTGGGCCACCCCCGTGCCGGGCGGCGGGAGGCTGGGCTTCCCCGAGGACCACCCGCTGTTCCAGGGCAGCCTGCCGCCGGCGATCGGGCCGATGGGCGAGGCGCTGTCGGCGTACGACCTCGTGATCGTGGCCGGCAGCTCGGTGTTCCCCTTCTATCCGAACATCCCCGGGCCACTGCTGGCCGACGGCACGCAGCTGGTGGCGATCACCGACGATCCCGACGAGGCCGCCCGCGCCCCGATGGGCGATGCGCTGGTGGCCGACGTGGCGCTCACGCTGGCGGCGCTCACCGTGGCGGCCGGCGGCTCGGACCGCCGGCCGCCGGACCCGCGGCCGGACCCGGAGCCGGCGCAGGAGCAGACACCGCTCGGGCCGGACGCGGTGCACTCCACGCTGGCCGAGGTGTTCCCGGACGACGGCATCGTGGTGCTCGAGTCGCCGTCCAGCACCCTGGCGCTTCGCAACCGTCTGCGCATCGGGCGCCCCGGCTCCTACTGGTTCGGCGCGGGCGGCGGGCTAGGCTTCGGCCTGGCCGCGTCGCTGGGCGTGCAGCTGGCACGCCCCGACCAGCACGTCGTGTGCGTGCTCGGCGAGGGCTCGGCCCAGTACGCGATCACCGGGTTCTGGACCGCCGCCGCGTACCACCTGCCGGTCACCTTCCTCGTGCTCAACAACTCCGAGTACTCGATCCTGAAGTGGTTCGCCGGGCTGGAGTCGGTGGAGGGCGCGCCCGGGCTGGACCTGCCGTCGCTGGATTGCGCCGCCGTGGCCCAGAGCTACGGCGTGCGCTCGGAGAAGGCCGCCGGGCGCGACGAGCTGCACGCCGCGCTGTCGGCCGCGATCGAGGCGGCCGAGCCGCGGCTGGTCGAGGTGGCGGTGCAGCCGGGCATGTCGGTCGGATGACCGTGCCGCCGGAGTTCGTCCACCGCGAGCGGGTGCGCTTCGGCGACCTCGACGCCATGCGCCACCTCAACAACGTCGTCTACCTGCGCTACTTCGAGAGCGCCCGCATCGCCTATCTGCGCGAGCTGGTGCCGGGCCACGACCCCGGGAGGCTCGGGGGCGATGGCTTCGGGTTCATCTTCGCCGAGTGTCACATCAACTACCGCTCCCCGGTGCATTACGACGAGGAGCTGGCGGTGCACTGCTCGATCGGCGAGGTGCGCAGGTCGGCGTTTCAGGTGCTGTTCACGATGAAGGTGGAGGACCGCGTGGCGGCCGAGGGATACGGCTGGCTGGTGGGCTACGAGTACGAGGCCCAGCGCTCCGCGCACCTGCCCGAGCAGCTGCGCGAGGCACTCGCGGCCGCAGCGGCGTGAAGGAGCGGCCGATTCGCCCAGCAGGAGTTTGTTGAGTTCGGCCTAAGCCGTATGACAGGTGCCTTCTGATCGCATATTGTCGCTGCGGGGAGAGCGCTGGTCGGCAGTGAAATTTGACTGAGGGACTTGCAACCACCGGTGCGGAGCAACCGGCCCCGCCTGGGACCGGTATCGCGCGCTTTGCGGTCCTGGCTGCCGTCATAGGCGCCGCCGTGCTCGTGGCGCTCCTGATGTTCGGGGGCGGTGACGGCTACCGCGTGACGGCCACCTTCGAGAACGCGGGTCAGCTCGTGAAGGGCAACCAGGTGCGCGTGGGGGGCAGGCCCGTGGGCACGATCGAGAAGATCGAGTTGAACGACCACGCCCAGGCCGAGGTGGAGATGACGGTGGAGGACGGCGTGGCGCCCCTTCACCGCGGCACCCAGGCCACGATCCGCGCGACGTCGCTGTCCGGGATCGCCAACCGCTACGTGTCGCTGCAGCCGGGGCCCAACGACGCCGGGCAGATCGCCAGCGGCGGGCGGATCGACGCCGACGACACAAGCGCGCCGGTGGATCTGGACCAGCTCTTCAACGCGCTCGATCCCGGAGCACGCAAGGGACTGCAGCAGGTGATCAAGGGGGGAGCCGACTGGTACCAGGGCCGCGCCCCCGACGCGGCGCGCAGCCTGAAGTACTTCGCACCGGCGCTGAACTCCACGTCGCGCCTCACCCGCGAGCTTGTGGTGGACGACGAGGTGTTCTCGCGCTTCATCACCGACACCTCCAACGCGATGGGCGCAATCGCCGAGCGGCGCGACGACCTGTCGGGCCTCGTGCAGAACACGGGGACCGCGCTGGGAGCCATCGGCGACGAGAACGTGGCGCTGGCGCGCGCGCTGGACCTCCTGCCCGGCACGCTGCGCAAGTCCAACACCACATTCGTGAACCTGCGTGCCGCGCTGGACGACCTGGACGTGCTGGTGGAGGAGTCCAAGACGGGCACGCGCGATCTCGCCCCGTTCCTGCGCCGCCTGCGCCCGCTGGTGGCGGACGCTCGCCCGACGATTCGCGACCTGCGCACTCTGATCAGGACGCCGGGCTCCAACAACGACCTGATCGAGCTCACCGGCAAGCTGCCCCGGCTCCAGCGTCTGACGTCCACCGTCTTCCCGCGCGCCAATCGCACGTTCGACCGCTCACAGGAGTTCGTGGACACGCTGCGCCAGTACACGCCGGACCTGGCCGGCTGGTTCACCAAGTTCGGCCAGGTGGCGAGCGCATACGACGCCAACGGCCACTACGCCCGGATCCAGCCGATCGTCGGCCTGTTCGACTACGACGAGGACACGGGCGAGCTCACCCGCAAGCCCGACGCGCAGCGGATCGACGGCTACGGCTCCGGCCAGCAGCGCCGCTGCCCGGGCGCCGCCGTGCAGCCGCCGCCCGACGGATCGGCGCCATACCCGGTCCCCGAATGTGACCCCAATCAGACACCGCCGGGCGGCTGAGGCATGCGTCGCCTGCTCGCCATCCTCGCGCTCGGTGTCTCGCTGCCGATCCTGCTCGTCCTCGGGCTGGGAGCCGATGACCGGCTCGGGCCTGACTACAAGGTCCGCGCGGTGTTCGACAACGTGGCCTCCGCGGTGCCCGGCGAGGACGTGAAGGTGGCGGGGGCCAAGGTGGGCGTGATCGAGTCGATGGACGTGACGGCCGGCAAGAAGGCGGCCGTCACGCTGCGAATCGACGACGGCCGTTTCGCGCCCTTCCGCGCCGACGCCAAGTGCGTCGTGCGCCCGCAGTCGCTGATCGGCGAGAAGTTCATCGAGTGCGAGCCGGGCACGGCGTCGGAGCCCGAGCTGGACCAGATCGGCGACGGCGAGGAGGGCGAGGGCGAGCACCTGCTGCCGCTGGAGCGAACGCAGTCGCAGGTGGACCTGGACCTGTTCAACAACATCCTCCGCCGGCCCTACGGCGAGCGCTTCGCGCTGGTGCTGAGCGAGTTCGGGACCGGCCTCGCGGGTCGCGGCGAGGACCTCAAGGCCGCGATCCACCGCGCCAATCCAGCCCTGCGCGAGACGGATCGCGTGCTCGCGATCCTCGCGCGCCAGAACCGCGTGCTGGCGGACCTCGCGCGCGACTCAGACGTCGCGCTCGCGCCGCTCGCCCGCGAGAAGGAGCGCGTGTCCGGCTTCATCGTGGAGGCCAACAACACGGCGAAGGCCACCGCGGCGCGCCGGGACGACATCGAGCGCGGCATCCAGCGACTGCCGCGGTTCCTCGACGAGCTGCGCCCCCTGATGGCCGATCTGAACGGCTTCGCCTCTCAGGCCGCCCCGGTGTTCCGAGACCTCAACGCGGCGGCTCCGCAGCTCAGCCGGGTGTTCCAGCGGCTGGGCCCGTTCTCGCGGGCGGCGCAGCCGTCGCTGCTGAGCCTGGGTGAGGCTCTGGAGCGCGGCCGCCCCGCACTGATCCGGGCGCGGCCGCTGATTCGTGACCTCGGCCGGCTCGGTCGGGACTCCCGGCCGGTGGCCGTGAACCTGGACCGGCTCACACGCAGCCTGGACCGCACGGGCGGCATCGAGCGGCTGATGGACCTGTTCTTCTACTCGACGCTCGCCATCAACGGCTTCGACTCAGTCAGCCATTACCTGCGCGCCGGCCTGCTGGTGAACACCTGCTCGGGCTTTGCGACGCAGCAGGCGGTGGGCTGCAACGCCACCTTCCGGCCCACGCGGTCGATCCGCTCCGGGTCGGCCGCCTCGAGCGCGAAGATCGAGCCCCGGCTGGCCGACGATCCTGCTCCCGGCGCCGGAAGCGTGCCCAGTCCGAGCAGCGGCCTGTTCGAGGCCCTGCCCGGCACCGCGGGCGCGACGCCTGAGGGCAGGCGCCAGGTCGAGCGGATCCGCAGGGACGCCCAGGGACCATCCCCGGCGCTGCGCGACCAGTCCGAGCCGGTGCTCGATTACCTGCTGGGAGACGACCGCTGATGCGTGGGCGCGGAGGTACAGCCTCACTGGCCGCCAGCCCCGTGCTGGTGGGTGCCGTGACGCTGCTGGTCACGATCGTCGCCGTCTTCCTCTCCTACAACGCGAACGCGGGCCTGCCGTTCGTGCCCACCTACGACCTGCGTGCCGAGCTGCCGAACGCGGCCAACCTCGTTAAGGGCAACGAGGTACGCATCGGCGGCGCGCGGGTGGGAGCGGTCGAATCGATCGAGGCCGTGCCGAACGCCGACGGCACCCCCACCGCTCGGCTGACGATGAAGCTCAACAAGGAGCTCGAGCCGCTGCCGGTGGACTCGAAGTTCATCGTTCGCTCGCGGTCGGCGCTCGGCCTGAAGTACGTGGAGCTCACGCCGGGCGAGGGGCGCGCCGGCTACAAGGCCGGCTCCACGGTGCCGGTCACGAGCTTCACCGAAACGGTGGAGATCGACGACTTCCTCAACCAGTTCAACGACAAGACACGCGTGGGCATTCAGCGGTCGCTGAACGGCTTCGGGCCCGGACTGGCGGGCCGCGGCGAGGCGCTCAACGAGGCGATCCTCGAACTTCGGCCGCTGCTCGATGACCTCGAGTCGGTCGCGTCGAACCTGGCCGACCCCGAGACGCGGCTGGCGCGGCTGTTCTCCGAGCTCGGCGACGCCGCCGCCGAGACGGCGCCGGTGGCCCAGACCCAGGCGGCGCTGTTCGGGAACCTGGCCACCACGTTCGGGGCGCTGGCCGGCGTCGCCCCGTTCCTGCAGGAGTTCATCTCCGAGAGCCCGCCCACCTTCGACGTGGGCATCCGCGAGTTCCCGCGCCAGCGCCCCTTCCTGCGCAACAGCGCGGCCTTCTTCAGAGAACTGCGCCCTGGCGTGCGCACCCTGCCGACATCGGCCCCCGTCCTCGCCGACGCGTTCCGCTTCGGCATCGAGACGCTGCCGCGGACGCCGAGCCTCAACCGCCGCCTGGCCAGCCTCTTCGACGCGCTGGCCGACTTCTCCGACGACCCGGTGGTGCCGCGGGGGCTGCGCCGGATCGCCTCCACGATGCGTTCGCTGCGCCCGCTGGTTGCCTTCCTCACCCCGGTGCAGACGCGCTGCAACTACGTGACGCTGCTCGCGCGCAACGCCGCCAGCCTGTTCTCCGAGGGTGACCGAAACGGCACGTACCAGCGCTTCATCGTGGTCGCGGCGCCGCTCGGTACGAATTCCGAGGGCGGCCCGTCCGACCGGCCCGCCAGTGGCGACGGCGGCGCGGAGAACAACCTCCACATCAACCCGTATCCCAACACCGCCTCGCCCGGCCAGCAGGCCGAATGCGAGGCCGGCAACGAGGACTACGTGGTTGGCCGCCCGACGATCGGCAACGCGCCCGGCAACGGAGGCCTCGTGACCGCCGGCCAGGAGGGCGCGGACGCGTCGGCCGCGGGAGGTGGGCGCCCGTGAGGCAGCGGGGCCGCTTCTCGGCGTTCCAGGTTGGTCTGGCCGCGATGCTGCTGATCGCGATCGCCACCTACTTCGCGTTCACGAAGGACATCCCGTTCACGCGCGGGACAGAGATCAAGGCGGTGTTCAAGGACACCAGCGCCATCAACGTGAACTCTCCCGTGCGGATCGCGGGCGTGGAGGTGGGCAAGGTGTCGAAGGTGGAGGCGGCGGCGGAGGACGCCACAGCCTCGGTGATCACGATGCAGATCAAGGACGACGCGCTGCCGCTGCACACCGACACGCGCGCCAAGATCCGCCCGCGCATCTTCCTCGAGGGCAACTTCTTCGTGGACGTGCGCCCCGGCACGCCCAACGCGCCGCTGCTCGGCGACGGCGACACGATTCCCGCCACGCAGACCTCGGCCCCCGTGCAGCTGGACGTCGTGCTGGGCACGCTCAAGGCCAACACCCGCAAGGACCTCAAGACCCTGCTCCAGGGCTACGGCGGCGCCCTGGCCGGCAAGCCCCGCCCGGGCGAGGACGCCGACCAGGATCCCGACACCCGGGGCGAGACCGGCGGGCAATCCCTCAACGACTCGCTCGAGTACTCGGCCGAGGGGCTGCGCGGCACCTCGATCGTGAACGACGCCCTGCGCGGCACCGAGCCGCATGACCTCTCGCGGCTGGTGGCCGGCCTGCAGAAGGTGACCGGCGCGCTCGCCAGCCGCGAGACCGAGCTCAAGGACCTGATCACCAACTTCAACGAGACCTCGACCGCGTTCGCGGACGAGCAGGACAGCCTGCGCAGGACGATTGCGCTCCTGCCCGACGTGCTGGAGGCGGCCAACCCGGCCCTGGACGAGCTCAACGAGGCCTTGCCCTCCACGCGGGCCTTCGCCCGCGAGATCATCCCCGGCGTTCGGGAGACGCCCGCCACGATCGAGGCAGCTCTGCCGTGGATCGCCCAGACAAGAGCGCTGGTCTCACCGGGCGAGCTGCAGGGCCTGGTGGGTGACCTGCAGCCGGCCGTGGACGACCTCGCGCGGTTCACCGACGGCACGGTGCGGTTCCTCCCGCAGGTCGACCTGTTCAACCGCTGCCTGATCGAGAACGTGCTGCCGACTGGCGACGAGGTGATCGCCGATGGCCCGCGCACCACCGGCGTCAAGAACTACAAGGAGTTCTTCCAATCGCTCGTCGGCCTCTCGGGCGAGTCGTCGAACTTCGACGGCAACGGTCCCTACACGCGCTTCCAGCCGGGCGGTGGGACAAACGTCGTGCAGACCGGTCCCGTGGGCCCGGACCCGAAGTTCGGCAACGCCACCAGGCCGCCCCTCGGCACCCGCCCCGCGCGCCCCGCCAAGCGCCCGCCGTACAACCGCACCGAGCCGTGCCATACGCAGACGCGCCCTGATCTCGACAACGCCCGCACCGGAGGCGGACCGTGAAGCGCGCGATCACCGACCATCTGCGCGACTTCGTGGCGCTGCTGTTCCTGTTCGTGATCGCCATTGGGGTGGGCGGCTACATCCTGTCCAACCAGCGCTTCAACGTGCCGGCCTGGGTCCCCGGTGTGGGGGAGGAGTTCTACGAGCTGAAGGCTGAGTTGTCGACCGCCCAGGCCGTGGTGCCCGGGCAGGGGCAGACCGTGAACATCGCCGGGGTCAAGGTGGGCGACATCGGCGGGGTGCGCCTCGAGGACGGCCGCGCGGTCGTGCAGATGCTGATCGACGAGAAGCACGCGCCCATATACCGGGACGCCACGATCCTGCTGCGCCCGAAGACAGGGCTCAAGGACATGTTCCTCGAGCTGGACCCCGGCAACCGGTCGGCCGGCGCGATGCGCGAGGGCGAGCGGATCTCGGTCTCGAACACGCTGCCGGACGTGAACCCCGACGAGATCCTCGCGCAGCTCGACGGGGACACCCGGGCTTACCTGCGCGTGCTGCTGAACTCCGGCGCCGAGGCCCTCTCGGGCGAGGGCTCCGCCGACCTGCGCGAGACTCTCAAGCGCTTCGAGCCGACCGCACGCGACGCCGAGCGAATCACGGGGCTGCTCGCGCAGCGGCGCGGCAACGTGAAGCGCGTGATCCACAACTTCCAGGAGCTGGCCACCGAGCTCGGCACCAAGGACCGCCAGTTGGCCGAGCTGGTGACCACCGCCAACGCCAACTTCGAGGCCATCTCCAACCAGGACGCCGCTCTGCGACAGGCGCTCCGCCGGCTACCCGGCACGCTCGGGCAAACGCGCACCACACTCACCAACCTGCAGGCACTGTCCGGGCAGCTCGGCCCCGCGCTGTCCAAGCTGCGCCCCGGGGCCCGTGCCCTCGGACCGTCACTGCGCCAGACCCGCCCGTTCCTGCGCGCCACCACACCGGCGATCCGCGACCAGATCCGACCGTTCGCCCGCGACGTGAGGCCGACTGTGCGCGACCTACGCCGGACGGCCACCGACGTGTCCGTGGTCACGCCGCGCCTCACGAACACCTTCCGCGTGCTGAACGCGTTCCTCGACACGCTCGCCCACAACCCGCGCGGCCGCGAAGAGGGCTTCTTGTTCTGGCTCTCGTGGCTGAACCACGCCGGCGCTTCGATCTTCGCCCAGTCCGACGCCCACGGGATCGTGCGCCGCGGCCTGGTGCTGGTGAGCTGTCCCGCCCTCAACACGCTCAACCTGGGCGTCCGCCCCAACAACCCGCAGCTGGACGCCATCACCGAGCTCACCAACCTGCCCGAAGAGCGGACCACCTGCCCCAACAACCCGCAGACCAACGTCACCCCCAGCGGCGCCACCCGGTCGGCCACCCCCGAGGGCTTCGGTGACATGCCGAGGCTGCAGGCCACCCCCCGGCTCGAAGAGGGGGTGGAGCCCTAGATGGTCAAGGAGACCCCCAGCGCGGCCCGCCTCGCGGCGATGGTGCTGTTCGCCGCCTCGTGCGTGGGCATCCTGCTCTACCTCTGGCTCGTCTTCGGCGGGTCGGTGCCGCTGCGCCCCGAGGGCTACCGGGTGAACGTGCAATTCCCCGAGGCCACCCAGCTGGCGCAGGAGGCGGACGTTCGGATCTCGGGCGTGAACGTGGGCAAGGTCAAGACGAAGAAACCCGACAACCGGACGGGTCTCACCGAGACGGTGATCGAGCTGAAGGAGCGGTACGCCCCGATTCCGCGTGACACGCGCGCGATCCTGCGCCAGAAGACCTTGCTGGGGGAGACCTACGTGGAGCTCAGTCCGGGCACCCGCGGCAAGGAGAACTTCCTGGCGGACGGCGGCCGGCTGCCCACGGCACAGGTGTCGCCGACGGTGGAGCTGGACGAGATCTTCCGCGCCTTCGATCCCAAGACGCGTGAGGCACTCGAGGTGTGGATGGACCAGCAGGGACGTGCCGTGAACCGGGGCGGCAGGGCGCTCAACGAAGCGCTCGCCAGCCTCGCGCCGTTTGCCCGCGACGTGGACGCCGTGCTGGCGATCCTCAACCGCCAGGAGCGCGCCACCCAGGGCCTGGTGCGCGACACCGGCGAGGTGTTCGGCGCGCTCACCGAGCGCCAGGGCCAGCTGCGGCGTCTGATCGAAAACTCCAACCGCGTGTTCGAGACCACCGCCTCGCGCGACCGCGAGCTGGCCGACACCTTCGTCGCGTTCCCCACGTTCCTGCGCGAGACCCGGGCAACGTCGCGCCGGCTCACAGAGTTCGCCCTGAACACCGACCCGCTGGTCGACCAGCTGCGACCGGCGGCACGCCAGCTCTCGCCCACGCTCATCGAGCTGAGCGCCACGGCGCCCGACCTGCGCGGCCTGTTCCGCGACCTCGGCCCGCTGGTGACGGTTTCGCGCGCCGGGCTCCCGGCGCTGGAGCGCTCGCTGGACGACACCCGCCCGCTGCTGCGCCGGATCGAGCCGTTCCTGCGCACGCTGGAGCCCACGTTCGCCTACCTGAGCCTCTACCGCCGCGAGATTGCCGCCTTCTTCGCCAACGACACCGCGGTCACCCAGGCCTCGGATCCCTCGCCGGCGAGCAGCGGGCCGCTCAATTACCTGCGCACCCTCCAGCCGCTGAACCCAGAGGTGCTGGCTGCCTATCCCCGCCGCCTGCAGACCAACCGCTCCAATCCCTACTCCGAGCCCGGCGCGTACTCTCAGGTGGGGCGCGGATTGCCGGTGTTCGGCAGCTACCTGTGCGAGAACCCGCCGCCCTACCCGCGGCTGCGACCCGATGACCCCAACCTGAACCCCAAAGTGCGGCGGATCGTGGAGCGCTTCGTGTTCACCGACCGCGGCCCGCAGGCTCCCCCATGTCGCGAACAGGCCCCGCTGGGACGCCTCGTCGGCCAGCCGGGACGCTACCCGCGCCTGCAGCCGATAGGGGAGTAACGGCACATTCGCTCACTAAGCTGACCCCGTGAGGAGGGCGATCGACTTCGCGGCTCTCGTGCGCGCGTGCGTGCGCCGGCCGCTGCTGGCCATCGGCGTCGTGGCGCTGCTCGGGTTGGGTGGCGCCGTGCTGGCGCTGCAGCTCAAGCCGAGCGCCGGCACCGACACCCTGGTCTCGGGCTCCTCCGACACCGCGCGCGCCGACGCCCGCTTCAAGCGCGAGTTCGGCGACGACTCGGTGGTGGTGCTGGTGCGCGGCGATCTCCAGCGCACGGTGCTCAGTTCCGACCTCGGCCGCCTGATCCGCCTCGAGGGCTGCCTGTCGGGCAACGTGCCCGCCAAGGGCCTGGCCGACCTGCCGCCGGCCTGCCGCGAGCTGTCGGACCTCAAGCCCGCGCGCGTGGTGTTCGGCCCGGGCACGTTCGTGAACACCGCCGTGAACCAGATCCAGGGCGAGCTGGGCAGTCGCCAGCAGGCCAGCGCCCAGCGGGCCGAGGCGGCCGCACGATCCGCTCGGCAGCTGTCCAAGCGCCGAGGCGATCCACCCGCCGAACAGGAGCGCCTGGCCCGCAGCGCGCGCCAGCTCGTGCAGGGCGAGTTCACCCGCACGCTGCTGGAGGCCGCGCTGCGTTACGGCATCACCAGCTCGCCGTCGATCGACAACCCAGAGTTCGTGGACACGCTGGTCTTCCAGCGGCCCAAGCAGGGGATCCAGGTGGGCGAGCCCAAGCCGCGCTTTGCGTATCTGTTCCCCAGCCGGCGCTCGGCCCTGATCCAGGTGCGCCTGCGCCCGGAGCTCTCGGACGCCGAGCGCACCCGCACGATCGAGCTGGTGCGGGAGGCGGTGGCGGCGCCGGCGTTCAAGCTCGAGCAGGGCGGCAAGTACCTGACCACGGGCGTCCCGGTGATCGTGGACGGCCTGGCGCGCGAGGTGCGCAGCGGCATCTTCTGGCTGCTCGGCGCGGCGCTGCTGGTGATGGCGGCCACGCTGGCGCTGGTCTTCCGCACGCGCCTGCGCCTGCTGCCGCTCGCCCTCGCGCTCGCGGCTGCGGCGATGACCTTCGGCGTGCTGTCGCTCACCGGCTGGGGCCTGACGATGGCCACGATCGCCGTGCTGCCGGTGCTGATCGGGCTCGCGGTGGACTACGCGATCCAATCCCAGGCCCGCTTCGACGAGGTGCTGGAGCGCGAGCGGGCCGGGCCGGCGGCGGCCGTGCCTGTGGCCGCGGCCGCCGGCGGTCCCACGATCGCCACTGCTGGCCTGGCCACCGCCGCCGGATTCCTCGTGCTGCTGCTCTCGCCGGTGCCGATGGTGAGCCAGTTTGGCGCGCTGCTGGTGGTGGGCATCGTGATCGCGCTCGTGTGCGCCTTTACGGCGGGTTACGCCGCGCTGTCGCGCTTCGGCGGCGAGCGCCGCCGGCCCGAGGACCTGCCCCCGCTCCTCCCGCGCCTGCGCGGGCGCCTGGCAAAGGTGAGAGCGACGGTCGGCGGCTCGCGGCCGGGAAGCGCGGTCGGAGGCTTCGCCGACGCCGTCCGCGAGCGCAGCGCCGGCCGCGCCGAGCGGGCCGTGGCCTACGCGGTGTCGCGCCCACGCAAGGTGCTGCTCGTGGGCCTGGCCGTGGCGGTGGTGGGGTGGGGGCTCGATACCCAGTCGCGAGTGGTCTCCGACGTCCGGGAGCTGGTGCCCTCAGACCTCCAGGAGCTGCGCGACGTGAACGTGCTGCAGGAGGAGACCGGCGTATCGGGCGAGATCGACGTGACCGTGCGCGCCGACGACATCACCGACCCCGACGTGATCTCGTGGATGAGCAGCTTCCAGGAGTCCACGCTGAAGGCGGCGGGCTACAAGGACGGCGAGCGCTGCGCGCAGGAGAAGGACCCGCCCGAGCTGTGCCCGGCGCTGTCGCTGCCCACGCTGCTGCGCACCGTGGACGCACGCGAGCAGAGCCAGGTGAGGGGGCTGCTCGACGCCGTGCCGCCCTACTTCTCCCAGGGGGTGGTCACCCGCGACCGCAAGACCGCGAACCTCGCCTTTGGCATCAGGCTGCAGTCGCTGGCCGACCAGAAGGAGGTGGTCGAGAAGATCAAGGATCGCCTCGACCCGCCCGACGGCGTGACGGCCTCCGTGGTCGGCTTGCCCGTTCTCGCAGCCGAGGCCAACGGGGCCCTGTCCTCGCCCATGAGGCGCATCCTCACGCTGCTGGCCGCGCTCGCGGTGGTGTTCGCCGTGCTGATGGCAGCCCGGCGGCTGGCCGGTGAGCGCGACCGCGGCCAGGCCGCCCGCGAGGCCGGCGTGCCGCTCGTGCCCATCGCCCTCGCCACCGGTTGGTCGGGAGGAGTGCTCTTCTTCCTCGGGCTCCTGCCCGGGCCGCTGGAGGTCGAGCTCAACCCGATGTCGGTCACGCTCGGCGCGCTGGTGATCGCCATATCCACCGAGTTCAGCGTGCTGCTGTCGGCCCGCTACCGCCAGGAGCGCGAGAGCGGCGCCGCACCGGCCGTGGCGCTGGAGCTCACCTACCGCTCCACCGGCGCCGCGGTGCTGGCCTCGGGCGCCACCGCGATCGCCGGCTTCGCCGTGCTGATCGCCTCCGACATACGCATGCTGCGCGACTTCGGGATCCTCACCGTGGTGGACCTCAGCGTGTCGCTGATCGGCGTGATGCTGGTGCTCCCCGCTGCGCTGGTGTGGGCCGAGGAGCACGGGCCGTTCCGGCTGCGAGACCTCGATCCCAGGCGCCTGCTGGCGGGGCTGCGCGAGCGTCCCCGCCCGTCCATGCCGCGCCTACCGCGACCGCGGCGCCCCTCGCTGCGAGCCTTGCGAACGCGCCGCCGCGATGTCTGACGGGGACCGCTTCTCCGATCTCGGCGGCGGGCAGGGAGACGAGCGCCGCAGCGCCGCCGAGCGCTTCGAGGAGCAGGACCGCGTCAACCCCGAGCCCGACATGCCACCCAGGCGGCCCGAGGTGCCCCGCTCGGGCAACAAGTACGCCTGGGTGGTGGGCATCGTGATGCTCATGGGCATCGGCGTGCTGCTGGTGACCACCGCGCTGCCCAACACCGGCGCCGGCCTGCAGGGCCCGCCGAAGAACAAGGTCGTGCCCGACTTCGCCGCCCCGCTGGCCACGGGCAACGTGACCTGCGGCGAGGAGGACGCCGCCCAATGCAAGGCCAACCTCTGCCAGCAGGGCTCCAGGTGCAGCGAGGCGGCAGGCAGTACGCCGGCCTGCGACGTGATCAGTGAGGAGGTGGTGAACGTGTGCGAGCTGCGCAAGAAGCCACTGGTGCTCACGTTCGTGACCAGCCGCGGCGCGGACTGCGAGCCGCAGGTGGACCGCGTGGAGCGGATCCGCCGCGACTTCGCCGGCGAGGTGAGCTTCGCCGCCGTGCTGGGCGGCAACGACCGCGACGAGACCGAGCGGATCGTGCGCCGCCGGCGGTGGGAGCTGCCGGTGGCGGTGGACCAGGATGGCCAGACCTTCAACCTCTACGGCGTGGGCGTCTGCCCCACCACCGTGTTCGCCTACGCCGGCGGCAAGGTGCGCGACACGCGCCTGGGCAACCTCACCGAGGCGGAGTTGCGGACCCAGATCCGCGCGCTGCTCGCCGGGAGTTGAGACGGGTGGCCTCCGAGCCGGAGTTGCAGCTCGGCTGGGTGGACCACGAGCTGGCCGACGAGTTCCCCGACCTGGCGCTGTGGACGGTGCGCGTGCAGGCGCGTTCGGGACGCAGCCCGGAGGGCGTGCGCGAGCGTCTGCGGGCGCTGGCGAGCCGGATCACCGGCGGGCACGTGATCCACATGCGCCAGGACCCGGTGCCCTGGGCCTACCGGGTGTTCTGGCGCCAGATCGGCCTCGATCCCGACACCACCCGCACCCCGGTGGAGCAGATCGCCCTCGATCGCCTGAAGTGGGGCGGGCTGCGCAGCCGCAACCTGCTCGACGACGCCATCACGATCGCCACCTTCGAGACCGGCGTGCCGGTGGTGGCACTGGACGCCGACCTCGTGGGCAGCCAGCTCGGCCTGCGCCTGACCGGCGACCACGAGCTGCTGGGCGGCTCGGGCCGGCCGCTGTCGGCCCGCCAGATCGTGGTGGCCGACGAAGACCACTGCCTGGCGGTCCTGTCCGGTGAGGTGGCCGAGGAGCGGGGCGTCACGCCGTCCACCACGAACATGGCGATCGGGGCGATCCAGGTGAAGGGGGTCCCGCGTATCAGTGTGGAGGAGGCGCTCTGGACGGTGGCGGAGACCCTGTCGGTTGGGGGCTGACGCGCCGCGGTGCCCTTGGTAGGGTTTTGTCCAGTCAATCAGGGAGAGGCATCACGTTGCCTGAGACGCTTGAACGACGCAGGCCGATCGCGCCGTACCCGCAGGGCCCGCCCACGCAGCCGCCCCTGGCGCCGCGCACGGCGCCCGACGAGCGCCCCGCGCGCCGCACCCTGCTCGACCAGATCGAGCACCTCGAGCAGGAGCTCTCGTCGGTGTTCGTCTCCACATGGCCCCGCCACGGCTTCGAGTTCTCGGTGGCCTCCCGTGGCGGCCCGCGCCTGCTCTCGCTGGCGGAGCTGGAGTTGCTGCGCGATGACCTGGCCACCCGCGTGGACGATGCCCGCCGCACCCTGAGCGACCGCACCTACGTCGAGGAGAAGCACCGCTGCCGCATCGAGGAGATGCTGCTGGAGCCCGAGAAGCACAAATGGGTCCGGATCGGCAACGACGACATCGGCGAGCCGGGCTGCAAGCACTGGCACGTGCGTCCCCGGTGGGGCATGCTCGGGATGCTGATGAACTGGTGGCGCGTAAATATCTCCTCCGGTTGCCCATTAGCCCAGGGTCGGGCCTGACGGCGCCGACCCCGCACCTCTCTCCCCGACATGGGCCGGCGTAGCCGCAAGCGCGCCCACGCCGCCGGAGCCTCGCCCGCCGAGCGCGAGGGCAGCACGCGGGCAGAGCGCGACCTCGCGCGCCGCCAGCGCGCCCAGCGGATCCGCGAGGAGGGGGTGGCCACGGCGGCGTCCAAGCCGCGGCCGGGCCGGACCACGATGGACGACCGGCCGCCCCCGCTATGGGCGCCATTTCCCCTCACCGAGCTGCTGATCCTCGCCGGGATCGTGCTGATGACCTGGGGGTTCCTCTCGGGCGGGGAGGGCAACGGCAACGCCAAGATCGCCGCGGGCCTGGGCATCGCCTCCCTCGCCGGCCTGGAGCTGACCGTTCGCGAGCACGTGACCGGCTTCCGCTCCCACACCACCTTGCTCGCGGGCGGGGCGGCGATCATCGTGGTCGTGGCGCTGGGCCTGGGGGCGGGCCTCGAGGCTTTCGGCGTGCTGCTGGCCGTGGGGGTGGTGGTCTTCGCCGGCTCCTTCTACGGGCTGCGGGAGCTGTTCAGGCGCCGCTCCGGCGGCCTGTCGTTCCGGTGATGAGGGGGCTCCTGCGCACCGGCGGGAGCGGGGTCCTGCTGGTGGCGATCATGGTCGGCGGCGGCCTGGTGCTGTGGGTGGGGATCCCGCTCGGCTGGCTCTACGTGGGCTCGCTGGTGCAGGGCAGTACCGACTCGCTCAGCACCGCGCTACTGGTGATGATGGTGGGCGTGGTGGTGAGCATCGCCGTGCTCGTGCCGGTGCTGGGGTGGCTCAACCGCAAGCACTCCGAGCTGCGCGTGGCGCGAGGCCTGGACGACCACGGCCAGACCGCCCTGGAGGGCGTGATGACCGTGAGCGCCACGATTGTTTTAGTGGTCGCTCACTAGGCTCCCGGCCATGTCCGAGCCCCGCCGCCTGCGAATCGCAGGGATCCACCACATCACCCTGCTGTGCCGCAGCCTCGACCAGTCCGCGGCCTTCTACCGCAACCTGCTGGGCATGAGGATGGTCAAGCAGACCACCAACGAGGACGACCAGGGTGCCCGCCACCTGTTCTTCGGGGACGAGGAGGGCCGGCCCGGCACGCTGGTCACCTGCCTCGAGTACCCCGAGCTGGAGCCGGGCACCGTGGGCGTGGGCTCCACCCATCACTTCGCACTCACCGTGGACAGCGAGGACGAGTTGCACGGCTGGCACGGCTACCTGACCGGCCAGGGCGTGCCCTGCACGGAGGTGATGGACCGGACCTTCTTCAAGTCCATCTACCTGCGCGACCCCGACGGCCACATTGTGGAGCTGGCGACCGCCGGGCCGGGCATCGTGCCGGACGAGTGAGCCTTGCCGGGTTGCGCTAGGACACCGGCACGGCCTGCGGCCGACCTAGGTGGGCCGGGCGCTCAAGCGAGCGCTCACGGGCGAGCAGAGCACGGGCGAGGGCGAGCCGCTGGCGCTCGGTGAGCTTTCCCACCGCCTTGTTCTCGGGCACGCCGACCGACACCAGCAGCCGCCGGCAGCGCGCCAGCCCCCAGCGCTTCTGGCTCATGAGCAGGTCACCCACCTCCATGCTGTAGGCCTGCCACGGGCAGCTCAGGACTACGTCGGCGACCGCCAGGTCGCCGACGGCGATCTGGCGCTTCATCCCGGCTCTCGCCAGACGCACTCGGTTGGCGTGCTGCAGGGCACGAAGGTGCTGATCCTGCCCGGCGTCCAGCAAGGCGGTATCGCCCATCAAACATCCTCCTCACAAGGTCAGTCTCGACAGCTGATGCAGTTCCCCTAGGCCGCATCGAGTTTCCTCCCCCGCAGGCGACCGGTGAGCAAATAAAGCGACGGTCCCGCCGTGCGTCAACGGCCAATTTGCGGAGCGAGTCGCTAAGAGCGGGCTTTTCTGCACTGCGGCATCCCTCGCGGCTCGGCGACCCCTGGAAACGCTGGCCGAAAGTACTAGGCGCCGGCGGCCCTTGAGCGCTCGCGGAAGTTGCGCGCCTTGTGCTGGTTCCCGCACGTGGCCATCGAGCACCAGCGGCCCGAGCGGTTGCGGGAGTGGTCGTAGAAGGCCCAACGGCACTCGGGGTCCGCGCAGGCCTTCAGGCGGCGCCAGCTGCCGTCGGCCGATGCCGCGGCCACGATCGCAAGCAGAGCGGCGAGCGCGCCGTTCACGCCGTCGCGGGCCGGCACCAGGCCGGGGTCGCCCTCGGCGGGGAAGCTGGCCCGTAGGGCGGCGGCGCCGGCGGCGCGCTCCAGCTGGACGATCGCATCGGCGTCGCGCTCGCCGCCGTTGTGCGTGAACAGCACGGCCCGCAGGCCTTCGCGCACGTCCAGGGCCCGCCGCAGGTCGGCCTCGGAGATCTCGGAGTCCTCGTCCGCCATGTCCCGCGCCGAGAGCCAGGCGTGGAGCTCCGCGGGTGTGGTCATCTCGTCGAGGTCCTCGTCCGGCTCGGCGCTGTTCACGAACTGCTGGACAAGGCGCAGAGGCTCCGGCGCGCGCTTGTCCGGATCGGCCTCGACTATCACGGAGGTGGGGGTGGCGGTCGTTGTCTCGTTCATCGGCATCGCTCATAGAGGGTATCAGCAGTAGTAACTGGCAATCAAGGTTAGCTGGTGCTACAGTGAACCTGCATTCGGTAATAGACGGTTACGAAGGAGACCCCATGCAAGACGCAATCATCATCCGCCACTCGGGCCCCGCAGACTCGGAGGCCATCAACCGGCTCGCGGCTCTGGACGATCGTGCCGTGCCCAGGGGCGACGCTCTGCTCGCCTTCGTGGACGACGACCTGGCGGTGGCCCGCGCCCCTGACGGCTACTCGGTGGCCGACCCGTTCCGGCCCACCGCCGAGCTTCGGGAGCTGGTCGCGCTGCGCGCGGTCCAGGAAAACGAGGGGAGGGCGGCATGAGCACCGCGATCAACTGGCAGGTGGCAAGCGCGCAGGCGGACCTCGCCCGCCGCAGCACGCCGAGGGTGCGCCTGAGGCGCAGGCGCCGGAAGTAGCAGTCGACAGTCGACAGTCGACTCGGATCAGCTCAGCTGATCCGAGACCCGCTCGAACGCTTCCAGCGCGCGGTCGAGGTGCTCGCGCTCGTGCGTGGCCATCACGCTGGTGCGCAGCAGCGCGCCGCCGCGGGCCACGGCCGGGTACAGCGCCACGTTGGTGTAGACGCCCTCGTCGTAGAGCGCCTTCCAGAACAGCACGGCCTGCCAGTCGTCGCCGATCAGGACCGGCACGATCGGGGTGATCAGCTCCTCGCCGTCGCGCCCCTCGCTCGGCGCGATCACGTCGAAGCCCCGTTCGGCCAGCCCCGATCGCAGGTAGCGCGCGTTGTCCAGGGTGCGCGCCATCAGCTCGCGACCCTCTTGCGAGCGCACGATCCGCAGCGCGCCGAGCGTGGCGCCCACGGCCGCGGGCACGGCCGCGGCGGTGAACATGAACGCCCTCGAGGAGACGCGCAGGAAGTCGATCACGTCGGCGGGCCCGGCGATGAAACCGCCGCAGGAGGCCAGCGACTTGGAGAACGTGCCCATCCGCAGGTCCACCTGGTCGGCCACGCCGAACGCCTCACACGCGCCGGTGCCGTTGTCCCCGATCGTGCCCACGCCGTGGGCCTCGTCCACCATCAGGCGCGCGCCGTGCTCGGAGCACAGCGCCACGATGTCGGGCAGCGGCGCCAAATCGCCCTCCATCGAGAACACGCCGTCGACCACCACCAGCACGCCGCCACCGTCCCCCTCGGCGCGGGAGAGCATCCGCTCGAGCTTGTCGAGGCGGTTGTGGCGGAACGGGCGGATGCGGGCCCGGGCCATGGAGATGGCGTCGAGGATCGAGGCGTGGTCGCCCGCGTCGCAGATCACCGTGTCCTCGGGGCCGAGGAGTGTTGCCACGGCTCCCACGTTGGCCTGGTAACCGGTGGTGTAGACCAGCGTCTGCTCGGTGCCCATCCAGTCGGCCAGCTCGCGCTCGAGCTCGAGGTGCAGCGGCGTGGTGCCGTTCATGAAGCGCGAGCCAGTGAGGCCCGTGCCATAGGCCTCCAACGCGTCCCGTGAGGCCTGCTTGACCCGCGCGTCGGTGGTCAGGCCGAGGTAGTTGTTCGAGCCGAGCGTGATCCGCTCGCGGCCCTCCATCGCCACCACGGGCCCGGGCTCGCCCTCCACTTCGCGGAAGTAGGGCAGCAGGTCCTGCTCTCGTGCCGCCTGCAGCTGCTCCAGCCGTTCGTGGCTGCGTGCCTTCTCGAAGATGTCGGTGGCGATCTTCATGGCGCGCTCCTCATGGGTAGGGTCCGCCGCCGTGAGCGGTGTGAAGGTGAGACCGGTCCAGTCGCGGCGCGACCTGCGGGCCTTCATCGACCTGCCTTTCCGCCTGCATGCTAACGCCGAGCAGTGGGTGCCCCCGCTGCGAATCGAGCGGCGGCTGTTCCTCAGCAGGCGCTTCAACGCCTTCTTCGAGCACGCCGACGCTCAGCTGTTCCTGGTCCGCCGCGGCGATCGCGTGGTGGGGCGGGTGAGCGCCCAGATCGATCACGCCCTCAACGACTACCAGGGCAACGACTGGGGGATGTTCGGCTTCCTGGAGGTGGAGGAGGACCAGGAGGCGCTGGAGGCGCTGCTGGACGCCGCAGCCGCCTGGCTGACCGAGCGCGGGCGCGACCGGATGATCGGCCCGATGGACTTCACGATGAACGACGAGAGCGGCGTGCTGATCGAGGGCCACGAGCGCTCGCCGATGATCAAGCAGCCCTGGCACCCGCCCTACTACCAGCGCCTGTGCGAGGCCGCGGGGCTGGAGAAGGCCGTGGACCTGCTGATGTGGGAGCTGCACATCAAGGAGGGCCGCGAGCGGATCGTGCCCGGCATGGTCGAGCTGGCGGAGCGCCTGGAGGCCGAGCACGGGGTGCGGATCCGGCGGATGTCGCGGCGCCGGCTGCGGCGCGAGCTCGACCTCTTCGGCGAGACCTACAACGAGGCCTGGAAGGACAACTGGGGCTTCGTGCCCTACTCCAAGCGCGACCTGGACCACTACGCCCAGGAGCTGCAGCTGGTGTTCGACCGCAACTGGTTCATGATCGCCGAGAAGGTGGACACCGGCGAGAGCGTGGGCGTGGCCATCACGGTGCCCGACATCAACCAGGTGCTGAAGAAGATGGGCGGGCGTGTGCTGCCGTTCGGCTGGTGGCACTTCCTCACCGGCCGGCGCAAGATCACCAAGGTGCGGGTGGGCTTCCTCGGGGTCAAGCCGTCCTACCAGCACACGGGCGTGGCCGCCGGGTTGTACCTGGAGCACTTCGACACGGCCGAGCGCACCCCGCAGACCGGAGGCGAGATGGGCTGGATCCTCGAGACCAACGACGCCATGAACCGCGCCATGGAGGGGATGGGCGGCTGGCTGGCCAAGCGCTACCGGGTCTACGAGCGCGTGCTCGAGCCGTGACCGTCACGGGCCGACCGGACCGGGAGTACACTCGCCCCTTCGTGCCCGACCAAGCGGACAGTGCAGAAGAGCCGGAGGCGGTCGACGGGCAGCTCGTGCCCGCGCCCGGCGAGCCCTCCTTCGAGGACAAGCCCTCCTTCGAGGACAGGAGGCAGGTGGCCGAGGTACGGCGCCTGCCGCTGCCGGCCGAGGCGACACCCACCG
This sequence comes from Thermoleophilaceae bacterium, assembly GCA_035646775.1. Classification (GTDB taxonomy): domain Bacteria; phylum Actinomycetota; class Thermoleophilia; order Solirubrobacterales; family Thermoleophilaceae; genus JAAYBF01. The sequence goes on along the minus strand of DASROS010000053.1, from coordinate 3,929 downwards.
GGCTGGACCGCCGCCGCGGCGTGACCGTGCCCGCCACGGTGGTGGCCGCCACCGGCGGCTTCCTGCTGGGCGTGGCGGCTTTCGTAGCGCTGCGGATCCTGCGCCGCCCCGGCACGGCCGGCTCGCTCGCGCGCCGCCGAGGCAGGCTCACCAACCGCGGCCGTGCGGTGGACGTGCAGGGCACCAAATCCTTCCTCGTCGACGTCCACCTCCTCAAGCGCTGAGCTTCCAGGGCGCCCACGCCACTCGGCCCGGGGCCGTGGCCGAGATCGACGTGGTGCCCGTCGGGCAGTTCCGGATGCCCTCGGGTGGCCGCGACGGCGTCCTGAGGCGCCGTGACGGCACCCTCACCCGCCTGCTGCACGTGGGGGGGCTCTCGTTCGAGGACAGGCCCCCATTCGAGGACAAGCCCCCATTCGAGGATAGGCAGGCGGCCGTGGTGCGGGCCTGGGTGCGCGGCGGGGCCGTGAGGATGCGGGCGGAGGCCGCCACGGACGAGGCCGCGAAGGCCGCCGTGGGGCGGATGCGCTTCGCGCTGGGTACCGACCACGACCTCGCCCCGTTCCACCGCGCCTTCGCGCGCGACCCGCTGCTCGGGCCCGTGCTGCGCCGCCGCCCCTGGCTTCGCCCCCGCCGCCGGCCGCAGCCGTTCGAGGCGCTGGCGTGGGCCATCTGCGAGCAGCTGATCGACGGTGCGCGGGCGTCGGCGATCGAGCGACGGTTGGTGAGCCGCCACGGAGCCCGCAGCTCGTGCGGCGCGTACCGCGACGTGCCGTCCGCCACAGCGGTCTCGCGCCTGAGCCCCGCGGAGGTCGAGGCCTGCGGCCTCTCGCCCCAGCGCGCGATCACGATGGTCAAGGCGGCGCGGGAGGTGGCCTCCGGCCGCGCGGATCTGACCGAGCACGAGCCCGCCTGGCGGCGCCTGCGCACGATCTCGGGCGTCGGCTCCTGGACGCTGGAGAGCCTCGCCCTGTACGGGCAGGGCCGCGACGACCAGCTGCCGGCCGGCGACCTCGCCTACATCAAGCTGGTTGGCCGCCTGGCCCGCCTCGGGCGCCGCGCCACCGAGGACCAGGTGCGCGAGTTCTTCGCTCCCTACGCGCCGTTCACGGGGCTGGCCGGCACGTATCTCGTCCATGCGATGGCCGCCGGAGCCTTCAGCGCCTGGTAAGACGCTCCGCCTACTATTGGACACATGGAATCGAACGCGAACAAGACCGAGGACCAGTGGCGCGAGGAGTTGCCCGCCGAGCGCTACCACGTGCTGCGTGAGAAGGGCACCGAGCCGCCCTTCACCGGCGCCTACACCCACTCGAAGGAGAGCGGGATGTACAAGTGCGGCGCCTGCGGCTCAGAGCTCTTCAACTCCGACACGAAGTTCGACTCGGGCACCGGCTGGCCCAGCTTCACCGAGCCCGCCGTGGCGGAGAACGTGCGCCTGGAGGAGGACAACGGCCTCTTCATGAAGCGCACCGAGGTGCTGTGCGCCCACTGCGGCTCGCACCTCGGGCACGTCTTCCCCGACGGCCCCGGCCCGACCGGCGACCGCTTCTGCATCAACTCGCTGGCGCTGGACCTGGACGGCTCTCCCTCCGAAGGCAGCTGACCCGCCCACGGCGCACCCGTGCGCTGCAGGCCGGCCTGGGCCTGCTGCCACTGCTCGTGGTCGGGGCGGCCGTGCTGCTCGCCACCCGCGGGGGCGGTGGCCCGCTGCCCTCGCCGCCGCTCGAGGTGATCGAGCCGGGCGTCGACGTGCAGGCCACCGCCGGGGACCCGTTCGCCTACACCGAGGAGCGGAGGGCCGGGCTCGAGCGCTGCGCCGCCCGGGGCCTCGCCCACGTGATCTATGCCAAGAGCCCGGGCGGGGTGATGGAGTCCGCGCGCCGCACGGCGCGCTACCTGCCGCTCGTGGAGCGGGCCGCCGGGCCGGCCGGGCTGGACGCCGACGTGATGGAAGCGATCGTCCTGCTCGAGAGCGCCGGGCGGGCCGACGCCGCGGCCGACCCGCGGCTGGAGGGCGCCGTGGGGCTCACCCAGATCCTGGCGTCCACCGGGCAGGGTCTGCTCGCCATGGACGTGGACACGGCCCGCAGCCGCGCCCTGACGGCCCGTATCGCCCGCGCGAGGGCCAGGGGACGCACGAATAGGGCGAGGCACCTGGAGGCCGCCAGACGGCGCGTGGATGAGCGCTTTGACCCGCGCAAGGCGCTGGGGGCCACCGCCCGCTACCTGACCTTCGCGCGCGGCCAGCTCGGCCGCGACGACCTCGCGCTCGTCTCCTACCACATGGGCGTGGGCAACCTGTCGTCGGCGATCGAGGACTTCGGTGCCGGCCCGGGGGTCAGCTACGCGCGGCTGTTCTTCGAGAGCACCCCCAACAGCCACGCCCGCGCCTGGCGCCGCCTCCAGGGCCTGGGCGACGACTCGGTCACCTACTACTGGCGCGTCCAGGCCGCGCGGGAGATCATGGGCCTGTACCGGTCAGACCCGGACGCGCTGGCCCGCAACGCCGAGCTGCACACCGCCAAGAACTCGGCCGAGGAGGTGCTCCATCCGCCCGGCGAGACCGAGGTCTACGACGATCCCGGAGAGCTGGAGGACGCCTACCGCGACAGCGAGCTGCGCCCCTTCCCGGACGCGCCTGACGACACCGGGCTGCGCCGCGCCCGCCAGATGGGCGAGCTGGCGGGGCGGCTGGAGCAGCCCCGGAGCCTCTACCGCGGCCTGCGCCCGGAGGCCTACGCGCTCGCGCTCTACCTGGCCCGACTGACCCGCGACGCCGGCGGCGGCGCCTCGCCGCTCACCGTGACCAGCACGGTCCGCGACCTGGAGTACCAGGGCCTGCTGCGCCGCGGCAACCCCGAGGCCACCGACAACTACTCGCTGCACACCACGGGCTGGTCGTTCGACATCCTGCGCAGCTACTCCGGGGACGACCAAGCGCAGGCGCTGCAGTACGCGCTGGACCGGTTGGAGGCGCTCGACCTGATCGCCTGGGTGCGCGAGCCGGCCGCCGTCCACGTGACGGTGTCCGGCGACGCGCAGGCGCTGGAGCGGCTGCTGGTGCAGCGGGGCAGCTAGCCCGATAGCGACGCGCCGCCTCGGCGCGGCACCGGCGGCGGCCGCGTCGGCGGGCGAGCCGCCTAGCGGCGCACCGCCGCCGACGGCCTGAGCTCGACGCTAAGCAGGGCCGCGGCTCACATTCGAAAGGCCATCGTGCGTGAACGCCCCGGTCGCTGCCTTCGGTCGCTTTAGGGCGTCGGGGATCGTCCGGGAGATTCAAGCAACCGGCCGGGCTGGTCGATGCATGAGCATCGGCCGAACGACCTACCAGCGGCTTTCGCACGCCCTCCTCAGCAGGCTGCCGAGAGGCGGAGAGTTGCCCGAGCAGGAGTGGGCACGTCGCCACCGCGCGATGACCCGGCTTCTGTGGGCCACCGCGGTGGCCATCGCGGTCTACTCGGCCCTGAACGGCTACGCGGTCTGGCACACGGGTCTGGACGCGAGCGCCGTCGTGGTTGCGGCGCTGGTGGCCGGTCGTTCCCAGCTCGGGCAGCGCTCGCGCTCGCTCGCCTGCTCGTTCGGGCTGCTGACCGCATGCGCGATGGGAGTGCACGTGTCGGGCGGCGTCACCGAGGCCCACTTCTCCTTCTTCGTCGTCGTGGTCATGCTCACCCTGTACGAGGACTGGACGGTACTCGTGCTGGCGGTCCTGTACACGCTGCTGCATCACGGCCTGCTCGGCACGTTCGCCCCCGAGGAGGTCTTCTACTCTCATGCCGGAAGTCCCTGGGGCTGGGTGGCGATCCACGCGCTCTACGTGGCGGCCGCCGGCGCGGCAGGCGTCGTGGCCTGGCGCCTCAACGAGGACGTCCGCCACAAGATGCGCGAAACGCAAGAGGAACTGCGCAACGCGGCGATGACGGACA
>DASROS010000052.1:0-3475 GCA_035646775.1 Thermoleophilaceae bacterium | reverse complement strand
CGGATGGCCCAGCGAGAAGCCCACGATGCGCTCCTCGATCACCGCGGGCATCTGATTTGGCATCGCCGGGCGGCGGCGCTCACGCGGACGCAGCATCTCTAGGCCCGAGCGTTCCACCTGGGCGCGCCAGCGGTAGTAGGTCGAGCGGTGCACCCCGAAGGTGCGGCAGGCGTTTGTGACCGTCGTCCGCGCGGCGAGGTCAAAGAGCTGCAGGCGGTAGCCGAACAGCACGTCATCCTGGGTAATGCGACTCCTCTCCGAACTTCATTGGCGTGAAGCCGGACCCTGAGTCGCGACGCGAACGCACGTCAAGACCTATTCGGTGCCCCCGCGACGTGTCGCGAGGACTCGGAGTCAGTTCAGCCTAGACCGCCGCGAACCCCTCGCCGGCCCGCCCGGCCAGCCCGGCGAACGGCAGCTCCACGTGTCCCGCGCGGTCGGTGGCCTCGCCGATCACGCCCGCACCCGGATGGCGCTCGGCGAGCAGCGCCACGGCCTGGTCGGCCGACTCCGACGGCACCACGCAGCAGAAGCCGCAACCCATGTTGAAGACCTGCCACATCTCGGCCGGATCCACTCCGGCGCGGGCGCCGATCAGCTCGAACACCGGTGGGACGGGCAGGGGCGAGTCGATCCGGTAGCCCACCTTGGCGTGCAGGCGGGTGAGGTTGAGCAGGCCGTCGCCGGTGATGTGGGCCAGGCCGCGGACGTCGAGGCCCGATGCCAGCAGCGCGCGCACCGCGCGGACGTAGATCACGGTGGGCTCGAGCAGCGTCTCGCCCACGGTCGCGCCGGCCAACTCGGCCGGCGCCTCGTCCAGCGCGGGGAGCGCGCGGCGGGCGAGCGTGTAGCCGTTGGAGTGCACGCCGCTGGAGGGCAGTCCGATGATGGCGTCGCCCGGCTTCACCCGGTCGCCGCTGATCACGTCGTCGAGGTCCACCAGGCCCACGCACATGCCCACGAGATCGATGCCGGTGGGGGAAGGGTGGCCACGGATCAGCTCGGGCACCACGGCCAGCTCGCCGCCGGGGATCTCCACGCCCGCGTCCTCGGCGCCGGCCTTCAGGCCACGGCCGATCTCCTCGAGCACCTCGTCGCGGGCCTCCTCGACCGCGATGTAGTCCAGCAGCGCGATCGGATCGGCGCCGACGCAGACCACGTCGTTCACGTTCATCGCGATGCAGTCGATGCCCACCGTGTCGAAGCGGCCCATCTCCTCGGCCACGATCAGCTTGGTACCCACCCCGTCCGTGGAGAGGACCAGGCCGCTGGAGCCGGCCAGGCGCAGGACGCTCGCGTAGTGGCCGGAGCCGAGCAGGCTGCGCTGCTCGCGGCCGGTGTCGATGGTGCGTAGCACGCCAACGAGCGCCGCCACGCCGCGCCCGGCGCCGCCCGCGTCCACCCCGGCGCTCGCGTAAGCGGAGTCAGTCACTTGGGCCATTCAAACAGTTCAGTCGACAGTCGACGGTCGACATGGCTCGCCTGCCGACTCTTAGATCGGCTGCCTCTTGAGCGCGAGGGCCGCCACGTCATCACTAAGGCCGCCGGCCCAGTCGCGGACGTTGCGGTGCACCTCCCGCAGCATCCGGTTCACGCTCACCGGCTTGCGGGCCGCCTGGGCCACCGCGCTGCTGAGCCGATCGATCCCGAACAGCTCGCCCGAGCGGCGTGCCTCCACCAGGCCATCGGTGTAGCCCATGAGCAGGTCGCCGGGGCTCATCTCGATGTCGCACTCCTCGTAGGTGGGCGCATCCACCACGCCGAGCGGCAGCCCCTCGCAGGTAACCTGCTCCACTTCCCCGCCCGCGAGGACCTTGAGCGCAGGCAGATGGCCCGCGTTGGCGAAGCGGATCTGGTCGTCGCGGAAGAAGCCGAGGACGGCCGTCACGAAGGTGTCGGTGGGCAGGCGGCTGGCGAGCATGCGGTTGGCGCGCGCCAGCACCTCCGCCGGACTCGAGCACTCCCACGTGGCGGCCTCGATGAAAAAGCGCGCCATCGCGCTCAGAGCGGCGGTCTCGGCGCCCTTGCCGGCCACGTCGCCCACCACCACGGCCACGTCGCCGCCCGGGAGCACCCAGGTGCCGAACAGGTCGCCCCCCGCGGGCTGGTCCTGCGCCGGCTCGTAGAGCAGCCCCACCTCGTAGTGGTTTATGTCCAGCGGCGTAGAGGGCACGAAACCCGCGGTGAGCGCCCGTGCCACGCGGCGCTCACGGCCGAAGTCGTGCGCGTTGGCCATCGCGGCGGCCGTGGTCCGCGCGAGGGTCTCCAGCAGCTCCACGTCGTGCGCCGTGAACGGCAGGCCGGGATGGCGGACCACCGAGAGCACGCCGAACAGGCGCCCGCCCATGGCGATCGGCACGTGCACATAGGGCACCGGGTCGTCGGTGCGTACCGGCTGGCGGTCCCGCGCCACCTCGGCCAGCACGCCGGCGTCGAAGGCTGCCTCATACCGGGGGATCTCCACACCGGCGCTGGCGGACGGCTTGAGCTGCCAGGCGAACGGGGCCACGCGGGTCAGCCGCGCGTGCTCGGCGTCCACCAGCCGCAGCGCGTGCCCGGCCGCGCGCAGCTCCACTTCGGGCAACTCGAGTGACCCGGCGGTGTCCTCGGCGGCGCGCTTGAGCAGGAGCTCCTCGCGTCCGCGGGTGGCCTCGGCCGACAGTAGCTCGGAGCGCTCGCGGGCGAGCGCGGTTAGGTCGGCCAGCACCTCCACCGTCTCGAGGTCGGAGCGCTCGAGCGGCCGCGAAGGCTCCAGCGACGCGACGATGAGCACGCCCAGCGGCCCGCCGAACTCGGTCCGGACCGGGCAGCCGATCACCGACGCCTGTCGCAGCGCCTCCCACGCCCGGGCGGCCACGACCGGGTCGCTGCTGCGCTCCACGCGCGCGCGCAGCGACGGCGCCGCCTGCCAATCCTCCACGCGCGGGAGGAACAGAGGCCGGTCGCGTTCCAGGGACGCCTCCACCAGGCCGGGCAGGTCGCGGTCGAACGGCCACTCCAGCGCGGCGCCGAGCGCCTCGCGCAGCATCGGGGAGTGAAACCAGCCGGCCGCCGTCTCCACCCGCGGGCCGCCCGGATCGACGAGCATGAAGGCTGCAGCGTCCACCCTCGGATGGGACTTGAGGTGCTCGAGCAGGATGTCGAGCGGGTCTTGGCGTGAGCGGCCTGACGACTGGGCAGCGAGTCCGTTCGCGTCAGTGGCTTCGGCCCCCCAAGCGATGGCTTGCACGGTGCTCATGGGGTTGGCGCCAATGTAGACGCGATGCGTCTTTCGCGCCATCCCCGATTTCGGGAGATGTGCTAGGCGCTGTCGGTGGCCGGGTCGCCCGGCGGGTCCCCGCGGCGTCGGCGCACGAGCAGGTAGCCCACGCCGATCACGATCAGCGCGACCACCGCGTAGTCCACGTAGTGCAGCGAGTCCTTCCAGGACTCCCAGTTCTCGCCGGCCTGCTGGCCGATGACGGTGAGCATCAGC
>DASROS010000051.1:0-2357 GCA_035646775.1 Thermoleophilaceae bacterium | reverse complement strand
CGCTCTACGGCGGGCCCACCCCGTACTCGGCGGCTCTCCCCGGGGAGGGCGCCACCGATGCCGGCACTCCGCTGGGCTACCTCGAGCGCGCCTACCGCCTCGTGGCGCTGCTGATCGACCGCGACTACGGGCTGCTGCGCTGGGCGCCCGTGTTCGTCCTGGTGTTCGTGGGGCTGTGGTTCACCTACCGCTCCCGCCGCGAGCTGCTCGCTCGCGCGGTGCCCCAGCTGCGCGAGATGGAGCGCGCGGCCACGATGTGCGCCGCGGCGGTGGCCGCCCAGCTGCTCACGGCCGCCTTCCTCGCCCCAACCATGTACGGCCCGTGGTTCCCGCCGCGCTACCTGCTCGCCGGGCTGGTGCTGGCCGTGCCGCTCGTGGCGCTGGGCCTGCGCCACGCGCCGCGCACCGGCACCGCGCTGGCTTTGCTCTCGGCGGCGGCGAGCGTCTGGCTGTGGCTCGACGTCCGCATCGGCGGCGGTGGCCTGGTGGACCCCCGCCCCGACGCGCCGTTCGGCCCGTTCACCGCGCTGCTGCCGCGCTTCGACGACTCGACGTGGCCCTACGCGCTCGCGGCGGCCATCGGCGCGGCGGTCGTGGCAGGCGTGGCTCTGGAGCTAAGGAAGAGGCGCGACGATGCTCAGCGCGCCCGCGCGGCCTTCATGGCCTTCTTGGGCACCTTCTCCAGCATCAGGTAGGTCCGCTTGCCCGTGCGCTCGGCGTAGCCCGCGTTGGTCAGGCGCCTGTAGGCGGCCGGACAGCGCTTGCAGCGGGGGCCCGACTTGCAGCACTTCTTCTTGACCTTGACTTGGCGCGCCACTCGCGGCGCAAGATATCACGCCCGCTTAGGGCGCCCTAAAGGCCTGCTATGGGCGTCGTCGCAGCTGCTGCTCCTAGGCTCCTTCGGAGCCGGCCTCCATCGAATTGGGTGCAGGTTACGCGCTGTGTGTAACGGCTTGGTTCGCTTGGTTGCCGTTGTGTATCTGGCAGTAAAGGAGTGGACGCGGGGTTGGGCGCGGGCCGCGCCGATGGGCTTCTCGTGGTCGAGGTGGACAGCTATGGGTTCCATTCCTCTCCAGCCGCTTTCGAACGTGACCGCCGCAAGGACCTGGACCTCGATGACGCTGACCTGAGAGTCCGCCGCGTGACCTACCGGCAATTGAGAGATGAGCCTGGCTGGGTGGCGGCTCGACTGAAACGCTGGCTAGCCGCCTAGCCCTGCCGCTCCAAGATCTTGGTGGCCGCGCTCGCCGGGTCCAGCCGCCGCTCCACCACCTGGTCGAGCAGCTCCTGCACGCCCTCGTCCTCCTTCACGGACTCCTCCAGCTCCCGCCTCAGGCGCCCGGCGGCCAGCGCCAGCACCTCGTTCATCAGGTTGCGGCGGCGGCGCTCGGCCAGCGTGCCCGCCTCCTCGATGAAGGCGCGGTGGGCCGCGATCTGCTTGGCCACCTCCTCGATGCCCTCGCCGCGACTCGCCTCGGTGCGCACGATCGGCACGCGCCAGCCCTCCTGCTTGCCCAGCGAGAGCACCCCACGGATCTCGCGGACCATCGTGTCGGCCAGCGGGTGGTCGCATTTGTTGATCACGATCACGTCGGGGATCTCCATCACGCCCGCCTTCAGCGCCTGGATCGAGTCGCCGGCGCCCGGCATCAGCACCAGCACCACCGTGTCGGCGTGGTCGATGATGTCCACCTCGGCCTGACCGATGCCCACGGTCTCCAGGAACACGTCGTCCTTGCCCGAGGCGTCCATCAGCAGGGCGGCCTGCAGGGTGGCCTCCGACAGCCCACCCAGCGAGCCGCGGGTGGCCATCGAGCGGATGAACACGCCGGAGTCGAGGAAGTGCTCTGTCAGTCGGATGCGGTCGCCGAGCAGGGCGCCCTTGGTGAACGGCGAGGAGGGGTCGATCGAGAGCACGGCAACGTCGCGGTCGGCCTTGCGGGCGTGAGTGATCAGGGCGCCGATCAGCGTGGACTTGCCCACGCCGGGTGGCCCGGTGAAGCCAACGACGGCGGCCTTCCCGGTGTGCGGGTACACCTCGCGCACCAGGGCCCAGCCCTCGGGGTCGTCGTCCTCCACGAGCGAGATCGCCCGCGCCAGCGCGCGCTTCTCGCCAGCGAGCAGGCGCTCGGTGAGCTCCTCGGCTGTGCGTCCGGTGGTGGCCACGGGGTCGCTCATCCTAGGGGTACGCTGCGCCCATGGAGCGGATCGACCTAGGCCCCTGCGCCGCCCTCCTGCACGAGCGAGACAGCGAACGCTGCGTCACCCTGCTGCCGGGCGCCTGGTACCCGACGCGCGCCCCCCTGCTCTGGTTCGCACGTGAGGTGGCCCTGACCCAGGGCTGGAGCGTGCTCGAG
>DASROS010000050.1:0-12283 GCA_035646775.1 Thermoleophilaceae bacterium | reverse complement strand
GCTAGGTGTAGGACCCGAGGAGGTTGTTCCCGCTGAGTTGCTGTAGGCGGCTGAGCGGGGGCTGGTGGCTGAGGGCGCCGTGTGGTCTGCGGCGATTGTAGAAGTCGAGCCAGCCGGGGAGCGCGGCGTTGCGCTCCGCTGAGGAGCGGTAGATCGCGCCCCAGGCCCAGCCGTTGATCATCGTGCGGATAAAGCGTTCTGCTTTGCCGTTGGTCTGGGGCCGGTAGGGGCGGGTGCGGAGGTGGCGGATCCCTAACGCGCGGCAGGCGATCGCATGCGCGGTCGAGCGGTAGGCCGACCCGTTGTCCGGGCATGAAACTGCCGTCTGGCCCCGTCGTGAGCATTGCGTTCCCGGGATTTGGGGCTGTTGTTGGGAGACGCGGTCGGGCAGGCCGATCTGACTGATGAGCTGCGAGCTCGACGTTGTTCGTGGCCGCCCCTGCGACTTGCCCGGGTGTGCTGAGAGCACGAATCCGTCTTTGTCGTGTGTCCCGCCGCGCTCCCGCCCATCGTCGACGAAGGGAGAGTTGTGCGCGGGTTCGGATTGGATGTTCATCGCGACTTCTGCGAGGTCGCGATCGCCGAGCAGGGGCAGGTGCGCTCGGCCGGTCGGATAGCGAGCCGGGTGGAGGCGCTCGAGTTGTTCGCTGAAAGCCTGGCGCCGGGCGACGTCGTCGCGGTGGAGGCGACGACTGGGACCGACAAGATCGTGTCGGTGTTGCAGCGCCACGGAATCCGGGTGGTGGTCGCCAACACCCGCAAGCTGAAGTCGATCACCGAGGCGAAGGCCAAGACCGACCGCCTCGACGCGCGGACGCTGGCGCGGCTGCTGGTGTCGGGGCTGCTCGACGAGGTCTGGACGCCGGATGAGCGGACGCGGGCGTTGCGGCGGCTGACCAACCGCCGCGAGCGGGTCGTGCGGGCCCGGACACGCGCGAAGAACGAGGCGCATGGGGTGCTCTCGCGCAATCTCTGCGAGCGCCCACCGGTCACCGATGCCTTCGGCAAGGCCGGCCGGGGGTGGCTGGCAGGGCTCGAGCTGCCGATCGATGAGCGCCTGACTCTGGACGGCTGTTTGCGCCAGGTCGACTTCCTCGACGCGGAGGTCGCGGCGCTCGACCGCGAGATCGCCAAGCAGGCGCTGGCGTGGCCGGAAGTGCTGCGGCTGATGAGCGTCCCCGGAGTCAACGTTCAGACCGCCGCCGCGTTCATGGCCTCGGTCGGCGAGATCGGACGCTTCTCATCTCCGCCCAAGCTGGTCAGCTATCTCGGGCTCGATCCCAGGGTGCGCCAGTCCGGCAACGGCCCGGCCCGCCACGGCCGGATCTCAAAGGCCGGCGCCTCGGAGACCCGGCACATGCTCGGCGAGGTGGCGTGGAAGGTGATGCAGACCCCAGGGCCGCTGCGCGTGTTCTTCGAGCGCGTGCGCGCCCGCCGCGGCCCGCAAATCGCCGCGACCGCGACCGCCCGCAAGCTGGCGGTGCTGTTCTGGCACCTGCTAGTCCGCGAGCAGGACTATGCGTTCGCTCGCCCGGCGATGACCCGCAACAAGATCCGCAAGCTCGAGCTGCTCGCGGGCGCGCCGTCCCAGAAGGGCCGCAAGGGGGTGGCTGGCGGGAAGTCCAAGAAGGTGTTCGAGGCCGAGCGCGAGCTCTCCCGCCAAGCCGAGGTCGCATATCGCCGACTGGTCAACGACTGGCAGGCCGCCGGACCCAGAAAAGTGGGTGCGGGCGCGACACCGGGGCGCGCATCTCCTAGGCCGTCAAAGCGGCAAGCCGCGCGGCAGACTCGCTGAGCCCCAAACGTCTGCTCTTTGCTCCGTCAGTCACCCGCACCCAACAGGAGGATCGCACGAACCGCACTTGACTTTCATCCGTCAGTGATCACCGACTCGACTTGGATGCCGTGATCGGCGAAGTGCTTGATCGCTCGGCGCAGAAACCCGATCGCGGTCGTTGCCTGCTCGTCGGTCAGGACCTCGACATAGGCGAGCCGGGTCGCGTCGTCGACACAGACGTGGACGAACTCCCAACCCACGATCCCGCGACGAACCCCGGCGGCGTCGGTGCGGGTGCCGACATAGCGGCGCCGTTTCCCGTCGCCCCAACGCTTCCCAGCGCCGCCCTCGATGCGCCCAAGCTTCTTGATGTCGATGTGGATCAGCTCGCCCGGCCGCTCGCGCTCATAGCGAACGACGGGTTCGAGCCCGAGCCGTCCTAACTTGCCCAACCCCAACCTCGTGAGGATCCCCGAAACGGTCGAGAGCGCCATCCCCAGACACTCCGCGATCTCCGCCCCGGTCATCCGCACCCCCCTAAGCGCAGCAATCGCCTCAACCGTGTGCCCAGCCGTGCGATTCGCCACCGTCCTCGGCGCCGACGAGCGATCCAGCAAGCCCGCCGGCCCCTCAGCCCTGAAGCGATCCAACCACTTGCGCGCGGTGCGCTCGCTGACTCCGGCCGCCTCGGCGGCCTGCGTCAGCGACCACCCCACATCGTCGATCCGCTCGATCAGCAGCTCCCGTCCCTTCACGCTGAGACGAGCGTTAGCGTGCAACTCCATCCGGTGTCCTCCTTGGTGCTGGTGGCGTTAGACACCACCCAGCCTCCAAGGGGGCCCGGATGAACAACGTGCTCAGGAACTACAGCTAGGTCACGCCGGCCGGATCGGCTTCGTCGGCGGCGAACACGCCCTCCACCGAGGTGGAGCGCTGGCCGTCGGAATCCACGAGCAGCTTGAAGTCGTGCCGGTGGGTGGCGGCCTTCAGCGCGTCCTCCATCGCCACCCGGCCGGCCTGCACGTGGGCGAGCAGGGCCTGATCGAAGGTCTGCATGCCGTAGTAGGTACCCTCGGCGATCGCCTCGGGCAGCTTCCCCGTCTCCTCGGGGTTGAGGATCATGTCCTTCACGCGCCCGGTCATGCGCAGGATCTCGCAGGTGGCCACGCGGCCCTGGCCGTCGGGGGTGGGCACCAGGCGCTGGGAAATCACGCCCTTCAGCGTGCCGGCCAGCATCGCGCGGGCCTGGCGCTGCTCGCCCTCGGGGAAGAAGTCGATGATGCGGTTCACGGTCTCGGCCGCGTCCACGGTGTGCACGGTGGAGAGCACGAGGTGGCCGGTCTCGGCCGCAGACAGCGCGGTGCGCACGGTCTCCTCGTCGCGCATCTCGCCGATCAGGATCACGTCGGGATCCTGGCGCAGCACGCGGCGCAGGGCGAGCTTGAACGAGCCGGTGTCCTCACCCACCTCGCGCTGGTTGATGATCGACAGCTTGTCCTTGTGGAGGAACTCCACCGGGTCCTCGATGGTCACGATGTGCTTCGAGGAAGTGGTGTTGATCCGGTCGATCATCGCCGCCAGGGTGGTGGACTTGCCCGAGCCGGTGGTGCCGGTGAGCAGGACGATCCCGCGCTCCTCGTCGGCGATGTCGTTGAGCACCGGCGGCAGCATGAGGTCGGCCACGGTTCGGATCGAGAAGGGGATGGCGCGGCAAACGATCGACACCGAGCCGCGCTGGCGGAAGGCGCTCACGCGGAAGCGGGCCAGGCCCGGCAGCGCGTAGGAGAAGTCGATCTCGTTGTCGCGCTGGAAGTCGTCCATCTTCTTGGGGTTGTTCAGCATCATGCTGAGCACCGCCTCGGTGACCTCGGGCGCGAGCGGGGCGCAGCCGGGTACCGGCTCCAGCTTTCCCTGCGTGCGGATGATGGCGGGGGCGGGGACCTTCAGGTGAAGGTCGGACCCGCCGGTCTCGATGACGCGCCGAAGAGCCTGCTCGAGATCGAACATACTTCTTAGATCGGCCGGGACGGCCGGAGTCTTTAGGCGACTTCGCGCAGCTTCTGCGCTTCAGCCAGCGACTGCAGCTTCTTCAGCGACTGGTTCTCGATCTGGCGGATGCGCTCGCGCGTGACGTTGAACGTGCGGCCCACCTCGTCGAGCGTGCGGGGGTGCTCCCCGCCCAGCCCGTAGCGCAGCTCCAGCACGCGGCGCTCGCGGTAGGAGAGGTTCTCCAGCGCTTCGCGCAGGGCCTCCTTGGTGAGGATCTCCGCGGCGCGCTCATACGGCGACTCAGCCCGCTCGTCGGCGATGAACTGTCCGAACTCGGACTCCTCCTCGTCACCGACCGGCTTCTCCAGCGAGACCGGGGCCTGCGCGGAGCGCTTGATCGAGTCGACCTCGTCGGGCTCGATGCCCGTCACGTCGGCGATCTCCTCGGGCGTGGGCTCGCGGCCCAGCTCGGTGACCAGCTTGCGCTCGGCGCGGCCGATCTTGTTCAGCTTCTCCACCACGTGCACGGGGATGCGGATCGTGCGCGCCTTGTCGGCGAGCGCGCGGGCGATCGCCTGGCGGATCCACCAGGTGGCGTAGGTGGAGAACTTGAAGCCCTTGCGGTAGTCGAACTTCTCCGCGGCGCGGACCAGGCCGAGCGTGCCCTCCTGGATCAGGTCGAGGAAGGGCAGGCCCTGGTTGCGGTAGTTCTTGGCGATCGAGACCACCAGACGGAGGTTGGACTCGACCATCTTCTGCTTGGCGTCGAGGTCGCCGCGCTCGATGGCCTTCGCGAGGATGACCTCCTCCTGCGCCGTGAGCAGGCGAACCTTGCCGATGTCCTTGAGGAACAGCTGGAGGCTGTCCGTGGTCATGTCCGGCTTGAGGTCGATCGTGGCCTTCTTGCGGCGGCCGCGCTTGTCGGGAGCGCGCTCGACCGCGGAGGCGGCGACCGTGGCCGGGTCGATCTCCTCCACCAACTCGATCTCGGACTTCTCGAAGTGGGTGTGGAGATCCTCGATGTCGCCATCGTCGAGCTCCACCTCGGCGAGCGCGGTGGCGATCTCGGCATACGTGAGCACGCCGGCGGTCTGCCCCTTGGTCAGGAGCAGCTTTACCTCTTCGAGTTCTTGGAGCTCGGCTACAGACATCTAACTCAGGCTTACCTCTAAGTGGGTACGGGCGCGCCTCTAGCGCCATTCAAACAGACGATCACAACCATAGGGCTATCTTTTTTGAAGTCAACCGTGGCAGCCCGCAGTTTGCGTTGACCTGCCAGTCAACCGCAAGGTCTTTACTACCCGTTTGGGCGGGATTCGATACAGGGGCTTCCGGGAGCGGCCGTCGCCGCGCGGGTCTAGACTCATCGGCCGATGAGCGACGACCCCGGATTGCTGGGAAACCTCCCCCGCTCGCGCCCCGGGACGCGCAGCGACAAGCGTGCCTCGGGCTCCGCCCCGAAGCCTGCACCCGCGGCCGCGAAGCCCAAGCCGCGGCCGACGGCCAAGCCGCGGCCAGGCGCGAAGGTCTCGAACCCCAAGCCCCGGCCCGCCCCCGAGACCCAGCCGGGCGACCCGGTGAGCGAGGCATTGAAGGCCGCTGCCCGGATCGCCAGCGCCGGCGCCAGGACCGCGAACGGCGTCACCCGCGAGATCCTGCGGCGTCTGCCGCGCCCCTAAGCGACCGTGCCGGCACCCGCGGGCGAGAGCCATCGCTCGCCCTGGAGGGTCGTGAAGGACTTCTACTGGAAGGCCTACGAGGACAACCTCACCGGCCTCTCCGGGATGGTGGCCTACAACCTGCTGCTCTCGGTCTTCCCGCTGGCGCTGCTGGCCCTGTTCATCGCCGGCCGGGTGCTGGAGAGCACCGAGCTCGAGCAGAGCATCCTCCAGGACCTCCGCGGGCTGTTCCCCAACGCCACCGACGACACGCTGGTGCGCGCGCTGGCCCGAGTACGCGACTCCTCCACCGGCCTCGGCGTTGTGGCACTCGTGGCCAGCGTCTACATCGGATCCTCGTTTTGGGGCGCGCTGGACACGGCCTTCTGCCGCATCTACCACGTCCGCTGCCGCAGCTGGGTGGAGCAGAAGCGCTTCTCGCTGGCGATGCTCGTGGTGGTGCTGCTGTTCATGGCCGCCACGGTGGCGGTGCCCACGATCCAGAGCGTGCTGGTCCGCGGCGCGAGCGACCTGCCGCTGGGGCTGTCCGAGGTGGACGGCCTGTTCTTCGGCGTCAGCCTCTTCGTCGGCCTGGCGCTCCTGTTCGTGATCCTCTGCGTGATCTACTGGTCGGTGCCCAATCGCCCGATGCCGTGGCGGGCGATCTGGCCCGGCGCCCTGGGAGCGACGCTGGCGATCGGAGTCGTGGACTACAGCTTCCCGCTGTACCTGTCCAACGTCTCCACGGCCGGCGCCTTCACCACGACGTTCGTGTTCGTGCTCATCGTGCTCGTCTGGTTCTACCTGCTCGCGATCATCATCCTCGGGGGCGGCGTGCTGAACGCCATGCGGTTCGAGATCCACGAGACGGGTGAGCTGAGCCAACCGGCGGCGGCTGGCTGACCGTCTAGCGCGCTCGCTCGACCCTGATCTCGGGGGCCGGCTCGGCCATGGCGAACGGCTCGCCCGCCGCCTTGGCGCGGTACATCGCCTGATCGGCGGCGGCCAGGAGGTACTCCACGTCGTCGCCGTGCTCGGGGCAGGCCACCACGCCCACGGCCACCTCCATCCCCGGCTCGTCGGGCAGCGCGGTCTCGGTCCTGACGGCCTCCACCAGGCGCCGGGCGAGGTTGGTCATGTCGGCGCCGCCCTGGTCGGGGGCCAGCACGCACACCTCGTCGCCGCCGATGCGGGCGGCGGTGTCCACCGACCGGATCGTCCGGCGCACCGCCAGGGCGGTCTGCACCAGAACGCGGTCGCCGGCGGAGCGCCCGCGGGCGTCGTTCACCCGCGCGAGGCCGTTCACGTCGAGCACGAGCAGCGAGAAGCGGTGGCCGTAGCGCTTGTGCAGCGCGAGGGCGTGGCTGAGCGTGTCGTGGAGGTGGGCGAGGTTGAAGAGACCCGTAAGGGAGTCGATCGTGGCCCGGCTGGCGTGCTCGCCGGCCTGGCCGCCCGCGAGGCTCTTCACCCCGGCGGCCTGCACTGCGCCGACGGCCTCGGCCAGGCCCGCCGCGATGTCCGCCAGCTCCTCGGCGCCGAGGTCGGCGGCCTCGTCGCGCAGGGCGTCGAGCACCACCAGCTGGACTGCCCCCAGGTCCCGCGTGATGCTCGCGGGCGTGCCGTTGCGCAGCTCGGCCAGGCCGGCCACGCGCTCCGCGGCGCCCTCGGGCAGCTCGGATGGGCGCTCGGAGGCGGCCGCGGTCAGTACATCGGCTATCACGAGGGGCAGCTCCGCGGCGATCCGGTCGGTGGGAAGGCTCGCGATCTCGTCAAGCGAGGAGCGCTCGATCAGGCGCACCAGCCATGCCTTTGCGAGGACGTCGCGATCGCGGCCGAGGCGCGCAAGCCTGCCCATGATCGGCGGCCGGGTGATCTCGTCGAGTTCGTTCAAGGGGAAGGGACGGCCCGCGGGCGAAGGTCCGAGGCTACGACCGCGCCCGGCCGGAACCCGGGTGCGCTCACGCGAATGGCGCGCCTGGGAACATCGCGGCGTGACCGAGCCCATCCCCATTGCCGAGGCCAGGCGCCGCGTGCTGGCGTCGATCCGCCCGCTGGACACGGAGGACGTGCCCGTCAGCGACGCGCTCGGGCGGGTGCTCGCGGAGGACGTGACAAGCGAGGTGGCCGTGCCGCCGTTCGACGGCTCGGCCATGGACGGCTTCGCGCTGCCGGCCGGTGCCGAGGGGCGCCTGGAGGTGGTGGGCGAGTCGCGCGCCGGACACCCGTGGACGGAGCCCCTTCAGGCGGGCACCGCCGTGCGGATCTCCACGGGAGCCGCGGTTCCGGACGGCACGGCGGCCGTGGTGCCGGTCGAGAACGTGACCGAGGGCGAGGGCGAGGGCGCGGTGGAGGTGCCCCCCACGCCCGACGGCGCAAACGTGCGGCTGCGGGGAGAGGACGTGCAACCGGGGGACGTGGTCCTGCCGCGCGGCGCCGAGCTGTCGCCGCCGGCGCTGGGGGTGCTCGCCAGCGTGGGCCGCACAGCCGCGCGCTGCACCCGCCGCCCGCTGGTGGCCATCCTCGCCACCGGCGACGAGCTGACCGAGCCGGGCGCGGAGCTCGCGCCGGGTGCCATCTGGAGCTCCAACCCGCTCGCTCTCGCCGGCCAGGTGGTGCGCGCGGGCGGCGTCGTGGAGCGCACTCTGAGCGTGCCCGACGACGCCGAGGCCACCCGCTCGGCCATCGGCGACGCTCTCGGCAGCGCCGACGTGGTGTGCGTGTCGGGCGGTGTCTCTGTGGGCCCCCACGACCATGTGAAGGGCGCACTGGGCGACCTCGGCGTGGAGGAGTCCTTCTGGGGCGTGGCGCTGCGCCCGGGAAAGCCAACGTGGTTCGGCACGCTGGACGGCGGCGGGCGCCGCGTGCTGGCCTTCGGGCTGCCGGGCAACCCGGTGTCGGCGATGGTCACCTTCCGGCTGTTCGCCATGCCTGCGCTGCGCGCCCTGCAGGGCGCCGACCCGGGCACGGCCCGGGCGGAGGCGGTGCTGGACGAGCCCGTGGCGCGCCACCCGCGCCGCGACCAGGCGGTGCGCTGCCGGCTCACCGCCGCCGCGGACGGCCTGCACGCGCGGCCCACCGGCCGCCAGGAATCTCACATCTTGACCTCGATGCTGGCCGCGGATGCGCTGGCGCTGATCACCCTCGGCGAGGGCGAGGTGCCCGCCGGCGAGCGGGTGGAGGTGGAGCTCCTCGGAGGGGTCCCGCGCGGACTATCGTCCCGCCCGTGAGACAGCGCGATCCGCGGACCGCTCTCGAACGCCGCCGCCGGGCACGGGCGCGGGTGAAGATCCTCGACGTGCCGGAGTCCGAGTCGTCGGCCGACGGCAGCGTGAGCACCCGCCAGGAGGCCGAGGTCACCCTCCCGCGCTCCGAGCTCGACCGGATCTGGAGCCCCGAGTACCTCGAGCGCCTGGCGCGCACCTACTGGCGCTTTTTGACCCGCGTGTCCCTCGGCCTGCTGCGGGTTCTGTACACCGAGGACGGGCGCGACATCGCCTTCATCGGCCGGCCGTTCGTGCTGCTCACCTTCCACAAGCCCGACTACGAGATCGAGGGCGACTGGGGGATGGTCACCTGGCGGATCAAGAAGGGCCTGCTGGTGGCGCCGGCCGGCCGTACGAAGGGCTACCTGCGCCTCAAGGTGAGCCGGCCGCCCGCCGACGGAGAGGAGCATCCGGGCGACGAGCTGATCACCGGCACGGTGAGCTCGGAGGTGGCCAACTTCTACCCGCTGATCGCCGGCTGGGGCTGGTTCTCGCGCGTGGGACGCCACCTGTACCGGATCACCCAGCTGCGGATCCACATCGTCGTGACCCACGCCTTCCTGCGCTCACTGGCGCGGCTGGACCTGGCGCCGTCGGTGGTGGGAGCGCTGAAGGGGGACGCGAGCGCTGAGGCCTCCAGGGCGGCGAGAGCCAAGCCTGGCGAGGAAGAGGGAGCCCGTAGTGCTCTGCACACGGGCGACCGATGACAAAGCCAGGCGCCGGCTATCGCCGTCCTGGTGGCCTCAGCCCAAGCGCTCGCCGATGACCTCGCGGAGCTTGGCCCGGTCGTGGCGGGCCTGTACCCGGCGCACCGTGCCCGACCGGGAGCGCATCACGAGCGACTCCGTCGTGGCCCCCTCGGGGCCCTCGAAGTGGACGCCGGCGAGCATGTCGCCCTCGGTCACGCCCGTGGCCGAGAAGAAGACGTTGTCGCCGGACACCAGGCGCTCGGTGTCGAGCACCTCGTCGAGGTCGTAGCCGGCGTCGAGGGCGGCCTGGCGCTCCTCGTCGGCGCGGGGCCACAGCCGGCCCACGATCTTGCCGCCGATGCAGCGGATGGCCGCGGCCGCCAGCACGCCCTCGGGCGTGCCGCCGATGCCCCACAGCAGGTCCACGGGTGAGCCCGGGGTCACCGCCGAGAGCGCGGCCGACACGTCGCCGTGCGGGATCAGCCGGATTCGCGCGCCGGCCTCCCGGATCTCGGCGATCGCCTCCTCGTGGCGCGGGCGGTCGAGCATGACCACCACCACGTCGCCGATCGCGGTGCCCTTCGCCTCTGCCATCAGGCCCAGCGTCTCGGGGAGCGGGCGATCCAGGTCGAGCAGGTGGGCCAGCTCGCGCGAGGTGGCCATCTTGAGCATGTAGAAGCAGGGGCCGGGATCGAACATCGCGCCGCGCTCGGCCAGGGCGATGGTGGCCAGCGCGTTGGGCATGCCGTCGGCGCACAACTCGGTGCCCTCCAGCGGGTCCACGGCCACGTCCACCTCGGGCTGTGAGCCGTCGCCCACGCGCTCGCCGTTGTAGAGCATCGGGGCCTCGTCCTTCTCGCCCTCGCCGATCACCACCGTGCCGTCCATGGAGACGGTGTCCAGCATCAGGCGCATGGCGTCCACGGCCGCGCCGTCGGCGGACTCCTTCTCGCCGCGGCCGATCCAGCGAGCCGCCGCGAGCGCGGCGTACTCGGTGGTGCGCACGAGCTCGAGGGCGAGGTTGCGGTCCGGGCGGGATCCGTCCGGAGCCGTGGTCACATCACGCCCGGGGGCTTCTTGGCGTCCGAGTGCAGCGCCTGTCTCAGGTAGCCGCTAACGAACAGCCCGGTGGCCCCGAGGAGCGCCACGAGGTAGCCGTAGGACAGCGAGATCTCGATGCCCGGCTCGGGCTTGCCGAGGATGATGCCGTTGCAGAGAATCAGCACGACCGCGGTGATCCCCACGATCATCGTGACCTCTCCGGGCTTCCAGCTGAGCTCTGCGTTGCGGGCGACGATGTAGGCGAGTATGAACGGCGCGGTGCAGGCGGCGGCTAGCAGCAGGTCGAGGATGCGGAACGTCTGCCACGCGTCGGCGCTCTGGCCCGGACCGATGCCGGCGCCCGTGATCTTGGAGTTTCGGTTGCCGGCATTCGTCGAGAACCAGGGCAGCCAGAGCGAGCCGAGGAGGATGCCCGCGAAGACGAAGCCGACCACCTCCGACCAGCTGAGCCGCTTGAGGCTGAAGCCCTGGGGCGGTTTGTCGCTCGCCTCGAGCCGAGCCCGGTCGCTGCCGCCGAAGGCGCCCGCAATCACCGAGACCCCAACAGTGACCGCCAGCAGCAGGATCTCCGGGTCGGGCAGCTCCACCTTCGCCGGCTCTCCCGTCGCATTGTGGACGAGCAGGAGGGCACCGCCGAAGAAGGCGCCGGCGACGGCGCCGCGCAGCGCGGCCTCGCTGGCCTTCAGGTGCTCGCGCCCGGCGACGTAGGCACCGATCAGCGCCAGCACGGACAACACGAGATAGGCGATCTCGTTCACGCCGAGGACCCAGCCGCACAGCGCCCCGAAGGCGGCAGGCACCACCACCGCAAGCAGCACCTGTACCGGGATCGGTCTAGTTCGGAAAAGTGGCGCCAAACTCGCTCTCCGAGCGGACCCTATAGCGTGGCGCGACATGACGCGACGCTGGGGACCGGCGCGGCGTCGTAGGTTTCCGGAGAGCCAAGGAGTCGCTTCGCAACATCAAGGCGGTGGACGTGATGTCGACCGGCCTCCGGGGCAGAACCTCGACGAGTGGCGCGCGCTGGTGCGCATCTCGTTCCTGGTCGAGCGCGTGAGCGAGTAGCCATCCGGGGCGAGCGCCCGCTTACGAACCTGTTGCCCTCGCGCCGAAATCGGTTCAGCGTCACTGACCCGGGTACGCTTAACGCAAAGCTCTTCGCAGCCGCCGCACAGTGCGCCCTGAATCCCTGGAAACAATGCCCCCTGGAGGGGCTGACCCGCTGGCCGATCGGTATCGCGCCGAGCTCGTCGAGGCCCGTGAACGGACCCTCTCGCTGGTGGAGGCGGTAGCCGAGCACAACCTGAGCCGCCAGCACGACCCGATGATGAGCCCGCTGGTGTGGGATCTGGGCCATATCGCGGCGTTCGAGGACCTCTGGCTCTGCCAGCGGGTGGGCCGACTCGATCCCCTCCGTCCCGACCTGGCCGGCGTCTACGACGCGGCCGAGACGCCTCGGGCCGTTCGCGGAGACGTTCGCCACCTCGCCCACCGCGAGGTGCTGGACTTCCTCGGGGAGGTGCGCGTGCGCGCCATGGAGGTGCTCGACCGCACCGACCTCCACGCCGAGGGCCACGGCCTGCGCTCCGGCGTCTTCGCCTGGGAGATGGTGGTCCAGCACGAGCACCAGCACAGCGAGACCATGCTCCAGACCCTCACGCTTGCGGCCCCGGGGGTGTACTCGCCGCCGCGGCCCGAGCGCCCGCCCGCCCCCGCGGGGGGGCCGCGGGAGATGGTGCGCGTGGAGGCCGGTCCGTTCGAGATGGGCGATCCCGGCGAGGGCTTCGCCTACGACAACGAGCGACCCCGCCACAGCGTGGACGTGGCCGCGTTCGAGATCGACGC
>DASROS010000049.1:0-6398 GCA_035646775.1 Thermoleophilaceae bacterium | reverse complement strand
GCAGCACCTCCGTGAATCGATGCGGCCGGTCGCCGTTGGCGGGTACGCACCGATAAAGCTGACGACGGTGTCCCGGCTTGCCGTAATGGCCGTCAAAGCGCACCCGCGACCCGGCGTGCTCAGCCCGCGGACACCCCGCCTGCGCCTTGCTCCAAGACTTCCCCGCGGTCGCCATCCCGATCGGCCCCGAAGCTAGGGCCCAACTCAGACAGAACGCTCAACCAGATGCGACGGGGGGGGAGGGTCTAGCGAAACGCGCTGCGCCACGCATCGCGCATCGGCTGGCGGTAGAAGATCAGGAATACCGGGGCGATGAAGAGGAGGATCGCCTCATCGAACGGTCCCGGGATCGGTAGGAGCCCGAGGCCCGCCAGCCATCGAAGCGGCCTCGGGATGCGTCTATCGCGGGCCAGGGCACCGGTGGCGCGGATCGTCCGGGTGGTGAAAGCGCGCGCCTTGTGCAGGCCCGCCAGTGTATCCGCCCTAGGCGGGATCGCCTCCGAGCGTGCACTGGGCCGACGTGGTGCCCGTGGCCGTGCTCGGCGGCATCGGCTACACGGTCAGCCTGCGCCGGCGGCCAGCGCCGGGGAACGAGCGGCCTAAGGTCCTCCGCTGGACGATCGTTCGACCCCGATTCCCCTCTAACGCGGGCCCAGGGGCGCATCGGTCCTTGGGTATCTCAATAACTTCAAGCGTCCGCAAGGGCCTGGCGAGTGGATTCGTATGCCCCTCGAGCCCTCCGCTCGAGGTGGCGGCCTCCGCCTCTTCTGGCTGCTGCCTCTAATCGCCGGCGCCCTGGTCGCCACCGGCCTCGGCGCGGTCGCCGCATTCGCGGCCACCTCAGGTGGCGCCACCCGTGCCGGGGCAGCGCAGGCCACCGAACGGGCCGTGACCAACCGCCTGGCGCCGCTGCGCCGGTATCGCCGGCTGCGCAGCGGGGACCCGGCGCCCTGGGAGCGCCAGGCCGTTCGGTCGATCGTGTCGGTGCGCGACGGCGGCTCGGTGACCATGCGCTCCGGCCCCGGCGGAGACGCGCTGATGCAGGTGGGCCCGCGCACGGAGTTCGGGACTCGCACCTCGATGGCCGTGGTGCGCAGGCGTGGCCGCTGGCTCGGGGTGAGTACGGCCGAACGGCCCAACGGAAAGCTCGGATGGGTGGACGGCCGCAGCGACGCGGTGCGCCGCCGGCGCACCCGCCTGGCCATCCACGTCGACCTGTCGGCCCGCCGCCTGGAGCTGCGTCGCGCCGGCGCGGTGATCGAGCGCGGCACCGTGTCGGTGGGGCGACTGGGCTCCACGACGCCCACGGGTCGCTTCGCCGTGACCGACAAGCTGCGCGGGGACCGCTTTGGCAGCTACTACGGCTGCTGCATCCTCGCCCTCTCCGGCACCCAGCCCAACCTCCCGCCGGGCTGGCCGGGCGGAAACCGGCTGGCCATCCACGGCACACCCAACCCCTCGTCGCTGGGGGGCGGGGTGTCGGCGGGCTGCGTGCACGCCTCCGTGGACACGCTCGAGGTGCTGATGCGCCAGGTGCCCGCGGGCACGCCGGTGTTCATCCGGGCGTGACGCCGTTCAGCCGGGCCACGGGGCGGGCGCATCTCGCGACCACCCGCCAGGAGCCGGCGCGCACGACCGCCCGGTAGCGGGCCGGCACGACCGGCGTCCTGTGGAGCCTCGAGCCGCGCCCGGGCCGCGGTGCGCGCGACCTGCGACGCGAGAAGGCGGCCCAGCCCCAGCTCACCCACATCGATCGGCAGAGACCTTGACGGCGAGCTGCTCCTGGCCTCGGCCAACGGCGAGATCGCGCGCGTTGTGCGCGCAAGTTGTTAGGGTGCCCTTACTCACCATGCTGGAGCTCCAGTCCGTAACCAAGCGCTTCGGCCCGACGACCGCCCTGGACGACGCATCGCTCACGGTCGCGCCGGGCGAGTTCGTGGCCCTGCTGGGTCCGAGCGGGTGCGGCAAGACCACCGCGCTGCGGGTGGCCGCGGGCTTCGAGCGGCCCGACTCCGGCCGGGTGGAGATCGACCGCGCGGCCGTGGCCGCCAACGGCGTGTTCGTGGCACCCGAGCGGCGCGCGGTGGGCATGGTCTTCCAGGACTACGCCCTGTTCCCGCACCTCGACGTGGCGGCCAACGTGGGCTTCGGACTGCCCCGGCGCGAGCGTTCCGAGCGCGTGCGCGAGCTGCTCGAGCTGGTTGGCCTCGAGGGCATGGGCCAGCGCTCGCCCGGCGAGCTCTCCGGCGGCCAGCAGCAGCGCGTGGCGCTGGCGCGGGCGCTCGCGCCGAACCCCAAGCTCGTGCTGCTCGATGAGCCCTGGAGCGCCATCGATGCGCTCCTGCGCGAGGAGATGCGCGAGGAGCTCGCCCGCGTGCTGCGCGAACAGGGCGTGACCGTGGTGCTCGTGACCCACGACCGCGAGGAGGCCTTCACCCTGGCCGACCGGATCGCCCTGATGCGTGACGGACGGGTGGTGCAGTGCGGCACTCCCGAGGAGCTCTACTTCAGGCCCGCCGACAGCTGGGCTGCCCGCTTCGTGGGCGCATCCAACATGGTGCCCGCCGAGCTGGCGCGCCACCTGGGCGCCAGCGCGCATGTGCCCACGGGCGCCGACGAGGTACTCCTGCGGCCCGAGCGGATCGGCCTGGAGATCGATCCGTCCGGCCCCGCCGAGGTGGTGCACCGCACCTTTCTCGGCCACGACGTCCTGTACCGGGTGCGCCTTACCGACGGGACCACGCTGGCCGCGCAGAGGCCGTCCAACGAGCACGTGCCGCTCGGCTCGCGCGTGCACGTGCACCTCCACCAGGCCCCGGCCTCCTCCTTCGACCCTTCGTGATCCGGCGCATCGCTCCGCTGGCCGTCACGGTGGCGGCACTGGCCCTGCCCGCATGCGGCGGCGACGACGACGCCGACCTGACCATCTACTCCGGCCGCAACGAGGAGCTGGCGGGCGAGTTGATCGAGCGCTTCGAGCGCGAAGGCGACCTGCAGGTGGACGTGCGCTACGGCGACTCCGCGGAGCTGGCGGCCACCATCGCCGAGGAGGGCGACAACTCGCCTGCCGACGTGTTCTTCAGCCAGGACGCCGGGGCGCTGGGCGCGGTGGAGGACACGCTGTCCTCGATGCCGCGGTCCGTGCTGGACGCGGTGCCCGACCGGTTCCGCGACCCGCGCGGCCGGTGGGTGGGCGCGTCGGGCCGCGCACGGGTGATCGCCTACAACACCGACAAGTTCGAGGAGAGCGAGGTGCCGGACTCGGTCTTCGATCTGACCGACAAGCGCTGGCGCGGGCGGGTGGGCATCCCGCCGCCGAATGCCTCGTTCCAGGCCTTCGTGTCGGCGATGCGGCTCGAGGTGGGAGAGAAGCGCACGCGCGAGTGGCTCGAGGGCATGCGCGACAACGACGCCCAGCTGTACGACAACAACATCCAGACCGTGGAGGCCATCGGTCGCGGCGAGATCGACCTGGGCCTCGTGAACCACTACTACCTCTACGAGCTCAAGCGCGAGGACCCAGGCCTCGCGGTCGCCAACCACTTCCTGCGCCGCGGCGACCCGGGCTCGCTGGTCAACGCAGCCGGCGTGGGGATCCTCAAGACCACCGACGACCAGGACAACGCCGAGCGCTTCGCGCGCTTCCTGGTCTCCAAGGGCGCGCAGCGGTACTTCGCCGAGAAGACGTTCGAGTACCCCCTGATCGAGGGCGTGCAGCCCCCCGGTGGCCTTCCTCGGCTCGAAGAGCTGATCGGACCCCAGGCGGAGCTGGGCCGGCTGGGCAACCAGCTGCGCTCCACGCTGAGGTTGCTGGACGAGGTGGGCTTCACCACGTGACCTCGCGCCGGCCGCCGTGGCCCCTGAGCGTCCTCGGGGTGGCGGCCGTGGCCATCGTCTGCCTCCCGCTGGCCTACCTGATGATCCGGGTGGCGGGAGCCGGGCCGGACGCTTGGGGCGTGTTGGAGCGGCCCCGCACGCTGAGCCTGGTGGCCAAGACCGTCGGGCTGGTGGCCGCGGTGACCGCCGCCGCGGTGGCCTTGGGCGTCCCGGCCGCCTGGCTGGTCACCCGGTCCGACCTGCCGGGCCGCCACTTCTGGGCGGTGGCGCTCGCGCTGCCCCTGGTGCTGCCGTCCTACGTGCTCGCCCTGGCGCTGCTGGCCGTGTCGGGGCCGGGCGGCCTGCTGGGAATCCCGGCGCTGACGGGATTCACCGGGGCGTTCCTGGCGCTCACGCTCGCCACCTACCCGTTCGTCTTGCTGCTGTGTATCGCCGCGCTGCGTCGCGCCGACCCGGCGCTCGAGGAGGCCGCCCAGGGCCTCGGGCGCACCCCGGCGCAGGTGTTCAGGGCGGTCACGCTGCCACTCATGCGCCCGGCGATCGGCGCAGGCGCGCTGCTGGTGGCCCTCTACTCGCTGTCGGACTTCGGGGTGGTGTCGCTGATGCGCGCCGAGGCACTCACGCGCGCCGTGTTCCTGCAGTACCGCGGCGCGTTCGACCGCGACCCGGCGGCCGTGCTGGCGCTGCTGCTCGTGGCCCTCACCATCCTCGTGCTGGTGGGCGAGCAGAGGGCCCGCTCGCGGCTCGGCAGCGGATCGAGGGGAGGCCGCACCGTGCGCGCGGCGTCGGTGGTCCCGCTCGGCCGGTGGCGCGGTGTGGCGCTGGCCTTCTGCGCGACCGTGGCCGGCGTGGGGCTGGTTCTGCCGGTGAGCGTGCTGGTGGCCTGGCTGGTGCGCGGATCGCCGTCGCTGGACGGCGTGGCCACCGCCACGCTGCACTCGCTCCTGGTGGCTGTGGCCGCCGCCGCGGTCACCACGCTGGCCGCGCTGCCCGTGGCGGTGCTCGCCGCGCGCTTTCGCAGCCGCTGGACCGTGGCGCTGGAGCGCACGGGCTATGCCGCCAACGCCCTGCCGGGCATCGTCGCGGCGCTGGCCTTCGTGTTCTTCGCGGCTCGCCACGCCCCGGCGATCTACCAGTCGCTCACGCTGTTGGTGGTGGCCTACCTGGTGCGCTTCTTCCCCCAGGCCCTCGCTGGCGTGACCTCGGCGCTGTCGCGTGCCGAGCCGAGGCTGGAGGAAGCCTCGCGCGGCCTCGGCCGGGGGCCCGCCCACACGCTGGCCACGGTCACCGTGCCGCTCGTGGGGCCGGGCTTGCTGGCGGGCGCAGCGCTCGTGCTGCTGTCGACCCTGAAGGAGCTGCCCGCCACGCTCATCCTGCGGCCCAGCGGCTTCGACACCCTGGCCACCGAGGTATGGACCGCGACGTCGGTCACGCACTACTCCCAGGCCGCTGTGCCCGCGCTGATGCTGTGCGTACTGGCCGCGCCGGCCGTGTGGCTGCTGGTGGTGCGCGGCAGCCGCGGCCTGGACCCGCTGGGCAACTGAGATTCGAGCTGCGGTGCTCGCCCGGCCAACGCCCGGGCTGCGCTCCTCGCCCACGCGCCCCAGGTAGCCTGCCCGCGCCATGCACCCGGTGGTCATCCTCTGCGGTGGGCGCGGCACGCGCCTCCAAGAGCACACGCGCGAGATCCCCAAGCCCCTGGTGGAGATCGGCGGCCGGCCGATCGTGTGGCACGTGATCCAGATCTACGCGGCCCACGGCTTCCGGGAGGTCGTGCTGGCCACCGGCCACCGGCGCGAGATGATCGAGGAGTTCGTCGCGGCCGAGGAGTGGCCCGCGGGCGTGACCGTGGAGTGCGTGGACACGGGGGTCCAGACGCCCACCGGCGGCCGCATCCACCGCCTCCGGGACCGCCTCGACGAGGCCCGCTTCTGCGCCACCTACGCCGATGGCGTGGCCGACATCGATCTCGCCGACGAACTGAGCCACCACGAGGCGCACGGCGGCCTGGCCACCATGACGGTGGTGCGTCCCGAGCTCCAGTTCGGCGTCACCGAGCTCGGGGAGGGGGACCGGGTGTCCGGCTTCCAGGAGAAGCCCCGCTCGGACCACTGGATCAACGGCGGCTTCTTCTGCTTCGAGCCCGGCGTGTTCGACTACCTCACCGAGGGCAGCGCGCTCGAGCGCGAGCCGCTGGAGGGACTGGCCGACGACGGCCAGCTCCACGCCTTTCGCCACACCGGCTTCTGGGAGTGCGTGGACACCTACAAGGACGCGGTCACGCTGAACGACCTGTGGTCAACGGGGGCGCCGTGGAAGGTCTGGGAGTAGCCGCTTCGAGCCCCACCGGAAGGAACTCACCCGCCGCGGGCGAAACATTGGGCCGTGAAGCAGACCACCACGGCAGCGCTCACTCTCTCCGCAGAGATCCGCGCCCGCTTCGACGAATTCTCGCGATCCCAGAAGGACGTGGGCCAGTACATCGTCGACCATCTCGACGAGGCTTCCTTCCACACCGCGGAGGAGCTCGCGCGGCGCGCGAACACCTCCAGCTCCACCGT
>DASROS010000048.1:0-25575 GCA_035646775.1 Thermoleophilaceae bacterium | reverse complement strand
GCGGCATGTCCAGCCACTCGATGCCGTGCGGGGACAGCGCGTCGAGCACCGCGGCGGTCACGGTCGGGGTGGCGGCGATCGTGCCCGCCTCGCCCACGCCCTTGACGCCGAGCGAGTTCACCGGCGACGGCGTCTCCGTGCGGTCGGTGTTGAAGCTCGGGAGCTCGGCGGCGGTCGGCAGCGCGTAGTCCACGAACGTGCCGGTCACCAGCTGGCCCTCGTCGTCGTAGACCACCTGCTCGTAGAGCGCCTGCCCTATGGCGTGCGCGATGCCGCCGTGGATCTGGCCCTCGATGAGCATCGGGTTGATGGCCGGTCCGCAGTCGTCGACCGCGTAGTAGTCGACCACCTTCACCTTCCCGGTCTCGATGTCCACGTCGACCACGCACGCGTGCGCGCCGAAGGGGAACACGAAGTTCTCCGGGTCGTAGAACGAGGTCTCCTCCAGTCCCGGCTCGATGTCGGCCGGCAGCTCCTGCGGCGGGATGTGCGCCGCGCCGGAGATCTCGGCCATCGTCATCGACTTGTCGGGCGAGCCCTTCACCGAGAACTTGCCGTTGGCCAGCTCGATGTCCTCGGGCGCCGCCTCAAGCAGCGCCGCGCACACCTTCTTGGCCTTCTCCTGCACCTTCTCGGCCGCGCGGGCGATCGCTTCGCCGCCCACCGACAGCGAGCGCGAGCCGTAGGTGCCCCAGCCGAAGGGACCGCTGTCGGTGTCGCCGTGGATCACGTCCACCTGCTCGGGCGCGATGCCCAGACGGTCCGCCGCGATCTGCGCGAAGGAGGTGTCCAGGCCCTGGCCGTGCGGCGACGCTCCCGAGTAGACCGTGGCCGAGCCCGACGGGTGCACCCGGACCATGGCCGACTCCCAGAACGCCGCCTGCAGGCCCACGCCCTGCGGGCCCACGGCGCGTGACGGCGCCAAGCCGCACACCTCCACGTAGGTGGAGAAGCCCACGCCCCGGTGGATGCCCTTCTCGCGCAGCTCCGCCTGCTGGGACCGGAACGCGTCCAGGTCGAAGTTGGCGAGCAGCTTGTCCAGCGTGCCCTCGTAGTCGCCGGAGTCGTAGACGATGCCCAGCGGCGTCTCGTACGGGAACTCCTCCTTACCGATGAAGTTCTTGCGCCGCAGCTCGAGCGGGTCCATGTCCAGCTCGCGCGCGAGCTTGTCCATCATCAGCTCGATCCAGTAGGTCATCTCAGGCCGGCCGGCGCCGCGGACCGCGTCCGTGGCCATCTTGTTGGTGAAGACGCCGACGAAGTTGAGGTCGATCGCCGGGAACTTGTAACAGCCGCCCGCCACCGGGAAGCCGAGCTCGGGGATGAACGGCGTGAGGATCTGCTGGTAGGCGCCGAGGTCGGCGATCACCTTGGCCCGAACGCCAGTGAGCGTGCCGTCGCGCCTGGCCGTGAGGGTCACGTAGGCGATCTGGTCGCGGCCGTGGTGGGAGGTGCTCATGTGCTCCGAGCGGGTCTCCACCCACTTCACGGGGCGGTTGAGCCGCCGGGCCACCACCAGCACCAGGGCCTCCTCGGCGTACACCTGGAGCTTGGCGCCGAAGCCGCCGCCCACGTCGGGAGCGACCACGCGCAGCTTGTCCTCGGGGATCTCGAGCATCCCGGACAGCACGAAGCGCGCGATGTGCGGGACCTGGGTGGCGGAGTAGAGCGTGAGGCTCTCGGCCCGCGGCTCACCGATGGAGCCGCGCGGCTCGATCGGGGCACCGGAGATGCGGTGATTGACGATCCGCTGCTCCACGGTCACCTCGGCGTCGGCAAGCGCCTGGTCGAAGTCGCCGCCCGACACCGCCCACTCGTGGGTCTTGTTGGTGCCGAACTCCTCCCACACCAGCGGGGAGCCCTCCTCGAGCGCCTTCTCGGGATCGACCACCGCGGGCTTGGGATCCAGCTCGGCGATCACCAGGTCGGCGGCGTCGGCCGCCTGGCCCTTGGTGTTGGCGACCACCACGGCGATCGGGTCGCCCACGTGCTTGACCTCGCCGCGCTTGAGCGGCCAGTGCTCGGGCGTATTGATGTCCACACCGGGCGGGTCCCACACCATCGGGATCGGTCCCGCGAAGTCGCCGGCCAGCTCCTCGCCGGTGAACACGGCGACTACGCCCGGCGCGGCCTTCGCCTCGGACGTGTCGATCGAGGTGATCGTGGCGTGCGCCTCGGGGGAGCGGACGACGGCCATGTGCAGCATCCCGGGGAGGACCATGTCGTCGATGTAGTTGCCGCGTCCCGTGATCATGCGCGGGTCCTCGCGGCGCTTCATGGCCCGGCCCACGTAGCCGTTGCCGCCGGTGGGGGCCCGGGTCGCGCTCATGCCGGCACCCCCTGATTCGCGCCGGCTTTCGCCGCGTGCTGCACCGCCCGCACGATGTTCTCGTAGCCGGTGCAGCGGCAGAGGTTGCCCTCCAGCCCGTGTCGGATCTCCTCCTCGGAGGGATCGGGGTTGCGCTCGAGCAGATCGGCCGCGGCCATGATCATGCCCGGGGTGCAAAAGCCGCATTGCAGGCCGTGCTTCTCCCAGAAGCCCGCCTGGAGCGGGTGCAGGTTGCCCTCCTGCCCGAGCCCCTCGATCGTGAGCACCTCGGTGCCGTCGGCCTGCACCGCGAGCAACGTGCAGCTCTTCACCGACTCGCCGTTCACGTGGCAGGTGCAGGCGCCGCAGTTGGACGTGTCACAGCCCACGTGGGTGCCGGTCAAGCCGAGCGTGTCGCGCAGGTAGTGGACGAGGAGCTGGCGCGGCTCGACCTCGGCCTCGCGCTTCTCTCCATTCACGGTGAGCGAAAGATGGACGGGGGTGCTCAAGTCTCATTCCTCCCCAGGAATCGAGTGACGTGAAGTGACACTACTCCGTGCCGTTCGCTCTGCAACCGGTTGGCGCGAAGCCGCTGGGCGTGCGGGTATGCTGCCGCCGCGATGGTGCCGGAGACCCGCAGCTTCATGTACGACGACTTCAAGCTCGTGTTCGACGAGTACGGGGCCGGCGAGCGGGCCGTGATCCTGCTGCCGGGCCTGCTGTTCTCGCGCACGATGCACGGACCGCTGGCGAGCACGCTCGCTGAGCGCGGCTACCGCGTGCTGTGCCTGGACCTGCTGGGCCACGGAGGGTCGGATCGCCCGCCGGAAATGCACCACTACTCGATGGTTCTGTTCGGCTCCCAGGTGCTGGCGCTGATGGACCACCTGGAGCTCGACACGGCGGTGGTGGGCGGCACCTCGCTCGGCGCCAACGTCACGCTCGAGACGGCCGCCGCCGACCAGTCCCGGGTTACGGGGATGCTGGTGGAGATGCCGGTGCTGGACAACGCGCTGCTGGGCTGCGCGATCGCGTTCGCGCCCCTGCTCGTGGGCCTCACGTTCGGCGCCCCGGTCGTCCGGATGGGAGCCAACGTGGCCCGGCTGGTGCCCCGCCGCGGGCCGCGGCTGGCTCAGATGCTGCTCGACTGGGCGAGCCAGGACCCCAAGCCTTCGGCCTCCGTGCTTCAGGGGCTGTTCTTCGGCCGGACGGCCCCGCCCACGTCCGAGCGCGTGACGCTCGAGCCGCCGGCGCTGGTGATCGGCCACCCTCGGGACCCGATCCACCCGTTCTCGGACTCGGACATGCTGGTTCGCGAGCTGCCCGACGCACGGCTGATCGAAGCCTCGTCAATCCTCGAGCTGCGGCTCAACCCCGAGCGGCTCACCGGGGAGATCGTGCAGTTCATCGACGACTGCTACGGCGGCCGGCCGGTGACCCCGGGCGACGCAGGGCGCCGGCGCGCCAGCCGTTCACAAAGCGCGCTCGGCGGCCGCTCGGCCAGGGCCGGGCGGCGCCCGGCCTAGGTCGAGGGCGCTCACTAGCCTTCACGCCGTCATGGCCAGCCGCAAGGAGCAGAAGGAGCAGCTACGCCGCGAGCGCGAGGAGCGCGAGTCGGCGGCCAAGGCCGCCGAGCGGCGGCGCCAGATGATCGGCTACGGCGCAGGCCTGGTGCTGGTGATCGCGGCCTTGGTGGTGGGCGTGGTGCTGCTGTCCGGCGGTGACGACGGTGGTTCGGGAGGCGGGAACCGAAGCTCCGGCAGCGACGTTCTTCCCGGCGGTGGTGAGGCGCCTCAGCAGAGCCTCGACGACCTCAACCAGGCGGTGGAGGCGGGTGGGTGCGAGGTCACGAGCAAGCGCGCCACCGCACGTGAGCACACCGAGGACATCAACGAGCAGATCGCCTACGACACGAATCCGCCCACGTCGGGCAAGCACTTCGCCGCGCCGGCCGACGACGGCGCGTACGAGACCGCGCCGGACATCAAGGAGCTGGTGCACACGCTCGAGCACGGCCGGGTGATCATCTGGTTCAAGAAGACCCTCCCCGAAGAGGCCCGGGCGAACCTCCAGGCGCTCTTCGAGGAGGACGACTACCACATGGTCCTCGTGCCGAACGAGACCGACATGCCGTTCGACGTCGCCGCCAGCGTGTGGACGATCGACCCGCAGCCCAACGGCACCGGCCGGATGCTCGGCTGCCCCAAGTACGGCCCGAAGGTCTTCGACGCCCTCCGGACGTTCCGCGACGAGTACCGCGACAACGGTCCGGAGAACGTTCCCTAGCCGCTGGAGGAGCCTCGCCGGTGACTGAGCCCGTCGAGCTCTCGTATTGCGTCGTCAACACCAACGGGCGCGACTACCTGCTCGCGTGCCTCGACGCGATCGAGCGCACCCACCCGCCGGAGCTGCCGCACGAGGTGCTGGTGCTCGACAACTGCTCCGACGACGGTTCCGTGGCGGCGGTGGAGCAGAGCCGCCACGACCCCCGCGTGATCGCACTCGACAGGCGCACCGGCAAGTCCGAGAACGACTCCACGCTCATGCGCGAGTCGCGCGGGCGCTGGTGTCTGCTGCTCAACGAGGACTCCGAGCTGCACGACGGCGCAGCGGAGGCGCTGGTGGAGGCGCTGCGCGGCGACGACGCGGCGGCGGCGGCGGGGGCCCAGCTGCTGTCCACCGATGGCGAGGAGAAGGCGTGTGCCTGGCGGCTGCCGGGGCTGGGGCCCGCTCTGGCCGGGCTGCTGTTCCTGCACCGGCTGGTCACCGTCCAGAGCCGCGGACGCCGCACACGGCGGGTGGGCTGGGTGCAGTCCAGCGCGATGCTGGTGCGCCGGG
The DNA here is from genome assembly GCA_035646775.1 of Thermoleophilaceae bacterium. Classification (GTDB taxonomy): domain Bacteria; phylum Actinomycetota; class Thermoleophilia; order Solirubrobacterales; family Thermoleophilaceae; genus JAAYBF01. The sequence goes on along the minus strand of DASROS010000048.1, from coordinate 20,429 downwards.
ATGCCGCCGCCGAGGTGGACTACCTCGACCCCGAGTTCTTCGTCTACTCCGACGAGACGGACTTCTGCAAGCGCCTGCGCGACGCCGGCTGGCAGGTGCTGTACGAGCCATCCGCCCGTGCGGTGCACCACGACCAGCTGACCACCGACCTCCGCAGCGCGCGGAGGCGGATCGTGGAGTTTCACCGCGGCCGCGCGCGCTACCTGGCCAAGCACAAGTCCGCGGCCGAGGCGCTTGCCGTGCGCCTGTGCGGGGTGCTCTTCTACGGGATGCGGGCGGCTGCCGCGCTGGCGCTTCCCGGGCACGACCCGCGGCGCTACGCGCTGCACGCCCGCCAGGAACTGCTGCCCTGGCGCGGAGAGGGGATTCGCGAGGCGGCCGAGGAGTACAACCGCCGGAGGCGAATCGCTCCCTAGGAGCGCCGCCCTGAGCGGCCTTCGCTCTACGCTCCCGCCCGACCCGTGGAACATCCCGACCTCGCCCAGTTCGCCGCAGTTCTCGCCGCCGCCGGAGCGGCGCTGCTGCTGGCCGGGCGCGGTCGCGCCGCAGTGGTGGGAGCGCTCGCGCTGCTGGCGCTGGGAGAGATCGGGCTCGCCGCCTCATCGGCAGACCTCGGCCGACTCGACACCCTCGCCTCCGCCTCGGGGGCGCTGGCGGTGGTGCTCGGGCTCGCCGTGCTCACCGGCGCGGCGGCCGTGTTCGCCCGCAGGCCCGCGTGGGTGCCGGTGGCCGTGCTCGCGGCCGCTCCGCTGCGCCCGCCGATCGCGTTCGACACCTCTGGCGGCTTCCCGCTCGCGCTGGCCGAGGACGGTCAGCTCGGCCGGCTGCTGCCGCTCTACTTCGTGCTCGCCGCCGCTGCGCTGGCGCTGGCGTGGCGGGCCGCGCGACCCGATCGGACACAGACCGGCGCCGCCCGTGCCCTGCCGCGCGCAGTGGCTTTCCCCGCCGCGGCGTTCATCGGCTACGCGGCGCTGTCGGTGCTGTGGGCCGACTCACTCGAGCAGGGCGTGGAGCTGCTGGCGTACTTCACGCTGCCGTTCGCGCTGCTGCTGGGGGTGGGCGCCCGCGCGCCGTTCCCGGACTGGACCCCGCGCGCCCTGGCGCGGGTGGGGATCGCCCTCGCCGCCGCCTTCGCCGCGGTCGGGCTGTACCAGTCGGTCACGCACGACTTGCTCTTCTTCGCACCCAACCTGGAGGTCTCCAACGCCAACTCGGACTTCTTCAGGGTCACCTCCCTGTTCGGCGACCCGAGCCTCTACGGGCGCCACGTGGTGCTCGGCATCGGCGTGCTGCTGGTGCTGCTCGCCCTGCAGCGCGTGGACCTGCGCCTCGGGATAGGGCTGCTCGCGGTGATGTGGGCCGGATTGCTGTTCTCCTACTCGCAGTCGAGCATGGTGGCGCTGGTGGCGATCACGCTCGGCGTGGCGGTGGCCACGGGCGGCCGCAACACACGGCTGCTCGTGGTGGGGGGCGTGGCGCTGGTCACGCTGCTCGGCGTGGGCTACCTGGTGACTTCGGTGGCGATCCGGGACGAGTCGCTGCGCACGGTGACCGCCGACCGGTCCGAACGCGTGGAGGACACGATCCGGGTGGTGGAGGACGAGCCGATCCTGGGCGTCGGGCTGGGGGGCCAGCCGCGCGCCAGCCGCCGGCTGGCCGGCAGCGACCGCTCCACGCCCACGTTCGTGTCCCACACCACGCCCCTCACGGTGGCCGCCGAACTGGGCCTGATCGGCCTGGTGCTCTACACCTGGCTGCTGGTGGGAGGAGCGCGGGCGATCGTGGCGGTGAGGCGGCTGGAGCCCGCGATGGGCCTGGCGCTCGGCGCCGCCTTCCTCGGGCTGTTCGTGCACGCGCTGTTCTACAGCGGCTTCCTGGAGGACCCGCTCACGTGGGTGGTGCTCGGCGTGGCGGCGGGCCAGCTCACCTGGACCCGGATCGACGACGGCGTGCACCGCGAGCGGCCGCAGTCCGACCCCGCCGCGGCCACGGCGTGATGGAGCGCCTGGGCCTTCGCGGCCGGATGACCGAGCCCGAGGGCTGGGCGCTGCTCGGGCTGCTGCTTGCCATCCTCGCCGTGACGCTGCCCGAGCTGGGCTCGGACCCGTGGCCGTTCCGGCCCGGCTCGGTGGAGCCGCAAGGGATCCTGGGCCCGCTCGTGCGCGCGGCGGGCGAGGAGTGGGACGTGGGCATCGCGCGCGCCGCATGCTTCCTCGCCGCCCTGGCCGTGGCCTTGATCGGGGCGTGGCAGCTGCGGCGGCGGCGCGACTGGCCGGCCTGGGCCGGCGCGCTGCTCGTCCTGGCCGTGTCGCTGGCGCTGCTGCTGCCCTCGACCCTCCTGCAGCTCGGCCTGCGGGACGCCACCGCGCCGTGGTTTCACACGAACGACTCCACCTTTCAGATCGAGCTAGCCGGAGACCTGCTGCTCGATGGCGACAACCCGTACGGGCACGACTACCGCGGGTCGGGCATGGAGCGCTTCTACACGCGCGACGGCAGCGTGTCCGAGCGGGTGCGCGAGCGCGAGGTGGCGCTGGAGCACTACGCCTACTTCCCGGGCACTGTCTACACGTCGGCGGTCTGGCGGCTGCTGCCCTCCCCGTTCGACGACTACCGGCTGCTGGTGCTGCTGTTTACGCTCGGCGGCTTCGCGGCCGCGCTGGCCTTCCCCGCCCCGCTGGGCTGGCGGCTGGCGCTGGGCGCCCTGGTGGTGGCCAACCCGATCGCCGTGCGGTCGGCGTGGTTCGGGCAGAACGACGCACCCAGCATCACGCTCACCCTGCTGGCCTTCGCGCTGGTCACCCGCGGGCGATATCGCTGGGCCGCCGCAAGCCTCGCGGCCGCCGTGCTGCTCAAGCAGTTCGCGGTGGTGGCCATCCCCTTCATCGCGCTGATGCTGGTGGCGCGGAAGGTGGGACGTTCCGAGCTCAAGCGCGTGGCCGCCGTGTTTGCCGGCGTGCTGGCGGTGGGGATCCTGCCGTTCCTGATCGCCGACCCTGTCGCGTTCTACGACGACACGGTGAAGTTCGGCGCCGGCACCTACAAGATCGCGGGCTACGGACTGTCGGGGTTGCTGATCCGGGCCGGGATCCTCGAGGACCGCGACGGCTCGTATCCCTTCGCGCTGATCGCCGTCCTCGCCTGGCTCCCGCTGACCGTATGGCTGCTATGGGTCCAGCACCAGTCGCGCGAGCTGTGGGTCGGGGCGGTGGGCTTTTCGATCTCGCTGCTGGTGCTGCTGTTCATCGGGCGCACCTTCAACAACTACTACCTCGTGTGGCCCGCCACGGGCGCTGCCGCGGCGGCGCTCGTGTACCTCAGCGATCGGGCGGGACTGAGCACCGAAGAGCCTGAGCCGCAGAGAATTGAAGCGTTTCGGGGGTCATAGGCCCCTTCACCCTTCAATAGTCGCGCCACACCTCCGCGCCCCAGGTGGAGCACGCTGATCCGTACAGTCAGCGACGGCGCGAAAGCACGGACCATATGCGCTCTGTCACACGCGGTATCTCCTCGCCCAGCCGGCTCTCCTCCAGCTCGCGCGCCCAGCGTGGCGTGCCGGGCCGGATCACCACCCCCTTGCCGAGCCGATAGCCCACGAAGGCGGCCTCTCCCTCCTCGCGCCCGGCGGCTGTGAGCAGCCGCGCGTCGGGTGGCAGCGACACCGAGCGCTCGAACACCTCGAACTCGCCGAAGAGGTCATCCACGTCCTTAAACAGCCCCAGCCGGTCCTCCTCGGCGGCGAGCGGGGCCGGCGGGTCGGATCTGAACACCTGCGTGCGCTCGCCGAACAGGTCGTCGGGGCGCGGCGGGCTGGCGTCCTGCAGGCGCTCGCCGACCAGCGCCACCGTCCGCCGCAGCGACTGGCGCCCGAACGAGACCACCTTCAGGCCATTCTGCTCCACCTCGTCGCGGAGGCGATCGCGCACCGTGCGCGGGAGCCAGATCGAAGTGCCCGCCACGGCCACGCCCGGCGCGTTGCCCAGCGACGGCCCCTCCCGGCGGGCCAGCGACAGGTCCGTGGTGAGGTCGTACGCCAGGCGCCGTCGATCCAGGAAGCGCACCAGTGGGGAGACCTCCGTGGCGAACCGCGGCGGCAACCCGCGATCCGCGAACGGTCGCTCGTCGGGCACAGAGCGGGCGCTGTCCAGAGTGTCGCCGAAGCCGTCGAGGTCGGAGTCCCAGTCGTTCAGGCCCTGCCAGGTGACCGTGGGGAGCACGACCAGTGGGCGCGCGCGGCCGGCCGCCCGGTTGGGCGGACGGCCCACCACCGCCAGCGGCCAGACGGCGCGGCGGCCACGGGCGCGCACCCGCACCAGGTAGACGCCCGTGCGGGCATCGCTGGGAATGCGCACGCGCAGCGCTCCGCCGCGGCGGCGGTCGCGACGGATGTCGCGTCGAGCGCCCAGGCGCGAGAAGGCGAAGCGGTAGCGGCGCGGGGTGGGGCCCACGTCCAGGCGCGCGACGGTCCCTGAGTCCACCACGCCCTGCGGTCCCTGGAGCGTGAGCCGGCGCACCGTGGTGCCCGCGCCCGCTGCCGCCGTGCGGGGCGTGGGCACGCCCCGCGGCGCGAGCGTCTCGTTGCCCGCGGCGTCGCGCACCCGCACCTGGAAGGCGTAGTTGCCGTCCACCGCCAGGTCGCCGCTGATCACCGACCCGTCCCACACGCCGCTCTTGGTGCCGCCGCCCCGGAAGCGCCGCACGATGCGCACCGGCCCTCCCTCGGTGCGGTACACGCGGAACTCGGGGTTGGCGTTCTGCGGCCCGCTGTAGCGCACGCGCACCTTCACGTCGCCATCGCCGGGGTCCACCACGCCCGGCTCGGCCGAGTCGAGCGCGACCTTCGGCGGGCTCGTGTCCACGCGCACCTCCTTGAAGGAGTCCACCACCCGCCCCTCCCGGCGGTGCACCACTCTCAGCCGGTATGTGCCATCGGGCACGGGCGCGCCCTCGTCGTCGCGGCCGTTCCAGCGGAAGCGGTGCTTGGTGTCGCCGGCCAGCGGACGGTCGTCCACGAGGCGGCGCACCTCCCCGCCCTCGGAGTCGATCACCGAGAACGAGATCTCCGCCGGGCGGGACAGGTCGAAGCCCACGCGCAGCGAGTCGCCCACGCGGTCGCCGTTGGGCGAGAGCGCCTCCGGCTGGGCCACGGCGAAGCGCAGGACCAGCGGCTCCTCGGTCTTCAGCGACTGGGTCACGACGAAGGCCGCGACCGTTACGACCACGAGCACCAGGAAGACGGCGCGGACCACTGGGCTCGACTCCACCGGCGGAAAGCTATTCGACGCGCCCGAAGGCGAGAATGCGCGCGTGCGCGTGCAGCTCGTGGATCCCGGGGCCTGGTCGCTGCCCTATGACCACGCCCTTGCCGGCGGGCTGGCCCGCGCCGGAGCCGACGTGGAGCTGGTCACGAGCCGCTTCGTGCACGGCGCGCCGCCCCCGGTGGAAGGCTTCCGCGTGACCGAGCGCTTCTACCGTCGCGCCACCGCCCCGGGCCGCGCGCGGGGCGCCCGCCGCCTGCTGCGCGCGGCCGAGCACATTCCCGACATGCTGCGCTACCGCTCCCACGCCCGCGAAGCCGACGTGCGCCACTACCAGTGGCTGCCGCTGGAGGCGATCGACTCCCTGCTGCTCCCGCCGAGTCGCCCGCGGGTGCTCACGGTGCACAACACGCTGCGCCGCGGCGGCGGGGCGCGCGAGCCGGTCACCCGCCGGCTGGTGCAGCGCATGGACGCGCTCGTGGTGCACGCCCGCGCCGGGGCCGCGGAGCTGGTGGAGCGCTTCGGCGCCGACCCCGACCGCGTGCACGTGATCCCCCACGGCGCATTCGAGCACCTCACCCGCCTGCCAGTCGAGCGGCCGCTTCCACCCGACCTCGCGGCCGTGGAGGGCCCGGTGATCCTGAGCTTTGGCCTGGTGCGCCCGTACAAGGGCATCGACGTGCTGCTGGAGGCCTTCCAGGGGATCGACGCCGCCGAGCTGTGGGTGGTGGGCCTGCCCCGCATGGACATGGCCCCGCTGCGCGCCGCCGCGGACCGCGCCCGCGGCCGGGTGCGCTTCGTGGAGCGGTTCGTGGACGACCCGGAGCTGCCCGCCTACTTCCGCCGCGCCGACGTGGTGGCCCTCCCCCATCGCCGGATCGACCAGTCCGGCGTGCTGAGCACCGCGCTCGCGTTCGGCAAGCCGGTCGTGGCCTCCGCGGTGGGCGGCTTCGCCGAGGTGGCGTCCGACCACCGCGCGGTGGTTGCCGTGGCCCCCGGCGATCCCGCCGCCTTGCGGGAGGCGCTGGAGCGCCTGCTGGCCGACCCCGGCGAGCGGGAGGCTCTCGCCGCCCGTGCCGCCGCGGCCGCCGCCGGGCCCTACTCGTGGGAGGAGGCCGGACGCCGGACGCTGGCCTTGTACGAGAGCCTGACCGCATGAAGGGAGGCCGCCGCCCGGTTCGTCTGCCATCCTGCGCGCGATGAGCAAGCGCCGTGTCCTGATCGGCGGCGCGTTGGCCCTGCTCGCCGTGGCGGTCGTGGCCGGCGTGTACGTCTACAACGAGCTGCAGCCGACGGAGATGCGCGGCTCCGCCGACACGGAGTTTGTCCCCTCGGAGGGCCCGAAGAAGAAGAGGCCGCCCCGGCTGGGCGTGCCTTGGCCGACCTATGCCTTTGACCAGCAGCGGTCGCATGTGGCGGCGGGGTTCCGCCACCGTCCGCCTTACCGCCGCATCTGGCGATTCGACGCGGGGGATACGGTCGAGTTCCCGCCGTCGGTGGGCTACGGCAACGTGTACGTGCCACAGCAGCGCGGAGACTTCTTCGCCGTGAACGGCAAGACGGGCAAGGTCAAATGGAAGAAGGACTTCAAGCGCTGCGCCGCCGCCTCCCCGGTGATCGCCAAGGGCGTCGTGTACCAGGCCTACATGGACTTCAGCAAGTGCCCGCAGGACCGGCCGGGAGCGGATGGCTTCATCGTGGCGATGAACGCCAAGACGGGCAAGGAGCGCTGGCGCTTCAAGGCGGGGCCCATCGAGTCGTCGCCGCTGCTCGTGGACGGAATCCTTTACTTCGGATCCTGGGACAACAGGGTCTACGCGATCAGAGCCGGCAACGGCAAGAAGGTCTGGAGCTTCCAGGCCGACGACCAGGTCAACACCGGGGCCGCCTACGCCGCCGGGCGCATCGTCATCGCGACCGATGCCGGCAGCCTCTACGCGCTGAACCCCAAGAGCGGCAAGCTCATCTGGCGCAGTCAGTCGAACTCCACCTTCGGCTCGCGCGAGTTCTTCTACGCAACCCCGACCATCGCCTACGGTCGCGTCTACATCGGCAACACGGACGGCACGATGTACGCCTACGGTCTGAAGAGCGGCGACCTGCTCTGGGCAAGGCCTTCGGGCACCTACATCTACTCCGCGGCCGCGGTCGAAGACAAGAAGGTCTACTTCGGCACCTACGACGGCAACGTCTTTGCGCTGGACGCGGCCACCGGCGACGTGAGGTGGAAGCACTCGGCACCGAGCTCCGTCCACGCGGCCCCGCAGATCATGAACGGAATCGTCTACTACGCCACCTGCGACGGGTGCGGCACGACCGGCGTGCGGTCCGTCAAGGTCGGCCCCAAGGGGAGCTTCGGGCTCAACGCCAAGAACGGCAAGCTCGTGTGGAAGTCCAAGATAGGCAAGCTCGCCAGCCCGATCGTTGCGGACAAGGAGCGCGTCTACGCGATCGGCCAGAGCAGCGTGCACGCGTTGGTGGAGCGCCGGCGGTAGGGCAACCGGTGCTCAGGGTGCCCGCCCAGACCACAACTCATCCGTACCGTCGCAACGTGCGCCGGGCGGTCGCGGGAGTGACCGCCCCGCTCGCGCTGGCCACCGCTCTCGGAGTTGGCGCGCAGGTCGCAGCAGCCGACGATCAGCAGGCGCGGCCGGTGGACCGGGAGGCGGCGAGCATCGGCGTCCGGCGCCCGGCCGAGCCGCTCTCCCGACCGCCGACCGCCAACCGGCCACCGCCGAGCTTTCGCCTCACCCCCCGCCGGGCGGTCGCGATCGCCGGCGGTGCGGGTGCCGTCTCCGAGGCGCGGTCCGAGCACGGGCGGCTGGAGCCGCGGGCCTACGTTCGCGGGTCCGATAGCTGGCAGGTGAGCTTTTACGCCGGCGGGGTCGAGCGCGCGCAGGTCTACGTGGACGATCGCGGCGGCAGGGTGCTCGAGGCTTGGGAAGGACCGGCGGTAGACGTCTTCTTGGCTCGGGGCTACGAGGGCGCCTTCGGCGGCAGCCTGAACTCGCCCTGGCTGTGGCTTTCCCTCTGCGTACTGTTCGTGTTGCCCTTCGTCGACCCGCGCCGGCCGTTGCGGTTGCTGCACCTCGACCTACTCGTGCTGCTGTCGTTCGGGATCTCTCAGGCCTTCTTCAACGCGGCGAAGATCGAGCTGTCGGTGGCGCTCGTCTACCCCGTCCTCGGCTACATCCTCGTGCGGATGCTGGTGGCCGCCTGGCGCCCGTCGAGGCCGCGCGGCCCACTAGTGCCGTTCGCGCCTCCCGCTGCGCTCGCGCTCGGGCTGGTCCTGCTGCTCGGCCTTCGGATCGGCCTGAACGTGGTGGACTCGAGCGTGATCGACGTGGGCTACGCCGGCGTGATCGGCGCCGACCGGATCGAGCATGGCCAGGAGATCTACGACGGAAGCTTCCCCGAGATCCGCGGCGACACGTACGGGCCGCTCACCTACCTGGCCTACATCCCGTTCGAGCAGCTCTTTCCGTGGAGCGGGACCTACGACGACCTGCCCGCGGCGCACGCGGCCGCGATCGCGTTCGACCTCCTGACGGTGGTCGGACTGCTGCTGCTGGGACGAAGACTGCGACCAGGGCGGCCGGGAACGCTTCTCGGGCTGGCGCTCGCCTACGCCTGGGCCGCGTACCCCTACACCGCGCTGACCCTGCAGTCGAACGCCAACGACGCGCTGCTGGCGGCCCTACTTGTGTTCGCCCTGGTGGCGGTGGCCTCGGCGCCCGTGCGTGGAGCGCTCGCCGGCGCCGGCGCTGCCGCCAAGGCGGTACCGCTTGCGGTGGCGCCGCTGCTGGCGAGGGGTACCGGGAGGCTACGCGTGCGCTCTGGCGCGATCGCGCTCGTCACGCTGGCGGGTGTGCTGATCCTGACGACCCTGCCGTTTCTCCCGGACGGGGGCCTACGAGAGCTCTATGACCGCACGATCGGTTACCAGGCCGCGCGTGGCTCGCCGTTCAGCGTCTGGAACCTCGAGCCGGCCGTGGCGCCGCTGCGGACGCCGCTCAAGCTGCTGGTGGCGGGGTTGGCGCTCGCGACCGTTTTCGTACCGCGCCGCCGCGACGCGGTTCAGGTCGCGGCCCTCGCCGCCGCCGTGATCGTCGCCGTGCAGATCCTGGCTGGCCACTGGTTCTACATCTACGCCGTCTGGTTCGCTCCCTTTGCGTTCGTGGCGCTGCTCGCGCCGCACGTCCCGGCGGGGAACGGCGGGACCCGCGCGCAGGGAACCGACGGCGAGCACCCGCGACCGGCCGAGCCGGTGCCGGCGTGACGGCGGGCGAGGACCGTACCCAGCCGAGGGTGTCCCTGAGGGACTTCCGGCCGGGCGACGCCCCGGCGGTGCAGCGCTGGTTCAACAATCGCGAGGCCGTGCAGAGCCTGGTCGAGTACCGCGACTCCTTCTCCGAGGAGGACGCCCGGCGGTGGATCGACACCGCCCTGCGCAAGGACGGTCCCGATCGCAAGTGGGCGGTGCTGGTGGAGGGCTACGACGAGCCTGTGGGCTTCACGGCGCTATACGGCGTCGGTGGCCAGACCGCACCGGAGCTCGGCGCCCTGCTGGGCGCGCCCGGCCTGCGCGGCAAGGGCGTGGGCAGGAGGGCGGAGGCGCTCACGATCGAGCTGGCCTTCCACGAGTTCGGCGCGCATCGCATCCTCGGACTCATCCCCGCGGACAATCGTGCCGCGCGGGCGGTCGTCGAGCACCTCGGCTTCCGGTTCGAAGGGACCATGCGCCAGCACGTCAGGCGAGGCGATGAGCTCAAGGACGTAGTGGTCTACGGACTGCTCCGTTCCGACTGGCGCCGCCCGTCCGAGCTCGAGTAGGCAGACCGCACCGAACCTTGCACGCAACTTACGGGCTCGCGCTAGGTTGAGGTGGGTGATGGTCCCGCAAATAGTGAGGTTCGCCGCCGGTCTCGGCGCCTGCGGAGCCTTGTGGGCGACCGCTCCGGCGCACGCGCGCGAGGTGCTCCTGATCGACGCCACGCGGGCGGTCCAGGTGAACGATCCCTTCGCGCCCTCGGCGGCCGGGTCGGACCTGGGCCGCGAGCCCCGCGGCGGGCGCCGATCGGCGGCATCGCCGCGGCCGTCGGCGACTGCCGCGGCAAAGCGCAGGCGGCGGTCGCTCGGTCAACGCGCGGTGCTCCGCGCGCTCGCCAAGGCTCGCCGCGAACGCAGGATCTCGCGGGCGGCCTACCGGTCCCACCGCCGGATCTATGCGCTCGCGCGCTCGCGCCACCGGCGGCTGCGCGGCACGCGCAGGTACGAGCTCGGCTCGGTGATCGGCACGTTGGAGGCGATCGCCCGTGGCCGCCGGCTGACCGCCTCGCGCATGCCGGCGTTGTTTCTCATCCTGCGCCGCAACGCCGAGTTCTGGCCGAGCAGCCCGTTCCCGGCCAACCGCGGCCTCGTGCAGTTCCGTGGTAGCGAGCTGCTGTTCGAGTACTACGCCGGGGAGGGGCTGCAGCTGCAGCCGCTCGTCAACTTCAAGAAGGCGATCGCGATGCAGGGCGTGTGCGTGAGGGGCGACGGCCCCTGCCGCAAGCGCGCCCTGCGCAAGCTGCTCGCCGAGATGGTCACCACCTCCGCCAGGCGCGGCGGCTTCCGCGCATGGGAGTACTACTTCGAGTTCGGCGGCGGACGGCCGCCATGGATCAGCGGCATGGCCCAGGTCCAGGGGCTCCAGGCGTTCGCGCGGGTGTCGGAGTTGCTCGGCGAGCCGAGGCTGCGGCGCTACGCCTCCCAAGGGCTCCGGGCCTTCGAGACCCCGCCCCCCGTCGGCGTCGCCACCCGAGGGCCGCTTGGAGGCACCCACTACCTCCAGTACTCGTTCGCCCCGCGACTGTTCATCATCAACGCCTTTCTGCAGGCGGTGGTCGGTCTGTACGACTACGCCAAGATCACCGGCGACGCCAGGGCGCTCCGGCTCCACAGGGCCGCCGAGCCCGAGGCCCGTCGCGAGCTGCCGCGCAATGACACGGGTGACTGGTCGACCTACTCCTTCCGCGGAGCCGAGTCCACGCGTGAGTACCACGAGTTGCTGCGCGAGATCGTCAAGAGCATGTGCGGCGCTCTCCGCCGCGACATCTACTGCGACACCGCGCGCCGCTTTGCCGACTACACCACCGAGCCGGCGGAGCTCGAACTGCTCGGACCGAGCTCCGCCACGAGGGGCACCACGACGCGCGTGCGCTTCTCGCTGTCGAAGCTGTCGGCGGTCCAGATCACGATCACCCGCAACGGCAAGAGGGCACTCAACCGCACGGCCACGTTCCGTCGCGGGACCGGCTCGTTCGCATTCAAGCCCAGGGCCACCGGCATCTTCGAAGTGGGTCTCGTGGCCAAGGAGCTGCGCACCGGGCGCGGGCTGCGTACGCGGTCGAGCGGCGATTTCGAGAGCGTCCCCGCCGACTAAGGTTCGCCTCCTCCCGCCCGGTAGGCCGGGAACAAGTCATCGCAACCATCCGCGCCACCGAGGCGTTCGTACTCCTCCGGATCGCAGATGACCTCGTGGGTGAGAAAGGGCAACTCGGCGTTGGCGAAGCCGCGCTTGAACGCCTCGAGGCCATCACCGGCGGTGACTCCGCCGCCGAGGTTGAGCGGCAGCTCGAGCTCGTCGGCAAGGGCGAGCATCGACGCGACGACGTTCTTGAACGGCGACCCGGCTAGGGCTGCGTCAGCGGTGGCGCCAAGGTAGTAGTGCAGGGTGGAGTCGCTGACGGCGGCGATCGCGCTGGCCCCGGGCTCGCGCTCGCGCCGCGCGACCAGCAGCCAGCTGCGATCGAAGGAAAGGACGGCATCGAAGTACTCGCGCGCGAAGAAGTAGCGCTCGGCCGCCTCTGCACGGCGCATCGTCTGCTCGTAGGCGATCGCGAAGGCGTCGCGGTCGGCGGCGGTCGAGGTCGGGCCCGGCGTCGCCTCGACCGACCAGCCGGCGCGCTCGTTGGCGCGGATCTGCTCAGCGAGGCGGGCGCGGGTCCGGCGGGGCTTGTCGGGATCGTGTATGAGGACTCGCGAGCGCTCGCGAGCGCTCGCGAGCCACGGCTCGCCGACGAGGCGTTCGCGCGCGAAGATGCTCACCAGCCCGGTCTCTGACCAGTCCACCTCGCCCGCCACGGCGGCGGAGCCGCCGCCCTCGACGGTCGCGCCGGGATAGCCGTAGGGCGAGACCGCGTCGCGACGATCCGTGCCCTCGATCTCGCGCACGATCAGCGGCACCAGCGCGCTCCGATCCGGCGAGGTCAGGCGCAGGGTATGCGTCGTGCCCTCGGCGTCGAGGAACGCCCGGGAGCGAAACAGGTCGTCGCTTCGCGCGGCGGCACCGCAGTCGGCGATCAGCTCGGCGTGTGCTCGTTCTCCCAACCGGTGAAGCCCTCTAGCCGTAGAGCCCGTGCCCGGTGACGAGCAGGCGCGCGGTGCGGGCGAGGATCCGCAGGTCGAGAGGGAGGGAGCGGTGCTCGACGTACCAGACGTCGAGCTCGATCCGCTCCTCCCAGCCGATCCCGGCCCGGCCGTTGACCTGGGCCCAGCCGGTGATGCCGGGCTTGACGGCGAGCCTGCGGCGCTGGTGCGGCGTGTAGGCCTCGACCTGGGCGGCGAGAGTCGGGCGCGGGCCGACGATTGCCATCTCGCCCCTGATCACGTTGAAGAGGTTGGGGAGCTCGTCGAGCGAGAGTCGCCGCAGCAGCGACCCGACACGGGTCACGCGGGGGTCGCCGGCGAGGACGGGCGTCCCGACTCCGGCCGGGTCGTTGCCGGTGTGCATGGTGCGCAGCTTCAGCAGCTCGAACTCGATCCCGTCGCGTCCCACTCGGCGCGCCCGGTAGACCACCGGCCCTCGGGAGTCGAGCTTGATCGCGATCGCGGCGACGAGCAGCGGCGGTGCGGCGATCAGCAGCGCGAGCGCGGCGATCGTGAGCTCGGCGATCCGCGGCACTACCTGGTCCCCTCCGCCTTCTCCCAGATCACCGGAACGCCGCCGCGCAGGAAATCCCAGAGGCCGGCCGCGCTCGCCGCGATCGTCGCCACGTAGTAGCGCGCCACCCGCAGCGGCGCCAGCGGCATCAGCGGCGCAAGCGCCGCGGCGACGAGCAGGGCCAGTTGGGCCGTCAGCGTGACCGCGTAGACCGGCCCCTCGCCGAGCAACGCGAGGTTGGCCGCGAACGCGAGCACGTGAAGCAACGGCGACGCGTAGCGAAGCAGCCGGTGCGAGAGGATCTCGAACGCGTAGAGCGGTCCGTAGCCGCGCGGCGAGAGCATGCCGCCGGTCAACATCGTGCCCCAGGCTCCAGCCATCATCCGCCGCTTGCGGCCGAACTCGTCACCGATCGTCGCCGCCATCCGCTCGCGCGCCCGCGCCCGCGGCTCATAGACGGGGCGGTGGCCGAGCTTTACCATCCTGAAAGGGAAGGTGATGTCCTGGCCGCGCTCGGAGGGCAGGAAGACGTAAGCGTCGCGCCGCACGGCGTTGATCGCGCCGTTGCCCCCGGTCACGCCGGCGAGCCGCGATTCGAGCTCGCGAACCGCCATCTCATAGCGCCAGTAGAGGCCCTCCTGGTTGTCGCCGTCGGGCGCCTCGAAGCTGACATGGCCGCAGACGTAGCCGACCAGCGGGTCGTTGAAACGTGCGACCAGGCACCGCAGCGCATCGGGCTCCCAGAGGCTGTTGGCGTCAGAGAAGGCGAGCAGCTCGCCGCGTGACCGCTTCACTGCGGTGTTGAGCGCCGTGACCTTGCCGCCTCGCGCCAGCTCGAGGACGACATCGGCGCCCGCGCTTCGAGCGCGTTCGGCCGTGGCATCCGCCGAGCCGTCGGAGACGACGATCAGCTCGAGCCGCTCGCGCGGGTAGTCGAGCTCGAGCGCGTTCCTGACCTTTGGCTCGATCACCCGCTCCTCGTCGTGAGCTGCGATCACCAGCGAGACCTGCGGCAGCTCGGCGTCGCCGTGAGCGACGGGCGGCCCGGACCGGCACTCGCCGCGCAGCGCGACCAGCGCGCGCAGCACGAGCGGATACCCGGCGTGCGTGTAGACGAGCAAGGCGACGGTGACCCAGAAGACGATCTCGATCACGGTCATGGCGTTCCCGACCGTAGGCGCTAGCGCGTCTGGTCCTGGCCCGCCACGACGATCACCGTGGCGTCGCCGGCCAGCCCCTGGCTGTCGGGGTCGGCCTCTTCGCGCTGCGAGATGTTCAGCCGGCGGGCCACGTCCCTTGCCTCGTTCTCGGCACCCGGTGCGTAGAGGACCACCGACTCTGCGCGCTGCTGGTCGGTGCTGTTGGTGATCGTGCCGAGCTGGAAGCCCTGGCCCTCGATGTTGTCGCCGATCTGAGCCGCCAGGCCGGGCACGGTGGTGCCGTTGAGCACGGCCACGGTCACGCTGCCCGGGTCCACAGCGGCGCGGCGGCGGTTGGCGGCGCCCTGGCCCGCGTCGCCCCCGCCCGAGCCGCCGCTCTGCTGCTGGGAGGCCTGGCCGGCGGGCTGAGCGCCCCCCTCGTCCTCGCCGAGCAGCTGCGTGGCGCCGAAACCGACGCCCACGAGCAGCAGCAGGCCGCCGGCGATCGCCATGATCGCGGTGCGGCGGCCGGAGGGCTCCGGCGAGGATGGCTCCGGCGGACCGCCCGGCCGGCTCCGCGCGTACGGCGGGAGGATCGAGCCAGTGGCGTTGCCCCGGCCCGGGGCCGCCGCGCGCGGCGGCAGCGCCGGGGGCGGCACGGGACGGCGGGCGCCGGCGGCGGTCAGCGGCCGGCTGGGCGGAAGGTTCGGCGCCGCCACGGCGGGCCGGTCGCCGGTGTCCTCGTCGTCGTCGTCGGCGTCGGCGTCGGCGGCGAAATCTTCGTCGTCTTCGCCGGCATCCTCGTCGTCGTCGTCGAGGTCGTCCTCGTCCGCGTCACCGAAATGCTCGTCGTCCTCGTCGGCGTCATCGGCCTCGTCCTCGTCGCCGTGCGGGGCGGCCGCGGCTCCAGCCGCTCCGGGGGCGGCTCCACCAACGGCCACAACGCCGGGTGCAATCCCGTCTCTGTCGCCCGTTGCGTCGTCCTCGCGGTCCTCGTCCTTCGCGCCGTCGCCCGCATCGCCCGGCGCAGTGGGCGGCGGGTGCACCACGGTGTCCTGGGAGACGCCCTCCTTCTCGACGGCCCGCGCGCCCGCGGCAGTGGCAGCGCCCTGGCCGGCGGCCGTGGCAGGCGCGGCGGGCCCGGAGGCCGTGGCAGGCGCGGCTCCCGCTGCCGAGGCGGCTGCAGCCCCCGCTGCGGCCCCACCGCCGGCGGCCGCCGCTGCGGCGGGCTTGGCGCCGGCGGCCGTTGCCGGCTTGGCTCCGGGCTGCGTCACCTGGCCGGGCGCCTGGGGCACGGGCTGGGCGACCACGCGCTGGGCCGGCGCGGTCGCGGGCTCGCCCGTGCGCTCGGGCCCTCGGCCGGCCCACTCGCGCAGGCGGCGCACGTCACGCGCCTGCGAGAAGTACAGCGCCGAGAGCACGGCCAGCCCGAGGACCGCCGCGAGCCCGGCATAGGACCCGATCTGCTCGATGATCTCCATGGGAGAAGGGTTGGACCTTAGCTCTGGATCCGGCCTGTAGCGGACCCGTCCGAGGCCAGCGCCCGCTCGGCCGACAGCTCGGCCACCGCTCCAGCCAGCCCGGCGGCGTCGCCGGAGTACACGAGCTCCTCGATCCTCGCGAACGCGCCCTCCACCCACTCGGGTGCCAGCCGGGGCCGCACAGCGGCGAGGATCTTCTCAGCGGGCGTAGGCTGCGGGCGCTCGCCGGGCTCGAACAGCTCCTCGTGGATCTTCTCCCCCGGCCGGCGGCCGATCACCTCAATCGCGATGTCCACGTCGGGCTCCTTGCCCGACAGGCGGATCATGTGGCGCGCCAGGTCGATGATCTTCACCGGGTCGCCCATCTCGAGTACGAAGACCTCGCCGCCGGTCTGCAGCTCGCCCGAGCGGATGATCAGCTGCACCGCCTCGGGGATCGTCATGAAGTAGCGCGACATGCTCTCGTCGGTGACCGTGACCGGGCCGCCGGCAGCGATCTGACGGCGGAAGATCGGCACCACCGAGCCGGAGGAGCCCAGCACGTTCCCGAACCGCACCGCCGCGTAGCGCGTGCCGGGGTAACGGTTCTGCGCGGCCTCCACGGCCCACTCCGCGAGCGCCTTGGACGCCCCCATCACCGTGGCCGGCATCACGGCCTTGTCGGTGGACACGAGCAGGAAGCGGTCCACACCCGCCTCGCCCGCCGCGGCGGCCACGATGCGCGTGGCCACCGCGTTGTTGCGCACCGCCTCCACGGGGTTCTCCTCCATCAGCGCCACGTGCTTGTACGCCGCGGCGTGAAATACGACCGACGGCTGCTCGTCGGCGAACAGCTCGCGCATGCGGGTGGCGTCCTTGCAGTCGGCGAGCACCGCCGTGAGCGAGCCGAAGTGGCGCTCCTCCTCCAGCTGGCGGCGGATCTCGAAGAGGTTGTTCTCGGCGTGGTCCACCAGCACCAGGCGCTTGGGCTTCACGCGCGCGATCTGGCGGCACAGCTCCGAGCCGATCGACCCGCCCGCGCCGGTCACCAGCACCACACGGCCGCGGAGGTAGGCCCCCACGCGGTCGATCTCCACCCGCACCGGCTCGCGGCCGAGCACGTCCTCCACCTGCACCTCGCGCACCTGGCGCAGCAGGTTGGGACCGCGGGAAAGCAGCTCGAAGGTGGTCGGCAGCGTGCGCACCGGGATGTCCCGCGCGCGGCAGGCGGTGACCACCTTCTGTCGCACGATGCCGGGCGCCGAGGGGATGGCGATGACCACCTCGTCAGGCTTGGTGTCGTCGAGCACCCTGGGCAGGTCGTCGGTGCTGCCGTGCACGCGGTAGCCGGAGACGAGCATGCCGCGCTTGCGCGGATCGTCGTCCACGAAGCCGAGCACGGCGCTCTTGAGCTCGGGGTTGCGCCTCAGCTCCATCGCCACCTGTTGGCCGCCGTTGCCGGCGCCCACGATCAGCACCTCGCTGTCGGCGCGCCGCATGAGCGGGCCGCGCGGGCGCTCCACCAGGGCGCGGAGCAAGAAGCGGGCGCCGGCCACGAGCGCCAGCGTGAGCAGGAAGTCCAGCGCGATCACCCCGCGCGGCGGGTCGGCCGAGCCGGGGGCGAGCAGGAACAGCCCGCCGATCAGCACGAAGCTCGACACCACGACGGCCTTGACGATCGACTCGAAGTCGGCCTGGTCCACGAACCGCCAGAGCTTGCTGTACAGGCCGAAGGCCGCGAACAGCGCCAGCTTGGCGAGCACCACGAACGCGAGCGTGTCGGCCAGCAGGTTCTCGTAGCGCCCTGGGATGCCCGAGTCGAACCGCAGGACGTAGGCGAGGTAGTAGGCGAGCCCGATCAGGCAGGCGTCCACGGCCACCTGCCCGAGGCGGCGCACGCTCACCGACGATGTGATCCTGGGATTCATCTCTCTTCGCGGGCGGAGAGCAGCAGCTTCACCAGGTCCCGTGGGTCGCGTCGCACGCGCTCTGCTTCAGAGTTTGCACGCTTTTCCACGTTCACCTGCTCGGAATCCTCCAGCCGGCGCATCCGGCCCTCGGCGAGCAGCCGCTCATCGACTGCGCCCAGCCGACCCTCGAACGTAGTGAACACCGGGGTGCCGAGTGCCACCGCTTCGCGGTTCATGGTACCGCCCGCGGACACCACGAGGTCTGCGAATGCGATCAGGCTCTGGGCGTCGATCGCGCGCTCGGGCACGGTGAGGCCGCCCAGTGCCCGGATCTCGTCGCGCTGGGCGGCCGTGCGCGGCAGGACCACGGCCTGTGTGCCGCGCAGGCGCTCGAGCACTCGGGCGAACAGCGGATTCTCGAACCGGTGGTAGAGCGACACCGCCGGCGGCGTGCGCACGACCACGATCGGCTGCTCCGGATCCAGCGAGAGCTCGGACAGCACCGCGCGGTCGGGCTCGAAGTCGGCGAGGTAATACTCCTCCTTCAGGCCCGGGTATCCACGCACCTTGCCGCGCGCGCCGTAGCGGTCCAGGCGCTCGGGCGGGATCGCGTCGGGCACCACCACCGCGCGCACGAGCCGGCAGTTCACGTTGTGCTGGACCTTCGCCCACTCGTAGTCGAAGGCGGTGGACGAGGGGATGCGCAGCAGCGCCGCGGCCACACTCACGTCGTTGGAGCCATGGCCCATCGCCACGTCGAAACGCCGCGTGCGCGCCCACCGCAACAGCGCGGCGCTGCGGCTGGCCAGGCCCAGGCCCTTGCTGGCCAGGCGCCCGCCGCGATGGCGGCCCACGGCCGTGTGCTCCACGCCCAGGCGCTCGCACAGCTCCAGGGTCTGGGCGAAGTCGCGCGCGGTCACCGCCACCTCGTGGCCGTCCTCGCGCATCGCCGCGATCAGCGGGCGCATGACCAGCACGTGCGGGCTGTTGGTGAGGTCGACCCAGACGCGCATCGCTCAGGCGGCCGCGGCCACGGCCTCGACCACCTCGCGGGCCTGCTCCTCGGACAGCTCGGTGCCCATCGGCAGGGCGAGCCCGGTGCGCGCCAGCTCGTCGGTGCCCGGGAGCTCCAGGCCGTCGGGGAGCAGGTGGGCCACGCCCGGCTGGCGGTGCGACGGCACGCGGTAGTACCCGCGGCAGCCGATGCCGCGTTCGGACAGGCTCGCGGCCAGCTCGTCGGCCCGCTCGGCGCGAACGACGTAGAGGTGGTAGGCGTGCTCGGCGTTGTCCACGATGCGGATGGGCGTCACGTGATCGCCCAGGCCCAGGCGGTCATACGAGGCAGCGGCCTGGCGCCGGGCGGCGGTCCAACCGTCGAGCTCGGGCAGCAGGATCCGCAGGGCGGCGGCCTGCAGCTCGTCCAGCCGGGAGTTGAAGCCCACGTCGACGAAGGTGGCCTTGTCGTCGGAGCCGTGGAAGCGCAGGCGGCGCGCCCTCCGGGCCACGTCGCCGTCGTCGGTCACGATCGCGCCGCCGTCACCGAGGCAGGGCAGGTTCTTCGACGGGAAGAACGAGAAGGTGGCCGCGGTGCCCAGCGACCCGGCCCGCCTGCCGTTCAGCGTCGCGCCTGCCGCCTGGGCGGCGTCCTCGAGCACCGGCAGGCCCAGCTCCGCCAGCTCGTCCACCGGCGCCACGTTGCCGTAGAGGTGCACGGCCACGATCGCCTTGGTGCGGGAGGTGAGGGCCGCGCGCACTGTGTCCTTCGTGACGCAGGCGGTCTCGGGGTCGACGTCGCAGTAGACCGGCGTGGCGCCGGCGTTGATCGTGGCCTCGACGGTGGCCCAGAAGGTGTAGGAGGGGCAGACCACCTCGTCGCCCGGGCCGACGCCCATGGCGCGCAGCGCGATCGTGATGGCCTCGGTGCCGTTGGCCACGCCGACGCAGTGGCTTACACCGAGGTAGGCCGCGAACTCGGCCTCGAAGGCTTCCACCTCGGGACCGAGGATGTAACGGCCGCCGTCCACCACCTCGGCGAGCTTCTCGGCGAGCCGCGGCTTGTGGTGGTCGAGGCTGCTTGCGAACAGGGGAACGCCCATAGCGGCCCGCTACCCTACCCCGCTGCTCATGACCCTCCTCGGCTCGATCACCGACCCGGTCGTGGACCTGGCGGTGGACGTGGTCGACGCGATCGGGTTGCTCGGCATCTTCATCCTGATGTTGCTCGAGTCGGCCTGCATCCCGGTGCCCAGTGAGGCCACGATGCTGTTCGCCGGCTTCAACGTGTCCGACGGCGAGTACTCGCTGTTCGCCGCCGTGGCCGTGGGCTCATTCGCGAACCTCGTGGGCTCGTGGATCGCATATGGCGTGGGCTACTACGGGCGGGTGGACGTGCTGGAGAAGCACGGCAGGAAGCTGCACATCAAGAAGAGCCACCTCGAGTGGGCCGACCGCTGGTTTGAGCGCCACGGCGATGCCACGGTCTTCTTCACGCGCATGTTGCCGATCATCCGGACCTTCATCTCGCTTCCCGCGGGCGTGGCGCGAATGCCCTTCTGGCGCTTCTCGGCGCTCACGCTTGCCGGCTGCATCCCGTGGGTGCTGATGCTCACCGTCATCGGCCAGCAGGCCGGCGAGAACTGGGAGTCCTGGAAGGACTCGCTGCACTACGTGGACTACGCGGTGGTCGCGCTGATCGTGATCGGCGTGGGCTACCTGCTCGTGCGCCGACGCCGCGGGGA
>DASROS010000047.1:0-7055 GCA_035646775.1 Thermoleophilaceae bacterium | reverse complement strand
GGCCAGGTGCGACACCCGCACCGTTCGCTGGAGCGCCCGGAGGCCCGCCCGCCGCGCCGGCTCCGGCAGGTCCGCTGTCCAGTGGGGCGCCGGCTACTTCGGGCTCACCGGGCAGCGGCTGCCGTCGGTGCTCCAGGTGGGCGGTCGCGGCCGGGCCCTGACCCGCGCGCGAGCCGCCTTCCAGATCCGCTGCCCCGGCGCCCTCGGGCGTCCCGTGGCGCTGGAGTCCGGCGGCGCGCGCATCGCCCGGGGCCGCGGCAAGCGCAGGGTGGGGGCGGGGCGCTTCCGCGACTCCGGACGCGAGACGCGCACGGTGAGCTCCTCGCAGGGGCCGCTGAGCGCGTCGCTGCGGTGGACTCTGCGCGGGCGCTTCGGCGCCGAGGGCGTGGCGGGCACCTGGCGCGTGACCGTGGTCCTCAGCCGCCTGGACACCGGCGGGCAGGTGGCCGAGTGCGAGCCGGTCACGGTCAGCTGGCGCGCGGTCGGCTGAGCGGCCGTCTAGAGTCGCGCGCTATGCGAGCCGTGACCATCCACGATGGCGACCTCGTGGTCGAGGAGCGTCCGGACCCGGAGCCCGGCCCGGGTCAGATCCTGGTGGCGGTGCGCGCCGCCGGGCTCAACGCCGCCGACATCCTCCAGCGCAAGGGCGAATACCCGGCCCCGCCCGGAGTACCGCCGGACATTCCCGGGCTGGAGCTGGCCGGCGAGGTGGTGGCCCGCGGACCGGGCGCCGAGCGCTTCGAGGAGGGTGACCGCGTGATGGCGATCGTCGGCGGCGGAGGGCAGGCCGAGCTGGCGGTCCTCCACGAGCGCGCCGCAATGCCCGTTCCCGAGGCGCTGGACTGGCCCCGCGCCGGTGGCGCGCCCGAGGTATTCACCACCGCACACGACGCCCTGTTCAGCCAGGCCGGGCTGCGGCCCGGCGAGCGCCTGCTGGTGCACGGCGCCGCGGGCGGGGTGGGCACCGCGGCCGTCCAGCTCGGCCGCATGGCCGGCGCGCGGGTGACCGCCACAGTGCGCCGCGAGGAGCTGCGAGCCGGCGTGGAGGAGCTGGGCGCCACGGCGATCGATCCCGAGGGCTTCGGCGAGCACGGTCCCTTCGACGTGGTGCTCGAGCTCGTTGGCGCACCCAACATCGGCGAGAACCTGAAGGCCCTGGCCACCTCCGGCCGGATCGTGGTGATCGGCGTGGGGGCGGGCTTGAAGGCTGAGGTGAACCTGCGGGCGATGATGGGCAAGCGCGCCACCCTGCGCGCCTCGACCCTCCGCGCCCGCCCGCTCGAGGAGAAGGCGCACGCGATGCGCCGCGTGGAGGCCGAGGTGCTCCCGGGCTTTGACTCCGGCGCGCTCGACGTGCCGGTGGCCGCCACCTTCCCGCTGGACGAGGCCGAGGCCGCCTATGACCGCTTCACCGAGGGCGGCAAGCTCGGCAAGATCGTGCTGGTCACGGGCTGACGGCCGCGCTGGGCCGCATTTGGGCGGACATGCCGCCCGAATGTGGCCCAATCAGGCTCTTAGCCCGTCGATCAGCGCCACGAGGGTTGGCTCCACCTCGACGCGCTCGGCTTCGGGATCGTCGGCTTGGGCGATCATCAGGCCGGCCTCGCCCATCGCCGCCAGCAGCAGGTGTGCGAGGGGGCGTACAGGTGCCCGGCGCAGGGCGCCGGCGTCCATGGCGGCCGTGAGGGTCAGCGTCGCCAGGCCGAGGCCGTAGCGCATGTCGGCCGCCCGCCACTCGGTCCAGCCCAGCACCGAGGGGGCGTCGATCAGCGGGATTCGGGTCCAGTTGGGGTCCGTACACAGATCGAGGAAGCGGCGGTTGGCAGCGACCAGCAGCTCGACGGGATCCTCGATCCCGACCATCGCCTCCGTGATGGCGCCGACCATGTCCTCTTCGACCTGCTCGTGGACGGCGCGAAAGAGGGCGCGCTTGTCGGAGAAGTGGTGATACAGCGCGCCGCGCGTGACCTTCGCCTCGCGCACGATCTCCTCGGTCCCGACCTCGACGTAGCCCCTCTCGGTGAAGAGCCTGCGGGCGACCGCGATCAGGGCGGCGCGTGTTGTCGCCGAGCGCTCCACGTTGGCCCGCCGCTCAGCGCGCACTACGACCTCCCCACTGACAGACACACTGTATGTATGTTACGCTCGCCGACATCGACATACAGACTGTACGCAACAGAGGGGACAGAGCATGAGCACCACCGAACGCAGCCGCTGGCGGTCCCCTGAGCTGGGCGAGGCCCGCACCCTCGACCTGCCGGGCGGCCGGATCCGGGTCCACGAGACCGGCTCGGGCCCGGCGATCGTGTTCGTGCACGGCCTTCTCGTGAACGCGAATCTCTGGCGCAAGGTGGTGCCGCGCCTGTCGCCGGACTTCCGCTGCGTGGCGCTCGACCTCCCGCTCGGCTCCCACGTCGAGCCGCTCGGGGGCGGCGACCTGACGCCACCGGCCCTCGCCGCGCTGGTCTGCGACGCCCTGGACGCTCTCGGCCTCGACGACGTGACGCTGGTGGGCAACGACACCGGCGGCGCCCTGTGCCAGATCGCGGTGACGACTCGTCCCGAGCGCATCGGCCGGCTCGTGCTCACACCGTGCGACTACCGCGACGTGTTCCCGCCCAAGCTGTTCAAGCCACTGCTCGCGCTCGCGCGGGTGCCGGGCGCCACGCTGGGGGTGCTGCACTCGCTGCGGCCGAGAGCCGCCCGGCGGCTGCCGGCGGCCTACGGCTGGCTGACCAAGCGCCCGATCGAGAAGCAGGCTGAGGACACCTACGTGCTCGCCGCGCTGGCGGACTCCGCGGTCCGGGAGGAGCTGAACGCCGTGCTGGCGGGCATCGACCCGCGCCACACCAACGAGGCCGCCGACCGCCTGCCGGGCTTTGATCGCCCGGCGCTGCTCGCCTGGGCCGCAGAGGATCGCTTCTTCAGGAACGGCATCCCCGAGTCGCTGGCCTCGACCCTCCCCAACGCCCGGCTGGAGTGGATCGAGGACAGCTACACGTTCGTCTCGGAGGACCAGCCGGAGCGGCTGGCCGAGCTGATCGCGGGCTTCGTGCGCGAACCGGCGAACGCGGGGGCAGCGGCATGAGCCGGGCGCCGCTCTTCCTCGCGCTGGCTCTGCTGGGCCTCGCTGTCCAGGTCGCGGTCTTCGTCGTCTTCCTCGGCGAGAGCGGACTGGACTTCGGCGAGCTCGGCGAGCAGGCCGTGGAGACCACCATCGCCATCCTGACCCTGACCGACCTCCTGCTCACAGGCACGGTCGTGCTGCTCTGGATGCCGGGGGAGGCGGCGAGGGTCGGCATCCAGAAATGGTGGCCGTTCGCCCTCGCCGCGGTGGGCGGCGTCTGCTTCGCCCTGCCCCTGTTCCTGTGGGCGCGCGAGCGCCGCCTAGAGACGGCGAGCGCTTAGGAGAGCCTCTCCACCAGCATCGCCTCGCCTTGCCCGCCGGCCACGCACATCGTCTCGAGCCCGATCGTTCCGTCGGCGGTCTCCAGGCCGTTCAGGAGTGTGGTCATGATCCGCACGCCGGTCATCCCGAAGGGGTGGCCGAGGGCGATCGCGCCCCCGTGGGGGTTCAGCTTCTCCAGCGGGATGTTGCACTCGTCCATGATCGGGATCACCTGGGCGGCGAAGGCCTCGTTGAGCTCCACGATGTCCACGTCGCCGATGGTCATGCCGGCCCGCTCGAGCACCTTCTGAATCGCCGGGATGGGCGCCACGCCCATGTACTCGGGCTCGGTGGCGGCGGTGGCGGCAGTGATGATCCGCGCACGCGGCTTCAGCCCCAGCTCCGAGGCCTTGTCGGCGGACATGATCAGGGCCGCGGCGGCGCCGTCGTTGAGCGGGCAGGAATTGCCGGCGGTCACGCCGCCGCCGCCCTCGAAGGCCTCGGGCAGCTGTGAGAGCTTCTCGTAGGAGGAGCTGGCGCGCGGGCCGTCGTCCTTGGCGATCTCGTTGCCCTCGTGGTCCGGGATCGGCGCGATCTCGCGGCCGAAGAAGCCGTCCTCCTGGGCCTTCACGGCCTGTTCCTGCGAGCGCTGGGCGTACTTATCCATGTCCTCGCGGCTCACGTCGTAGCGCTTGGCCACGTTCACCGCGGTGTCGCCCATCTGGATGTAGACGTTGGGCTCGCCGTTGTGGCCCTGAAGGTGCTCGTTCTGGTCAGCCACGCCCGCGGCCTCCTGGCGCTCGTTGTACTGCGACACGGCCTCCACGCCGGCCGCGATGTAGATGTCGCCCTGACCCGCCAGCACGTTGTTGGAGGCGATCCGGATGGCGTCGAGCCCCGAGGCGCAGTAGCGCGACACGGTGCTGCCGTTGACCTCCTGCGGGAGCTTCTCCGACAGCAGCGCGATCACGCGGCCGATGTTGAAGGCCTGCTTGCCCTGGGGCAGCCCGCAGCCGGCCACGACCTCCTCGACCAGGGCGGGTTCCACGCCCTCGTTGCGCTCGAGCAGGCGGTCGACGATGAAGGCGCCGGTCTCGTCCGGGCGCAGCTGCGCCATCGAGCCCTTGAAGGCTCGGCCGATGGGCGTGCGGATGGCGTCGACGATCACTGCTTCGGGCATTCAGGGTCTCCTTGTGAGTCGAGAGGGTCTACAGCAAAGGTTATGCGCGCCTTACTTGGGTGCCATCCGGATGGCGCCGTCCAGCCGGATCGTCTCGCCGTTGAGCATCGTGTTCTCGGCGATGTGAACCGCCAGCTGGGCGTACTCGGACGGCCGTCCGAGCCGCGGGGGGAAGGGGATCGTGGCGCCGAGCGCCTGGCGCGCCTCCTCGGGGAGCGCCGCCAGCAGGGGGGTGTCGAACAGCCCCGGCGCGATCGTGCACACTCGCACGCCGCGGCCGGCGAGGTCGCGGGCGGCGGGCAGGGTCATGCCCACGATGCCGCCCTTGGACGCCGAGTAGGCCACCTGGCCGATCTGGCCCTCGTAGGCGGCGATCGAGGCCGTCATCACCGCGGCGCCGCGCTCGCCCTCGTCGTCGGGCTCGTTCTCGTTCATGGCGGCGGCGGAGAAGCGCAGGAAGTTGAACATGCCAATCAGGTTCACCCGCACCACGGTCTCGAACGGCAGCAGCTGGTGCGGCCCCTTCTTGGACACGATCTTCTCCGGCCAGCCCACCCCGGCGCAGCCCACCGCGAAGCGGATCGAGCCGAACGCCTCCACGGCGGCGTCCACCGCGGATCTCACCTCGTCCTCGGCGGTCACGTCGCAATGGACCGCCATCGCGGAATCGCCCAGCTCGCCCGCGAGCGCCTCCGCCTTCTCGTCGTTGACGTCGGCTAGGGCCACCTTGGCACCGCGCTCCGCGAGCGCCCTCGCGGTGGCCTCGCCCAGGCCGGAGGCCCCGCCCGACACGATCGTGCCTGCTCCGTTCAGGTCCATGGCGGCGGCACTCTATGGCGCGCGGCCGTCAGGCGGGCGTGGCCACGCTCACCGCGAACAGCCCCTGCTCATCGGTGATCAGCTCGTCCAGGCTCAACCCCGCGGCGGTGAGCTCCTGCGCGATCCGCTGCGGAGTGAACTTGCTGCTGATCTCGGTGAGCATCTCCTCGCCCTGGGCGAAGTCGGCCGTGATCTGAGCGCCCGGGATCGAGACCGTCTGATCGCGCAGCGAGCGCAGCCGCATCTCGATCCGCTCATGCTCGTCCACGAACACGGCCACGTGCTCGAAGGCGTCCAGGTCGAAGTCCGCCTCCAGCTCCGCGTTGAGCACCCTCAGCACGTTGAGGTTGAACTCGGCGGTGACGCCCCCGGCGTCGTCGTAGGCCGCCTCGAGCATCGCGGTGTCCTTCACCAGGTCCGTACCCAGGATCAGGCGGTCGGTGGGGCCGAGCAGGCCGCGGATGCGAGCGAGGAAGCGGGCCCGCTGCTCGGGCTCGAAGTTGCCCACGGTGCCGCCGAGGAAGGCGAACAGCCGCCGCTCGCCCTCGGGTATGGCGCCCAGGTCCGACTCGAAGTCGCCGACGACACCGTGCACCGCGAGCCCGGGGTAGAGCTCGGCCAGCTCATCGGCGCTGGCCTTCACCACCGACTCGTCCACGTCGAAGGGCACGTATCGGTCCAGCGTTCCCGCGGCCGCCATCGCGTAGAGCAGCGCGCGTGTCTTGGATGCCGTGCCCGAGCCCAGCTCCACCAGCTCCCGCATGCCCTCCACCAGGTCGGGCGCGCGGCGGTTGAGGATCGCGCGCTCGCAGCGGGTGGGGTAGTACTCGGCCACCGAGGTGATCCGGTCGAACAACTCGGACCCGCGGGCGTCGTAGAAGTACTTGGGCGGCAGCCGCTTGCGCTCGGCGGACAGCCCCGCACGCACGTCCTCGGCGAGCGTGTCTGGCGCCCGGCCATCCAGGCAGTTCTCGATCTGGATCGTGGCCTCTCCGCTCACGACGCGTCCCGAGCGCAGCGGAAGCCGGCGAAGATCTGGCGCCGGTCGGGGAGATCCCAATTGCGGAACGTGTTGCGGGCCACGCTCGGGCGGGTGGCCCACGAGCCGCCGCGTAGCACGCGGTAGCCGTCGCCGAAGAACACCTCGGAGTACGCGCGGTAGGGGAACGGCTCGAACCCCGGGTAGCCCCCGAACGAGCTCGCAGTCCACTCCCAGCAGTCGCCGATCATCCCCAGCACCCCGTGCGCCGAGGCGCCGGCGGGAAGCGAGCCGACGGGGGCCGGGCCGAAGGCGAGCTGATCGATGTTCGCCCGCTCACGTGTGGCCTCGCCGTCGCCCCAGGGGCGGCGGCGGGACTCGCCCGTGGCGGGGTCGTGGGCCGCGGCCTTCTCCCATTCCGCCTCGGTCGGCAGGCGCGCTCCGCGCCAGCGCGCGAAGGCGTTGGCCTCGAACCACGACACGTGCATGACCGGCAGGGCGGGGTCGCGCTCCTCGGTGGCCTGGAACCGCCGCTCGCCTCTCGTCGCCGTCCAGTAGAGGGGCCGTTGGATGCCCTCCGAGAACCGCCACCGCAGCCCGTCCACGCTCCACAGCTCGTCCCGCGCGTAGCCACCGTCCGCCACGAACGCCTCGAAGTCACCGTTGGTCACGGGCGTGGCGTCGATCTC
>DASROS010000046.1:0-6516 GCA_035646775.1 Thermoleophilaceae bacterium | reverse complement strand
GTCGACTCGGTAGCGGTAGCGCCCCGTTCTCCGAAAGCGAACCGCGCGACTCGAGGCCCCGGGCTGCACGGTGAAGGCGCGCCAGACCCGCCGGTCGCTTCTGACCGTGTGCGGGCTCCTGCCGCCGTTGATCCAGGTAACGCTCTCGCCCGGCGCGACCGTGATTCGGCTCGGCTGAAGCGAGTCGTCGAAGATCGCCACCGCCGCCGCGTCGGCGGCCGCCGGCGCCCCCGCCAGGCTGACGAGGGCAAGCACGAGGACCAGAGGCAGAGGCAGCCGCCTTCTCACGCTTCCCATCTTGGAGGCGTGGGGCTGGCGGGACATCGGGGAAAACCCCTCATCTTTCCAGCATGCGCGCAACCGTCACCCGGGAGCGCACGCCGAGCTTGCGGAACACGTTCGTGAGATGCCGCTCGACCGTCTTCTCGCTCAGTACCAGCCGCTCCGCGATCTCGCGGTTCGTGAGCCTGTCCCTGACGAGCTCGGCGACCTCGAGCTCGCGCACGCTCAGCGCGGCCAGCTCGCCCCGGCCGCTCCCGTGGCGGCCGGCCCGGGGCACACGCTGCCCGAGCTTGCGGAGCTCACGGGCTGCGCGGTCGCGGTCGCGCTCTGCTCCACACGCGTCGAGCTCTGCCATGGCCTCCTGGAGGTGCGTGACAGCGGAACCACCGTCGCCGGCCGCCGCGAGCGCGGTGCCGGCCAGGAGCCGCGAGCGTGCGCTTTCGATGCGGTAGCCCTCACCGGCGGCCTCGGCCGACTCGAGCGCCAGCTCCGCCGCATGCCCGGGATCGTCCTCAGCGAGCGCGACCGCAGCCTGCGCGCGCAGAGCGAATGCGGCGCGCCCTGGCAGGCCGAGCCCCTCTACGGCGGCTTCGCCACGCCGCGCCCAGGCGCCTGCCTCCGCGACGCCCCCGAGCGCGAGCTCGATCCGCGTGAGGAGCTCGTAGACGCACGATCTGAAGGCGTGCTCCACGTTGGGCAGCTCCGGTCCGTCGAGGACCGCCAGCAGCTCCTCGCGAGCGCGCGCAGGCGATCCCGCCTCGAGCCGGGCCTCCGACAGCCACTGGCTGGCGACCACGGTGTACGGCCCGCGCCGCACGGTGCTGGCGACGCGCGCCGCCTCCTCCCCGGCTCGGATCGCATCGGCGATCCGGCCCTGGCGCCCATCCACCCAGCAGCGCATGGTGAGTGCCCAGGCCATGAGCTGGTCGCTGCCGGCCAGGTGCGCGACCTCGATCGCCTCGTCGGTGTGGGTCGAAGCCTCCGCCAGCCGGCCCTGCCAGGTCATGGCGATCACGATGCCGATCGTCATCGGCGCGAGCACGTGGCCCTGACCGGTCTGCCGGGAGATAGCGATCCCGCGGCGCATGTGGCGGACCGAGTCGTCGTAGTGGTCGATCAGGTGCTCGCACCACCCCAGCCAGTGGCACGCGTCCACACGCAGGGCGAGCTCCTCGTCGGAGAGCTCGTCCACGATCGCCTTGGCCTCTGCGACGTGCGCACGCGCCTCTGCGACCCGCGCCAGCTCGTAGCAGGCGAGTCCGAGCAGCGCGGCCGCCGCGGCCTGTACTCGCCCGTCAGACACCGCTCGGGCAAGATCCCGCGCCTGTGACGCCCACTGCTCCATCTGGGGCCACTCGCCGAGGAAGAAGCAGTCGGCCGCCAGCTCGGTCTGGAGCGACGCGGCCTCAGACGAGCGAGGGTCCGGCAGCTCGCGAAGCGCCTCGAGCAACGGCGCCCGCGCCTCGCCGTGGTTGCCCAGGAGATGCTGGATGAGCGACATGAAGGCGATCACCTGGCCCCGGACGGCCGGCAGCTCGCGGGGGAGCAGTGCCAGCACCTGGCCGAGCGTCTTCCGGCTGGCCTCCAGTTGGCCGGAGGAGCCGAGCACACGCGCCAACGGCACGAGCAACTCGAGCCGGCGCTCGCCGGGGGCCTCGCCCGGCAGCAGGCGCAGCGCCGCCTGGAACCAGCGCGCCGCGACGGCCGGAGCAAGCGGGGCGCTCGCGTGGCCGGCCTCGGTAAGCAGGCTCACAGCCGCCTCGTCTCCCACCCCCGCGGAGCGCTCCACATGGTGGGCGCGAGCGGCCGCGGGAGCGCCACGGGCGGCGAGCGCGGCGGCCGCGCGCGCGTGGGCGCCGCCGCGCCAGCCCTCGCCGGCCGATTCGTAGACCGCGCGCCGCACGATCGGGTGGCGGAAGCGAAACTCGCGAGGTGTCTCGGTCGGGTGTACCAGCCCGCGCTCGACCGACTCGTCAACAGCCCCCATCGCCTCGGGCACGGGCAGACCCGCGATCTCGCCGGCGATGTCGGGCGTGAAGGGCTCTCCGGCCACCGCCGCCGCCTGGAGCACGCGCCGCGAGGGCTCCGACAGCAGCGCCAGCTCCTCTTCCAGTGCCGTGAGAACCGAATCGGGCACTTCACTGGTCGTGAGTTCGGGAGATGCTCCCCCGGTGGCGCCTCTGGCGGCGGCTCGCGCGAGCTGCTGCAGGTAGAACGGATTGCCGCCGCTGTCCGAGTAGAGGCCATCTCGTACGGACTCTCCGAGGGATGGGTCGAGCAGCTCCTCGACCTCGGAGCGGCTCAGCGGGGCGAGCTCGATCTGCTCGCACGCCCCCTCCCGCTCGGCCGCATCGAGCGCGGCGATCAGGCCCTTCGGTGCCTGCGCGGGGCGCAGGGCCAGCAGCAGCACGACCGGCGCCGCGGGGCGGCGCCGCAATAAATGGGAGAGCAGCTCGATGGAGGCCGCGTCCGCCCAGTGCGCGTCGTCGAGAGCCACAACACAGGGCTGCGAGCGGGCCAGCAGCTCCATCACGGCTCGCACCGCGTAGTGGGCGCGATAGCGCTCGTGCGGGAGCGCGCTCAGCGCGCTCCCGAGCTCACCCGCGAGCTCCCCGAGGCTGGGGAAGACGGCCGCGAGCTGTGCCTGCTGATCGTCGCTGAGCGCCCGCCAGCGAGCGCCCGGCACCGACCCGAGGTAGGCGTCGAGCGCGTCCACGAAGACCCCGAAGGGAAAGTCGCGCTC
Organism: Thermoleophilaceae bacterium; assembly: GCA_035646775.1. GTDB lineage: Bacteria > Actinomycetota > Thermoleophilia > Solirubrobacterales > Thermoleophilaceae > JAAYBF01. Next base: position 3,491 of record DASROS010000046.1, on the reverse strand, counting down.
GTACTCGGCCGCGCGGCCGGCGAGCACCAGGTGGTTTCTCGCATCCGCCCTCTCGGCCAGCTCTGCGAGCAGCCGCGACTTGCCGATCCCTGGCTCTCCGACGACCGAGAACACGCGCATCGGTCCGGAGCCGAGGTCGTCGAGCGCCCCTTCGAGCCTTGCGAGCTCCCTGCCGCGCCCTACCAGGGGACTGGTCGTGGCCGACATGCTGCTCCGAGTCTCCCCCCGGGTCAGGCCGCGGTCAAGAGGGAGGTGACAAGGCAACCAATCCCGGGTCCGGAAGGGGGCACGGGCCGAAAGATGAGGGACTTTCCCCGATGCGCCGCCCACAGCCGCCGGCCTACAGTTGCGGCGTGGCCGAGTTTCACCTCTCTCACTGCCACGCACCAACCGAATGCCGGACCGCGTATGCGAGCTGGCGGGGGTTCGAGAGCCCGCTCCGCAGGCAGGAGACGATCTCTTCCTGCGCGCTGGGCGGGCACCGGATCTATTGGACGGTCGAGGCGGGGAGCCCCGAGGCGCACGATGAAGGGGTAGCCATGGTCGCTCAGTGCGACCCGCCGGGCGCACGCAAGACCCTGCCGTGGGGACTCCTCCCGCTGCTCGTCGTCCTGCTCCTCGCGCTGACCGCGGGGGACGCGCTGGCGGCGGGCACGCTCAGGGTGAACCCCTTCACCACGGGCAGTCTCCGTCAGGTGGTCAGCATCGACGGCGACGGGGCTCCAGACGGGAAGGTCGAGTGCGGCTCCCTCCCCGACAGCCCGAGCGGGGCGTGCTACGTGGACTATGCGGACACGCGCATCCCCGTTCCGGTCGGGGACGACATCGTCATCACGCCCACCGTCACGCTGAAAGCCGCTACGGCCGTCACGCCCCCGGGCTGGGCCTTTCACTCCTGGACCGGCTGCGCTCCAGATGCCACCGTGCCCTCGATCTGCACGGTCCTCATGAACGGGGACAAGAACGTCATCGCGAACTTCGAGGACGTCGGCGATCCGGTTGTAGACCTGACCGATCCTGGTGGTACGAGCGTGCGCGGCACGAAGGGGCTCAGTGCCTTCGCCAGCGACGGCCAAAGCGGCCTATCCAAGGTCGAGTTCAGAGCCGACGGGATCGTGGTCGGAACGGTCACGCCCCCGTGCCTCCCCACCACCAACTGCGGAATCGGCGTCAGTTGGGACACGACGACGGTTCCGGACGGCCCGGTGACCATCGACGCCCTCGCCTACGACCGCGCGGACGTGGTGAGCTCCTCCATCTTGGTGCCCGCCTCGGTCGCAAACGTCACGCTCTCGTCGCCACGTACGGTGACCGTGGACAACACCGCTCCGGTGACCACGATCACGAGCCCGTCCAGCGACGACTCGACCACGACGGCGACGACCATGACTGTCGCTTTCGCTGCCGACGGGCCCGCCACCTTCGCCTGCCGGACATACCGCGCGGGCGACGCACCGCCCGTCTTCGGGCCGTGCTCCGCCGCAGGCTCGCACACGGTGAGCGGCCTCACTCCCGGCGCGCAGGCGTTCGAGGTGCGCGCCACCGACGCCGTCGGCAACGCCTCGGTCGCCAGGCGCTCGTGGACGGTCGTCACCTTGGGCGGCAACACGGGAGGGACCGGCGGCAACACGGGAGGGACCGGCGGCAACACCACGACGCTCACCACCCCGACCGGCCTCGGCCTCTCCTTCGCCAAGCAGAAGCTTCGGAGGGCGCTCTCGAAGGGCTTCGTGGCGAAGGCCGGCTGCGCTCAGGCCTGCCTCGTCAGCTCCCGGCTCGTGCTGAGCGGCAAGCTCGCGAAGAAGCTCAAGCTGTCGAAGAAGGCGAAGGCCACGGTGGTGGCCAAGGGCTCGGCGCTCGCGCCCGCCGGCGGCAAGGGTCAGCTCAAGCTGAAGTTCACGAAGAAGGCGAAGAAGGCCTTCAAGCGGCTCCGGTCGATCAAGCTGAGCCTGGTCAGCACGCCATCGAGCTCCGGTGGCGCCGGCGCCAAAAAGACGCTGTCGGTCACGCTGAAACGCTGAGCGAGGTCGAATGAGTGGGAGACGAGCGCCGGTGGCTCTCACCGGCCGATGGACACGATGGGCGCGGCGTGGTATGTGGCAGGGCGTCTGGCGTCACACCTAACGCAGGGCGTTCTGCTGCACTGAGGCTGCGGCCGCTTCGATGCAAAGCAGCAAGCGGCGCTCGGCCGGGTCGTAGTTAGGGGTCTTGTGACGTTTCCGTGGGGTGAAACCCGAGCGCGCGGCGGGTGATCAGCCGGATCTTGGTGTCGAGCACCAGGTGGTTTTGCGCATCCGCGCTGGTGACCAGCTCCGCGAGCAGCCGCGACTTGCCGATCCGGACCGATACCCGCGTCTCGGTCGCTGCTCCGAGTCTCCCCCCGGGTCAGGCCGCGGTCAAGTGGAGGGGGCACGGGCAGAATGATGAGGGACTTTCCCCGATGCGCCGCCCACAGCCGCCGGCCTACAGTTGCGGCGTGGCCGAGTTTCACCTCTCTCACTGCCACGCACCATCCGAATGCCGGACCGCGTATGCGAGCTGGCGGGGGTTCGAGAGCCCGCTCCGCAAGCAGGAGACGATCTCTTCCTGCGCGCTGGGCGGGCACCGGATCTATTGGACGGTCGAGGCGGGGAACCCCGAGGAGGCGCACGCGCAGCTGCCGCCGTTCCTCGCCGAGCGCACGGAGGTCAACGAGGTCACCGCGGTGGCGATCCCGTGAACCGGGTCGCCGGCGGCCTCCTCGCCCTCCTTGCCCTGGCCGCCGGGGCGCTCGCTCCCGCGGCGGTCGCCCAGGAGCGCACGATCGAGCTCGTCTCGGGCGGCGAGACGGGAGGATCCGGCTGCCGTCGGCCAACGCGCCCTTGAAGGCCGCGTCGATGGCTCCGTTGTCTTCTTCGAGACCACGGAGGCGCTCCTTCCCAGCGACGCCGATGGGGCGAACGACGTTGAGCGTCCCGCCGGCGCGCTGGTAGACCCTGATCAGCGGCGGCAGCGCCGATGCGATTTTCGCGGGTGCGTCGGCCGACGGCAGCCGCGTCTTCTTCGGCACGAGCGAGGCGCTCGCCGCCCCGGATGTAGGGACGCGCCGGGACGTCTACGAGCGCAGCGCCGCAGGCCTGACACTGATATCGGGCGGCAGCTCCAGCGACGACGCGGACTTCAGCGGCGCGTCGGCCGACGGCAGCCGCGTCTTCTTCCTCACGAGCCAACAGGTGCTCGGCACCGACAACGACGGCGGTGCGGAGGACATCTACGAGCGCAGCGCCACCGGATATGCGCTGATCTCCGGCGGCAGCGCCAACGTCCCGGCCTACTTCGAGGGCGCCTCGGCCGACGGCAGCCGCGTCTTCTTCACGACCTACGAAGCGCTTGTCGCGGGCGACAGCGGGACCACCTACGACGTCCATCAGCGCTCCGGTGGCGCGCTCACGCTGGTCAGTGGCGGCAGCGGCAACTTCGCCGCGTCATTCAGGGGCGCCTCGGCCGACGGC
>DASROS010000045.1:0-32001 GCA_035646775.1 Thermoleophilaceae bacterium | reverse complement strand
GCCATCTGCCTCGCTCCTCCCCTAGGTGACTCGGAGGGACGCTACAGCGCGGCGGCGCTCATCTCAGGTACTCGACAGACAGTATGGAGCCGCCGCGCTGTAGCGTCCCTCCGAGTCACCTAGGGGAGGAGCGAGGCAGATGGCTAGGCAGTCCCAGACGGTGCTCATCACGGGTTGTTCCACCGGCATCGGCCGGGCCACGGCCGAGCGCCTCGCCGCGGCGGGTCACACCGTCTACGCCACGGCGCGCAAGCTGGAGGCGATCGAAGACCTCAAGGACAAGGGCTGCCACACGCTCGCACTCGACGTGACCGACGAGACGTCGATGCAGGCCGCCGTGTCCGCCGTCGAGGAGGCCGATGGCGCCGTCGGGGCGCTCGTCAACAACGCCGGCTACAGCCAGTCGGGGGCGGTCGAGTCGGTGGACCTGGACGACATCCGGGCCCAGTTCGAGACCAACGTGTTCGGGCTGATCCGCATGAGCCAGCTGGTACTGCCCAAGATGCGCGAGCGCGGGGAGGGCCGCGTGGTGAACGTGGGATCGATGGGCGGAAAGGTCACGTTTCCCGGCGGCGGGATCTACCACGCCAGCAAGTACGCGGTGGAGGCCATCAGCGACGCCATGCGCTTCGAGCTGGGCGGGTTCGGTGTGCAGGTGGTGCTGATCGAGCCGGGCCTGATCGTCACCGAGTTCGCCTCGGCCGCGGCGGGCTCCATGAACACCGGCACCAGCGAGAACGGCCCCTACGCGGAGTTCAACCAGGCGGTGGCCGCGTCCACCGTCGGCGCCTACGAAGGGCCCACGGCCAAGCTCGGCGGCGGCCCGGAGACGGTGGCCAAGGCGATCGATAAGGCGATCACCGCCCGCCGTCCGAAGGCCCGCTACCCGGTGACGCCGTCGGCGCGGATCGTGATGGGGCAGCGCAGGCTGTTCACTGACCGGATGTGGGACGCCTTCGTCGGTACGCAGTTCCCGCGCCCGAAGTAGGCTCCGCGGCGCTGGAACCCGATAAACACGAGGAAGAGAGTCGACTTGGCCTATTTCAAGGATGCGGATGAGGTCTATGAGTTCATCGGAGCGCTGTTCGCCGACCTGGCGACCGACGAGGAGCTCGGTCCCAAGTTCCGCAAGGCGAACACGATCGTCCAGTACCGCTACTCGAACCCCGACTCGGTGATCACCGTGAAGATGATCGACGGCGAGGACGGGCAGGTGGACCTCGGCGACACCCAGCTCGAGCCCGAGGTAGTGATGACCATGGAGGCCGACACCGCGCACAAGTTCTGGCTCGGCAAGGTCAACGTGACCGTGGCGCTCGCCCGCGGGCAGATGAAGGCCAAGGGCCCGGTGGCGAAGATCCTCAAGCTGGTCCCGCTCGTGAAGCCCGTGTTCCCGCGCTACCGGGCGAAGCTCGAGGAGAAGGGCCGCTCCGACCTCGTGGAGGCGTAGTGGAAGCCGGCTCGGAGCTCGGGGCTCGCCAGATGGCGGGCTTCAAGGACTTCTTCCAGGCCGCCAACGCCACGCGCGTGATCGCCGGCCGCGACCTGCTGGAGTCCACCGGCTTCGAGTTCCTCAAGGAGGCGGCCAAGCGCGCCTTCGTGGTGACCGACAGGGTGGTCCGCGAGACGGGCCTGGTGGACAGGGTGATCGCGGGCTGCGAGGACGGTGGCCTGGAGGTGGCCGGCGTGTTCGACGACGTGCCCCAGGACTCCTCGACCGAGGTGTGCGACCGCTGCGCCGGGGAGGCCAAGGCCGCGGGCGCCGACTCGTTCCTGGCGGTGGGCGGCGGCTCGGTGATGGACACGGCCAAGATCGCCGATTCCGTGTTCACCCACGGCGGCACCGCGGCCGAGTGCGAGGGCTTCTTCCTCATGCCCCGCGCCGACGACGGCATGGGTGAGCCGCTGCCGATCGCTCCGCTGGCCTGCATCCCCACCACCTGCGGCACCGGTTCGGAGGTGTCGATGGGCGCGGTCGTCAAGGACCACGAGCGCAAGGTCAAGCTGGAGATCGCCGACTTCCCGCTGTTCCCGCGCGTGGCCATCCTCGACCCCGAGTCCACCCGCACCCTTCCCCCGCACATCGCCGCTTCCACCGGCATGGACGCGATGACCCACGCCATCGAGGGCTACGTCGGCCTGGACTGGAGCCCCTACCAGGACGGCCGCTCGCTGGTGGCGCTGCGGCTGATCCGCGAGAACCTGGAGCGCTGCGTGCAGACCCCCGAGGACGACGAGGCGCGCGGCAACTTGCTGGTGGCCGCCTCGCTGGCCATCACGCTGAACCTCGGGGCCACCCACTCGATGTCGCACCCCTGCGGGGCCCACTACGGCGTGCCCCACGGCGTGGCCAACGCGATCAACATGCCGCACGTGATTCGCTTCAACGCCGAGGGCGGCGCGGACATCGCCGACCGCTACCGCGACCTGTGCGAGCTGTTCGACCTGGAGACCGGCGGCTCGGACTCAGCCGTGGGCGACGCGTTGGCTTCATACGTCGAGGGCATGTCCGAGCGCATGGGCCTGCCGTCGCGGCTGTCTCAGGTGGGGGTGCCGGAGGAGGGCATCCCCGCGCTCGTGGAGGGCGCGATGGGCGACGGCCTGACGCTGCTCAACCCGCGCGAGCCCACCGAAGAGGACTACGAGCAGCTGTACAAGCGCGCGCTGTAGGGCCCGCTTAGCGCGCCGCCGGGCCGCCCGCGCGCTTGGCGGCCACCATCGCTTTGAGCGTGGCCCTTGCCGTGTGCTTGGGCTCCCAGGCCAGCTCCTTGCGGGCGCGGTCGACCTTCATCAGCACCGGCCGGCGCACCGCGTGGATCCAGGAGATCGACTCGGGGATCAGGGGCAGGCGCGAGACCACCTCCGCGGCGGCCTCAACGGCCAGGTCCGGCACCGGCACGGAATACCAGCCGAGCTCCGACGCCACGTCTGACATCCGGATCGTGCCGCGGCCGGCCAGGTTGTAGGGGCCGGGCTCGCCCTTGCCGCGCACGCCGGCGAGGAACGCCGACGCCACGTCGTCCTCGTGCACGAGCTGGAAGCGCGTGCCCGGGTCGGGGATCACGGGCTTGAGCACCGGCATCGAGGCGAGCAGGCCGGCGACGGCGTCGGGCACGGCACCGGAGAGCCGGTAGTAGGGCATCTCCTCGAGCATCATGCGGGCGCGCGGCCCGGCCACGATGCACGGGCGGAACACGTACGCCACCGTCTTCTGGCGGCGCAGCAGCACCTCCGCCAGGACGGCCTCCACCTCGGCCTTCTGCGCCGAGTAGAAGTGCTCCTTGGTCCCGCGTGCCGGAATCTCCTCGGTGAGCCACAGCGGGTTGTCGTCGTGGAAGCCGTAGGCGGCCACGCTCGACGCGTAACAGATGCGCTCCACCCCGGCCTTGGCGGCGGCCTCGAACACCCGGCGCGAGCCGTTCACGTTGATCTCCCGGGTGCGGTCGCCCTCGCCCATCACCGTGAAGGCCAGGTGCACCACGGCGTCGGCGCCCTTGACCACGTCGCGCACGCTGGCCTCGTCTACCACGTCGCCCTCGCGGTACTCGGTCTTGCGCCAGCCCTGCTCGGCGGGGTCGAACGGGCGCCGCGCCATCCCCACGATCCGCTTCACCGTGCGAGAGCGCTCGAGGGCGTCCACCACGGCCAGGCCCAGGTCGCCGGTGGGGCCGGTCACTGCCACGGTCATTCCCGTCTTGGCCACGGGACGTTTCTATCCGATGGCGGGTCCGGCGTGAAGGGGATCGTGCGCAGCCGGCCGAGCCGGCTGCTTCGCAGGGAGGGGCGCGTCAGCCGCGCTGCTCGCAGCTGCGCAGCTGGTCGAAGCGGTCGGCGGTCACGGTGTCGCGGCCGCGGCCACACTCCACCCGGTCGCGCTTGCCGTCGCGGGCGCTCACGCGGTCGTTGCCCGCGCCGGTGGCGATGCCGTCCGAGCCGCTGCCTCCGCTCACCACGTCGTCGCCCGATCCAGTCCGGATGCGGTCGCGCCCACGGCCGGCACGCACGGTGACCGAGCCGCCGTCGGACACGATCACATCGTTGCCCGCGCCCCCGATGAGCGTGTCGCCGCCTCCGGAGCCGGTGATGCGGTCCGAGCCGGAGCCGCCGTCGGCGACGTCGCCGCCGCCCGACGCGTACAGCCGGTCGCGGCCGGAGCCGCCGAACAGCCGGTCGGCGCCGGCCTGGCCGAAGATCGTGTCGTCGCCGGAGTCGCCCAGCACGGTGTCCTCCCCGGCGCCGGCGTAGGTCACGTCCGCCCCCGGGCCGGCCACCAGGGAGTCGTCGCCGGTGCCGCCCAGGAGGAGGTCGGCGCCGGAGCCGCCGTTGAGGCGGTCGTTGCCCGACCCCGCTTCGAGGTAGTCGTCGGACTCGATCCCGTTGAGCAGGTCGTCGCCTGCCTCGCCGTAGAGCTGGTCCGGGGAGGGCGTGCCGTTCAGCGTGTCCGCCCCCTCCGTGCCGAGCAGCGTGTCTGCCAGCGCGCTCGCACCGCTGAGGGCGAGCATCGTGACGATGGCGATGGTTGTGAGTGTTGTGCGTCTCATGTCCTGGTTGCAACCCGGCCGGGTGGCCCCCGTTGCGGCTACGCGGGCTGGGGTTCCCCCTCCGTGGCGCGGATCGGCGGTGGCGTGAGCGAGGCGGCCACGATCACGAGCGCGAAGGCGGCGATCCGCACCGCCAGCCCGAGCGGGTCGTCGGGCACCGGCTCGCCGAAGATCAGCGGCCCCGAGGCGATCGTGCAGATGTTCGCAGCCGCGCTGGTCACGGCGATCACAGGGACGGCCTTGCCCACCTGGAGGCTGCGCGCAGACAGGCTCATCCCCACCAGCGAGGCCACCAGGATCACCAGCGAAAGCGGGTGCGTGAGCACGGCGAGCACGCCCTCGTCGAGCACGTCGCTCACCGCCTTGATCGATACGTCCGAAGCGCCCCAGATCAAGCCGGCCGCGACGGCGAGGAGCGTGCCCCCGTGCTCCGAGCCGCGGGAGGCCGCCGCCGCGGCCAGGCCCAGGGCCGCGCTTGCGCCGGCGTAGAGGCTCAGCGGGCCGGCGTCCCAGTCGGCGTGGGCCTCGTCGCCGACGCTGCCCAGGGTGGCGGCGAGGAAGGCGAGGCCGACCGCGGTGAGCGCCACGCCGATCCACTCGCGGCGGGACACGGTGAAGCCGAACAGGCCATTGGCGATCACGGTGAGCAGCACCAGGCCGCCCGCGATCACCGTCTGCACGAGCGAGATCGGCGCGAGTGCCAGGGCCGCCGAGTGCAGGCCCCACGAGCCGAACGCGATCACGATCCCCAGCACGTACCAGCGCGACCGGAACAGCGCCAGCGAGCTGCGCACCGGCCGGCTGGTGCTGACCGGCGGCGACTCGACCGCCCCGCGGTGCTTGTAGAGGAAGCCCAGGATGCTCGTGAACGCGGTGGCGAGCGCGAGCAGCAGACCGATCTGGACGGAGAGCGACACGACGGAAGAGGCTAGAGAGGGGAGCGGCTCAGCGAGGAGCGCAGCCCGGGCGCTGGCCGGGCGAGCACCGCAGCCCGGCTCTCAGCGAGGAGCGCAGCCCGGGCGAGCACCGCAGCCCGGCTCTCACTCGTCGTAGCCGGGCTCGCCGGGTAGCAGCACGCGGGCCACCCCGCCCTTGATGAGCACGCGCGGCTGCACGGGCATCACCTTGCGCTCGCGGGCGCGCGCCAGGGCGTCGGACACCGACGAGTGCTCGGCCAGCTGCTCGAGGTGCTTGATCGTGGGGAACACGAGCATCAGCTCGTCGCGCTGGCCGGCGTCCAGCGCGTCCTGCGGGCGCAGCCAGCGCGCGCCCACGCACTCGCCGCCGTCGGGCTTGGCCTCGGCGCCGTCGGGAGCCTCGGCCACGAAGAAATGGGTGTCGAAGCGGACCGTCACCTCGGCGGGCGTGATCCAGCGCGAGTAGCGCACGAGCTCGGCGTCCGGCGCCAGCGCGATGCCCGCCTCCTCCTCCAGCTCCCTCCGCGCGGTGCCCAGCTCGTCGCCGTCGTCGGCGTGGACCGAGCCCCCGGGAAACACCCAGGCGCCGCCCATGAAGCGCTGCTCGGGATTGCGCTGCACGAGCAGCACCTCGGGGCCGTCGGAGGACTCGCGCAGCAGGATCAGCGACGACGCCTCGCGCGCCTCGGTCACGTCGCCTTCGTTGAGCTCCTCGCCGGGCGGGGGGCGGTCGATCCGCATCGACGCAGGGTATTGGACGTCTAGCCGCCCACGGTGCGCGCTCGCTAGATTGCCGGGCGTGAGCGAGACGGCCACCGCGCAGCAGTGGATCTGCACTTCCTGCGGGTTCATCTACGACCCGGAAGAGGGCGACCCCGACGGCGGCATTCCGCCGGGAACCGCGTTCGAGAACATCCCCGATGACTGGTTCTGCCCTGTCTGCGGGGCGCGGAAAAAGGACTTCGAGCTGCACGAGGGGTAAGTGGCGTGGTTGCGTCCCCCGACTTTGGGGCATTCTCACCGTGGCACCATCCACTAGTGAGGAGGGGAACGCATGTACATCGGAATCGGCACAGCGCTGGTCATCATCGTGCTCCTGATCATTCTGCTCTAGAGGCGGCGGCGCGGCCGCCCCGGCGGCCGCGCTAGGCCGCCGCGCGCAGCTCGGCGCCGGCGCCCGTGGCGGCGTCGATCGCCTCGCCTGTGATCTCCACGAGCCGCCGCAGCTCGGCTTCGGCGATCACCAGCGGCGGCATGAGGATCACGGTGTCGCCCAGCGGGCGCACGATCGCGCCGCGGCGGCGGGCCTCGAGCGTCACCTTATGGCCCATTTGCATCTCGACCGGGTGGTCGGCCAGCTGGATGCCGCACATGAAGCCCCTGCGGCGGACCTCGGCGACCGAAGGACTTGCCTCCAGCTCGGCCAGCAGCTCGCCCAGGAGCTCGATCTTCGGCTGCAGTCGCTCCAGCGTGCGCTCCTGCTCGAACACGTCGAGCGTGGCGAGCCCCGCGGCACAGGCGAGCGGGTTGCCCGTGTAGGTGTGACCGTGGAAGAAGGTGCGGAACTCGGCGTGCTCGCCCAGGAAGCCCTCGTAGATCTCCTCGGTGGCCAGCGTGGCCGCGAGGGGCAGGTAGCCGCCGGTGATCCCCTTGGCCAGGCACAGCAGGTCGGGCGCCACATCCTCGTGCTCGCAGGCGAACATGCGCCCGGTGCGCCCGAAGCCGGTGGCCACCTCGTCGCAGATCAGCAGCGCGCCGTGGCGGTCGCACAGCGCGCGCACCGCGCGCAGGTAGCCGGGCGGGTGCACGAGCATCCCCGCCGCCCCCTGTACCAGCGGCTCCATGATCACCGCCGCGATCTCGCCGCCGTGCGCGGCGAACAGCCGCTCCATGTCGGCGATGTGGCCGGGCTCGGCCTTCAGCGTGTCGAACAGCAGCGGCCGGTAGGTGGCGTGGAAGAGGTCGATGCCCCCGGCGGACACCGAGCCGATCGTGTCCCCGTGGTAGGCCTCGCGGAGTGACACGAAGCGGGTACGGCGTGCACCCTCGCCGCCCCGCTGGGCCCAGTACTGGAAGGCCATCTTCAGCGCGATCTCCGTGGCGGTGGAGCCGCTGTCGGAGTAGAAGCAGCGGGTGAGTCCGGGCGGCGCCAGGTCCACCAGCCGCCGGGCAAGCCGGATGGCGGCAGGGTGCGTGAGGCCGAGCATCGTGGAGTGCGCCACGCGGTCGAGCTGGCCGCGCACCGCGGCGTCGATGCTCGGGTGCCGGTGCCCGTGCACGTTGCACCACAGCGAGGACACGCCGTCGATATAGCGCCGGCCCTCGGTGTCGATCAGGTCGGTGCCCTCGGCGCGCTCGACGATCACCGGCTCTTCGCCCGCCCAGCCGCGCTGCTGGGTGAAGGGGTGCCAGAGGCAGTCGCGGTCGCCGGCCACGAGCTCGGCGTGGGCGGTGGGGCGGTCACTCACGGCAAACGACCGTAGCTACAGTCCCGGTCGGAATGCCGCCACTGCCGCTGCTCGTTTTCACGGTGGGGACGGGCTCGCTCGGCGCGGAGATCGCGGCCGTTCGCCTGCTGTCCCCGTACTTCGGCGCCTCGACCATCGTGTGGGCCAACACGATCGGCGTCGTGCTGGTGGCGCTGTCGATCGGCTACTGGCTGGGCGGCCGCTGGGCCGACCGCAACCCCACGATGCGCGGCCTCTGCCTGCTGGCCCTCACGGCTGCCGGGCTGCTCGCGATCGTGCCCTTCGCCGCCGACCCGCTGCTCGATGTCGCGGTGAGCGCGCTGGACTCGATCTCCGCGGGTGCCTTCCTCGGCTCGCTGATCGGCGTGCTCGGCCTGGTGGCGGTGCCCGTGCTCCTGCTCGGCGCCGTCTCCCCGTACGCGGTCCGCCTGGCCGTGCACAGGGTCGAGGAGGCAGGCGAGGTGGCAGGCCGGCTGTACGCGCTCTCCACCGCCGGGAGCCTGGCTGGCACCCTGCTCTCGGCGCTGCTGTTCATCCCGCTGATCGGCACGCGGCGCACGTTCCTGGTGTTCGCCCTGGCGATCGCAGTGGTGGCCGTTGCCGGCCTGCGTCCCGTGGGCCGCTACGCGCTCGCCCCGGCCGCGATCATCGCGCTGATCGCGCTGCCGGTGGGCACGCTGAAGGCCCAGACCGAGGCCGGGCGGGTGATCTACGAGACCGACACCGAGTATCAGTACGCGCGCGTGGTCGAGCGCTCCGACGGCAGCCGGGCGCTGGAGCTGAACGAGGGCCAGGCCCAGCACTCGGTCTACAACCCCGACACGGTGCTCACCGGCGACGTGTGGGACGGCCACCTGGTCCTTCCCTTCACCACGATGGACCGCCCCCCGCGAAAGGTGGCCATCCTCGGCAACGCGGCGGGCACCACCTCGCGCGCGTACGAGGAGTTCTTCCCGGACACCGTGGTGGACGGGGTGGAGATCGATTCCGAGCTGTCGGAGATCGGCAGGCGCTACTTCGACATGAACAACCCCCGGCTGCGGCTGCACCACGAGGATGCGCGGCCGTGGCTGCGGCGCACCGAGGAGCGCTACGACGTGATCTCCGTCGACGCCTACCGCCAGCCCTACATCCCGTTCTATCTGGCCACGAAGGAGTTCTTCGAGCTGGTGCGTGACCGCCTGGCGCCCGGCGGCGTGCTGATCGTGAACGCGGGCCACCCCGAGGGCCAGGACGAGCTGGAGGAGGTGCTGACCGCGTCGATCGGCGAGGCCTTCCCCAACGTCGCCCGCGACCCGATCGAGTCCACGAACACGTTGATAGTGGCCGGCGAGGGCCCGGTGTCGGCGGCCCACCTGCGCGACGCCGTGCCCTCCCTGCCGGTCGGCCTGCGCTCCACCGCGGCCGCCGCGGCCGCGCGGATCGGCGAGCCGCTGCGCGGGGGGCGCGTCTACACCGACGACAAAGCGCCGGTGGAGTGGCTGATCGACAAGTCGATCGTGGACTACGCGGTCGACTGAGTCAGCCGCCCGCGGGCTCCACCCACACGAGCATCGCCTCGTGCAGCCCGAGCTCGGGCAGCGTCAGGCGCAGCGTGCCGTTCTCGGGCTCCAGCATGCGGTCGAGCACCAGCAGCGGCGTGGGTTCCGGCGCCTCGCCCGCGCCTCCCTGAACGGTTTCCGCGCGCACCCGCACGCGCGAGCCCGTGTCCAGCACTCCGCCGCGCAGCGTCAGCTGGACCCGCCGCCGCGCCGCGGCCGCCGGTTCCAGGGTCCCGCGCCGCGGCGCGTAGCCGAGCAGCACCTGTGCCAGCCGTGGCTCCGCGGCGGCCAGCACGGGGACAGTCGTGTCGCTGGACTCCGAGCGCACCCGGGACTTCGCGCCCTGGGCATACCAACGGTGTGCCCACCAGACCGACCGCGGTGTGCCGTCGGGGGTCAGCAGGCCGTCGAGGCCTGCAGGCGAGCAGTCCTCCCGCGACCAGCACGAGCGCGCAGCGCGGTCGGCCCCGCCGCGCTCGAGCTGCTCCACGTACGACACCGCCTCGCCCGCCAGGTGCCGGTCGGACTTGCCCACGTACTCGTTGATGTGGATCTCGCGGAGGCCGAGCGCCGCGAAGCGGGGCTCCTCCACGAACCGCTTTCGCACGTCGGTTAGGTGTTCCGAGATCGAGTCGAGCGGGTCGGAGCGCTCGAGGTTCTCGTGCCAGGAGACGAAGCTCACCCGGCAGCGCTCGTCGAGGCAGTGTTCGAGGAAGGCCTCGAGCCACCGGGGCGCGTAGCGCGAGATGCTCGGCCCTCCGATCGCCACGTCGGATCCGAGCTCCTCGCGCAGCACGCGGTTGGCGCGCGAGTACACCTCGAAGAAGCGCCGCTGCCCGCCGCTCCAGAAGCCCGGGTCGTTCGGCTCGTTCCAGATGTCCCAGGTGACCGGCCGGCCGCGGTAGGTCCGGGCGGTGTCGCGCACGAACCGCTCCCACGCGGCCAGGTCGCGCCACGGTGGCCCAAGCCCGTTCCAGTCCGACTGCGGGTAGCCCCACAGGTCGGAGAGCACGAGCTGGTACTGCGCGCCGAGGGCGGTGGCTCGGTCGATCGGCGCGCGCGTGGGGTCGCTGCGCCACAGACGGGGGAGGAGCGTGGCCACGCTGTCCTCGGCGGGCAGGGTGGCGTCGAGCGAGTGGATGAAGCCGTTCACCGAGCCGCGCGTCTCCACGCGCTCGTCCAGCGACGCGCTGACGGCCACGTCCGCCGTAGCGGCCCCAGGCGCGCGCGTCTGCTCGTCGTCACTTCTGAGCAGCAGGACCACGGCGCCCAGCGTAAGAGCGCCCGCGAGGGCGGCGAGTGCGTTCCCCAACCCTCGGCTCACGCCCGGAAATGTGGCAGGCGCGCGACTAGCGCGACTCTGCGTGGGTAGCTTCTCCCAAGAGGAGAGAGAATGAGCGACCGCAAGTACGAGCTGGGCAGCTACGAGGACATGTGCGCGGCGCACTCCTGGGAGGTGCCCGAGCGCTACAACATCGCCCGGGACGTGTGCGACAAGCACCCGCGCGACAAGCTCGCGATGGTGTGGGAGGACTTCCGTGGCAACGAGCGCCGCGTGAGCTTCGGCGAGTTGCAGGACATGTCCAACCGCTTCGCGGGCGCGCTCGAGGCCAACGGCATCGAGCGCGAGGACCGCGTGGCCACGCTTCTGCCCTCCCTGCCCGAGACCGCCGCCGTGTTCCTCGGCACCTACAAGCGCGGCGCGATCCTGCTCTCGATGTCGGTGCTCTATGGCGACGAGGGCATCCAGCACCGGCTACGCGACTCCGGCGCCAAGGCGCTGGTCACCGACACCGCCAACCGCCACCGCATCCCCGAGGGCATGGTGGAGAAGGTGTTCGTGATCGAGGATCTCGACGGCGGCGAGCGCCAGGATGGCGACATCGACCTGCTCGAGGCGATGGAGGCGGCGTCGGACACCTATGAGATGGCCGACACCGCGGCCGACGACCCGGCCCAGCTCTACTACTCATCGGGTACCACCGGGCTGGCGAAGGGCATCCTGCACGCCCACCGCTACATCCTCGCCCACGAGGAGTTCGAGTTCTGCCACGACGTGCAGGACGGCGAGCTGTTCCACGGCATGGGCGAGTGGGCCTGGGCCGCGGGCATCGCGCCGCTACTGGGACCATGGCGCTACGGAGCGACCGCGCTCGTCTACGCGCGCAAGGGCGGCTTCGACCCCGAGGAGCAGCTGCGCTTCCTCTCCAAGCACGGCGTCCAGGGGCTGTTCACCACGCCCACCGCGCTGCGCGCCACGACCGCGATTGAGAACGCCGGTGAGAAGTTCCCGCTGCCCGAGCTGCGCAACCCGTGCTCGGCCGGCGAGCCGCTGAACCCCGAGGTGATCCGCTGGTTCCGTGAGCAGTACGGGCACACCGTGCTCGACTACTACGGGCTCACCGAGAGCTACCCGCTGTGCGGCAACTTCCCGACGGTCGAGGTGCGCGAGGGCTCGATGGGCAAGCCGATGCCCGGCTGGGAGGTGGCGATCCTCGACGAGGACGAGAACGAGCTCCCGGTGGGCGAGCGCGGCGAGATCTGCCTGCGCGCCCGGTCGAACCCGCACTACCCGCTGGGCTACTGGAACCGCCCCGAGGACACCAAGGAGGACTTCGAGGGCGACTGGTTCCACACCAAGGACGCCGCCGAGCTCGACGAGGACGGCTACGTCTGGTACGCCGGCCGCGCCGACGACGTGATCATCTCGGCCGGCTACCGCATCGGCCCGTTCGAGGTGGAGTCGGCGTGCGTGGAGCACCCCGCCGTGCGCGAGGCCGCGGCCGTGGCGTCACCCGACCCCAAGCGCGGGGACATCGTGAAGGCATTCGTGATCCTCGCCGAAGGCCACGAGGCCAGCGACGAGACCGCGCAGGACATCAAGAGCTTCGTCCGCGGCCACCTGTCGGCCTTCGCCTACCCGCGCGAGATCGAGTTCGTGGACGACCTGCCCAAGACGCTCACGGGCAAGATCCGACGGATCGAGCTGCGTGAGGCCGAGCGCGAGCGTAAGAAGACGGGCGCCCAAGCCTGACGTGGGTGCTCAGCGGGCGATTCGCTCGCTCTCGACGGTCACGGGCGCGCAACACTCATGCGCCACGCCTCTCGACCTCCGGTGATCGCTTGCTTCCCTCGTCCAGCCCCCAGTCGACGATGACTGCGCCCCAGGTGAAGCCGGCTCCAAACGCCGCCAGGAGCAGCCGCTGACCCGACGCGAGCGTGCCGTCGGCCTGGGCCCTGGCGAGAGCGATCGGGATCGTGGCCGCGGACGTGTTGGCGTACTCCGCGATGTAGTCGAGCACGCGCTCGGGGGGAAGCCCCAGCCGCTCGCCAACGGCGCGCAGGATGCGCCGGTTCGCTTGGTGATAGACGAACAGGTCGATGTCCTCGGCCTCGATGCCCGCCCCAGCGAGCGCCTGCCCGGTCACCTCGCTTAGGCGGGCCACGGCGTTCTCGAAGGTCTCCCTCCCCTGCATCTCGATCGTGGCCCCATGCTGCGCAACGATCAGGTCCGCTTGCGCGCCGTCCGCGCGCAGCACGGGAGTGCTCACCCGACCCGGCGGATCGGTCGCCGTCATCACGACCGCGCCGGCGCCGTCTCCAAAGAGACCCGCGGTGCGCTTGTCGTCGTGGTCGAGGTACTGGAACAGCGCGTCGGCCCCGATCACGAGCACGCACTCCGCCGCGCCGGTCTCGATCTGCCCGCGCGCGACGGCGACACCCGTGACGAAGCCCGTGCAAGCCGCGCCTACATCGAACGCCCCCGCACGTCGGGCACCGATCTCGGCGGCCACCTGCGGTGCCGCGTCCGGAGTGAGGTGGTCCTTGGTCGTGGTCGCGACGAGGACCAGGTCGACGTCGT
This sequence comes from Thermoleophilaceae bacterium, assembly GCA_035646775.1. Lineage (GTDB taxonomy): Bacteria > Actinomycetota > Thermoleophilia > Solirubrobacterales > Thermoleophilaceae > JAAYBF01. The sequence continues at coordinate 18,672 of DASROS010000045.1, read as the reverse complement.
CCGGGTCCAGCGTCGCCTCGGCGAGGGCGCCGGCGCCTGCCTTCGCCGCTATGTCGATCAGGCGCTCCCCCGGAGCGAGGACGTGGCGCCGGCTGATACCGGTGCGCTTGACGATCCACTGCGCTTCCACCCCGAGCCGCTCCGCGATCGGCTCGTTCTCGACGACCTGGTCGGGCACGGCCATCCCCGCCGCCCCAATCGCCGCGCCGGCCACGGCGCGCTCAGAGCCGAGCGCCAGTCGCTCACTGACTGCCGCATCAGGCATGTGTGGCCTCCAAGTCGTCGCCGGCGTGGACTGAAGCAGCTCGGAGACATCGCGCTCGCGCATGTCGCCGGTCTGGTTGCCCAGCCCCGGGAAACAGGACCGCACTGCTGGTGAATCGTTCGGCTGCGCGCATCGGTCCTTCCCTCGCTTGGCACGTCGTCGCGGGGAGATGATAAACGCATGTCGGGCGGCGACTACTCGGCGAGGGTCCGGGTAGGTCAGGGCCGTGACTCGCGAGCGCCTGTCAGCCCTCGATGCTTCTTTTCTCGCCGTCGAGGGTCACTCCTCGCCGATGCACGTGGGCTGGGTGGCGGTGTTCGACCCGCCGGAGAACGGTTCCCGGCCGGCGTTTTCCGAGCTTTTCGAGCACATCGCCCCTCGGCTTGGCTGCGCGCCGCGCTACCGGCAGCGGCTCGCTGGCGTGCCGTTGGGGCTCCATGAGCCGATCTGGGTCGACGATGCCGGCTTTGACGCCGCCGCCCACCTGCTTCGCGCGGACGGTGAGGATCTGACCGTGCTCGTCGACGCCATCCTCTCCTCTCCCCTGGCGCGCGACCGGCCGCTGTGGGAGATCTGGATCGCCGACGCGCTTCCCGAGGGAGGTTTCGCGCTCGTTGGCAAGATGCACCACTGCATGGTCGACGGGATGGCCGTGGCGGAGCTTGGCAAGCTTCTTTTCGATAGCAAGCCCGGTGCCTCGGGCGGGGCGAGCCCGGACGAGGACGCCAGGAGGTCCCCGGCCCCCGTTCCCTCGCCCGGTGAGCGACTCGCGCGCGGGCTGGTGGACCGCGCCGCCGACGGCGCCGCCCTCGCGCTCGCGCCGCTGCGGCTGGCGAGCTCCCCGTCGCGCGTGCGCGGACTGCCCAGCGCCGTAGGTCGCGGGGCGCGCACGCTGGCGCACACACTTCTGCCGCCGGCACCCAGCTCGCCCTTCAACCGTGCCGGATCCGCCGAGCGCCACCACGTCCGCGTCACGCGCTCGGTCGATGACCTGCGCGTGCTCAGGCGCCGCTTCGGCGTGACGCCAAACGACGTGGTGCTCGCCGCTTGCGCCGGCGCGTTGCGGCGCTTCGCCGAGCGCCGGGGGGAGGCGCCGCAGCCCTTGAAGGTCATGGTCCCCGCCGACGTGCGCTCGCACTCCGACTCAGCGGGGAGCGGCAGCCGCATCTCCTTCCTGTTCATCGAGCTGCCCTGCGACGAGCCCGACCCGGTCGCGCGCCTGAAGCACATTCACCGTGCCACCGCACAGCGTCAGCGCGACGGCGAGGCCGAAGAGCTGGACGCCGCGTTGCGCGCCGCCGCGCGCACCCCGGGTCCGGTGCAGTGGGCGCTCGCGCAAGCATTCGCCCACCCGCGGCTGTTCAACCTCACGATCTCCACCATGCCGGGCCCGGCCGTGCCGCGCTACCTGTGCGGCTGCCGGCTGCGGGAGGCCCACTCGGCTGTGCCGCTCGCCAGCCGCCACGCGCTTTCCATCGGCGTTGTCACCGTCGCCGGGCGAGCCTGCTTTGGCATCTACGCCGACTCGCTGACGCTGCCGGACGCCGACGCGCTCGGCTCCGACCTGGACAGCTCGCTCGACGAGCTACTCGGCGCCCAACCGTAACCGAAGCTCGGCGCCCTCCTGCTCCTCCCGGCCACGTTCAGAGAATACGGCCGCCGCGAGCTGTCGAGCCATTGTCTGCTCGCCATCTCTCCAGTGTCCGTCCGATACCTCGCTCGACTGCCTCGATGATGTGAGGCCGCAGCCGGTCAGCGGGGATGATGGCGTCGATCGAACCGACCCGGAGCGCCCGCTCCACGCTGTGAACGCCGTCGAACTCGTCCGCCACCTCGCCGAGCTTCTCCGAGCGCACGGTCGCCCTCACCTCGGCGAGTTCGGCCCGTAGCCGGGCTCGCTCGTCGTCGTCCACCTCGTCCAGGCGAGCCTCGAACTCGACCACACGCTGATCGGCGTCGGTGCGCTTGCTGATGTCGCGCGCGAAGACGGTCGCGGCCGCCGGAGCGCCGCCGATCACCGACGCGTACGAGCCCTCGACGGCGATCACCTCCATTTCGTCGTTGAGCGTGCCGGAGAAGACGACGAACGCTCCTCCGTGGTAGCGGGAGACGACGCAGAAGACGATCGGGCCGTCGAAGTTGACCACGGCACGGCCGATCTCGGCCCCGTACTCGAGTTGCAGCTCGCGCAGCGACTCGGGCGAGCCGTCGAAGCCCGAGAGGTTGGCCAGCACCACCACCGGTCGGTTGCCGCTGGCGGCGTTGATGGCGCGGGCCACCTTCTTCGACGAGCGCGGGAAGAGCGTCCCCGCCGTCCACTGGTCAGGTCCGTCGGCGGGCAGGAAGCCGCTGCGGGGGAGCGGCTGGGACTCGATGCCGAGCATGGTCACCGGATAGCCGCCCAGGTGGGCGTCGAAGACGACGGCGCTCTCGGCAGCAGCCATCGCCGCCCAGCGCTCGAGTGGCGGGTGGTCTTGGTCGGCGACGGCTCGCATCACCGTGCGGATGTCGAAGGGCTTCTTGCGCTCGGGGTTCGTCTCCTCCGAGAAGATGTCGCCGACGATCCGGAAGTCGCCGGTCGGGGCGCGGTGCGGGAAGCTGCGAACGTCGCGGTCGACAGGGTCGGTCGTCGGCGCGCGCCGCGGAAACCGCTCGCCGGGCGCGAGGTAGGTGTGCTCGTAGTGGGCGAACAGGATCTCGCATGCCGCGGCCAGATCCTCAGCCCAGTACTGGGCCTGGCCGTTGGGCCCCATGATCCGGTCGTAGCCGCCGATCCCGAAGTTGTCCTCGGCCGAGACACCGCCCGAGTAGTCGAGCGCCTGCTTGCCGGTGAGCACCATGGCGCTGTCGGGCGTCATGACAAGGATGCCGCGCGTGTGCAAGAGCATCGTCGCTTCGGCGTTCCAGTAGGGCTGAGCGCCGACGTTGATCCCGGCGACGACGACGTTGACCTCGCCCCCTGCCTGGGTGAACGTGATCAGGCGGCGCAGCACGCGTGAGATCCAGTCCATGTTCTCCGAGCCGCTTTCCATCGAGATCTTCGCCCCGGCCGACACCGCGAGCCACTCGACGGGCACCTGCATCTCCTCGGCGAGGTCGAGCGCCCGCATGATCCGAACGGACTCGGGCTCGGCGATCGACCCGAGCGCCTTGGTCGGATCGCCGAGGAGGACGACGCGAACCATCCCCTCGGGGTAGCGGTCGGTGATCGTCTGCACCAATCCGACGACGATTCCGGCGCTGTTGCCGCCAAAGGGACGCTCGACCGGCACGAGGTGGCCGTCCTCGTCGAGGTCGTACTCGGTGAACGTCCCGCCTTCGCGAATCAAGAGGGGGACGAGCTCGTACGGGTACACCGTCCCACGGCGCCGCGCGCGCAGCACCTTCTCGGCGTACTCGTCGAGGGGCGACATCGGCTCGGTCGGCGGCTCTGCAACGGAGAGCGTGACCCCCGCGCCGGCCTGGTAGGAGAAACCGAGCGCCATGGGACGCAACTCGCCGTCTGGCGGAGCGGGGACGCGCGCCTCGATCGACACCACCTCGAGCCCCAGCCCAGTCGTGAGCGGAGCCAGCGTCCGGGTGAAGGCAAGCAGCTCGTCGAGCGGAACCTCTATCGGCGGCCAGATGAAGAGAAGCACTTGGTTTCCGTGCAGCCGCCGATTGGGAGGACGCTGGGCCTGCGCACGGCGGATGCTGTCCAGGCACGCCGCCAGAACGCGCTCGGGCTCGGGCAGGGCCGTGAGCCGCCCTGACGCGTCACGCACCGCGGTGACGTCTCGCACCTCGGCCAGCGCCACGAGGCGCTCGTCGGAGGGGTTCTCGCGGGCGGCGCAGTTGAAGAGGTGGACGTCCTCGACCGCGGGTAGCCGCGTGAGGTCGAACTCCGAGAGCCGCCAGAGATTCAGCCGCCGCGCGATCATCGGGTGAAGCTCGCGGGTGACGCGCTCCTCCTGGAAGCCGTCCTCGGCCAGCCGGAACGTGAAGTAATGCACGGCGGCTCCGCCCAGGCCGCTCACGGCCACCGCCACCCTTGCCACCGTCGGGGGCAGTCCCGCCGCGCCGATGATCGCGAGAAGCTCGGCGGCCATGGCATCGGTGTCGGGCGGTCGCGCCTCGCTCCAAGAGAGGTAGAAGTCGACGACGGCCTCCGGGCACCGAGCGTCGGACGCGAGCCCGGCGACGGCCTTGGCCGCCGCGGGCAGCTCCGAGGGCTCTGTGAGCGCGGTGATCAGCTGCACCGGTTGCCCGTCGGCCGCGTAACGGGCGGTGAGCAACTGGCATCCGTCGCGGACGTGCGAGCGCACCTCTTCGAGCGGATAGGGCGTGTAGTACCGGCGCGTGAGGAGCTCGAGCATCGGCTCGTCGCCGTCCTCTCCGCCTATCCGCTCCGCCAGCAGCCGGATGAGTGGCTGCGGGCTTTCGACAAGCGCCTCGATGCGGTCGGCGTAGTCGGGGGCGTCGGGATGGGCGGCGAGGTAGCTGAGCTGCTCTCGCACGGCGGCAAAGACCAACTCGCGGGCCTGCTCTATCACGGGCTGGTCGAACACGCGGAAACGCACGCTGCGGGCAAGTTCGCCCACCACGGGATATCGGAGCTGCGCGGCGACGATCAGCCGGTCGAGGGTCTCATGGAGCTCGTCCCGCAGTGGCTCGGGCAGCGCGTCGGCGTACTGGAGGCGTCGGTCGAGGAGCGCCATCACTGCCGGAACCTGGGACGGCGCGCGCTGGTGGGCGAGGAAGATCCGGTAGACCGCCTCCTCGAGCTCGGGCCCCCGCTCGAGATCGTGCACGCCGTAGCGGGCCAGCGCGCGTGTGAGTCTGGCGCGGAACGTTTCGGGCAGGCCCTCGCGTTCGAGATCGAGTGAGTGGAGGTAGGAGCGAAAGTGCTCGCGGGGGCTACGGACGCGTTCGCCTTCCTCCTCTTCGAGCTCCTCCCGCGCGGTCGCCGGCCAGTTGCGGGACAGCTCAGCCAGGTCGGCGAAGATCGTGAGGACCTCGAGCTCGCCGTGAAGCACCTCGGGGTCGTCGGGAGGCAGCTGGTCTCGGGCCCGCTCGAACTCGGCGACGAGCCTTCGGGCTTCCTCCACACTTACGTCAAAGCCCATGATCAGGCTGCGGAGGGCATCCAGGTGCTCGCGCGCGCGAAGCCGGGCACCGGACTCGGTGGGGCGCACCAGCGCGTCGAAGCCGATCCGCGGCGCGTCGGCCGCCGCCGCCGCCCCCTCCACGGCTTCGGGCTCTACGCTCACCAGCGGCGCTCCCGCTTCGACGTGGACGTTGCCGGCTACGAGGACCTCCCGCACCCGCCCGGCATGCGTGGCCACCATCGTCATCTCCATCTTCATCGCCTCCAGGAGCGCAACCGGCGACCCCGCCTCCACCTCGTCGCCCGGGGCAACGTTCACGGCCACGACGAGCGCCGGCGCCGGGGCCCGGACGACGCCCCCCTCGTCTCGAGACACGCGATGGGCCACGCCCTCGACTTCCACGAGGTGATCCGGACCGTCGGTGACGGAGTCGATCCTGAATGCTCTCCCGCCGATCGAAAGCCGGCGCGCGAAGCGGCGGAGGGGCTCGACCTCAACCTCGATTGTCACGCCCTCGGCCTCGATCCTGTAGCGGCGCGGGCCCGCCTGGGCGACCGCCAGGCGGTAGGTCTGGCCGCGATGGCGGAGCTCCACCGTCCGTCCGATCTCGTGCGCGGCCTGAGGCCGGCCGCGACTGGCGGCGGCATAGAAGCCGAGGCGCTCGAACCTCTGCTCGGCGTCGTAGATGTCGATCGCGGCGCCGAGCAGAGCAACGTCGGCGTGACGCGTGGGGATGTGGCCGTTTGAGGCGACGAGGCGGTCGAGCCAGCCGGTGTCGGCGGTGCCGGCGACCATCTCCGGACGGTCGAGAAGGTCGAGCAGGAAGGCCTTGGTCGTCGTTCCCCCACGCACGACCACGGTCGTCTCGCCGAGGGCTCGGAGCAGCCGCGCTCTCGCCTCCGCACGGTCTCGCCCCCAGCCGATGACCTTGGCGATCATCGAGTCGTACTCGGGGGGGATGGCATCGCCCTCGGCGACGCCCGTTTCGACCCGCACCCCCGGGCCGGAGGGAAGCCTGAGGAGCTCGACAATCCCCGGGGACGGGGCGAAGTCGCGTTCGGGGTCCTCGGCATTGAGCCGGGCTTCGATCGCGTGACCGCTCGCGGCCGGCGGCTCGCCGTCCAGGCGCGCGCCCATGGCCACACGGAGCTGTAGCTTCACGAGGTCGAGTCCCGTCGTGATCTCCGTGACGGGATGCTCGACCTGAAGCCGGGGGTTGACCTCGAGGAAGGAGAAGGTCTTCTCGTCGGGCTGGTAGAGGAACTCGACGGTCCCGGCGTTGCGATAGCCGGCCGAACGGGCCAGGTTGACGGCCGCAGCCTGCAGCTCGCCCTCCTGCCCGGCGCTGAGGGCCGGCGAGCTCGACTCCTCGATCACTTTCTGATTGCGGCGCTGGATCGAGCAGTCCCGCACGCCCGCTGCCCAGACCGTGCCGTGATGGTCGGCGATGACCTGGACCTCGACGTGGTGCGCGCCTGTGACCAGGCGCTCGATGAAGATCGTCGCGTCGGCGAAGGAGCGCAGCGCCTCGGCCTGTGCGCCCTCGAACGCGGGCGCGAGCTCGGCCTCGGAAGTTGCCACGCGGATGCCGCGCCCACCGCCCCCGGCAGAGGCCTTGATGATCACCGGATAGCCGATCGCCCGAGCGTGTTCGATTGCGGCGTCTGCCGTCTCCACTGGCGCGCGGCTCCAGGAGGCCACCGGCAGGCCGGCCTGCTCGGCGAACAGCTTGGCCCCGACCTTGTCGCCGAGGCGGCGCATGACGTCGGGCGGCGGGCCGACGAAAACGACGCCGATGCGGGCGCACAGCTCGGCGAAGGCGGGATCCTCGGCAACGAAGCCCCACCCGACCCAAGCCGCGTCGGCCTTGCTTTCGCGGAGCGCCCGCTCGAGCTCGCCGTGGTCGAGGTAAGGGCTCTTCCCACCCCCGATGAGAATTGCCTCGTCGGCCTCGAGTACGAACATCGCTCGCCGCTCGGCTTCCGTGTGGAAGGCGATCGATCGCATCCCGCCGCCGTGCTCGGTGTTGAGCTCGCGCACCGCGCGGATGAGGCGCACGGCGGCCTCGCCGCGGTTGATGATCGCGACGCGGGTCACGTCGGCGTCACCTTCCGAACGTCGCAACGTCAGTGGAGTCGCAATCGCGCCATTCGGTCAGTGAATCAGAGCCCGGGCGGCGGTGTCCGCTACGCGAAGGCGGACCGCTAAGGACCGCCCGAGTTGCATAGTCTTGGACAGGGGACATGAGCCATCTCGTTCTTCTTTTTCCGGGTCAGGGCAGCCAGGAGCCCGACATGGTTGAGACCGTCGCTCGTTTGCGTCCGGATTTGCTTGAGCTTGCGGCGGTGGCGGTGGGCGAGGATCCGTTTGCACGGGTGGGGGAGGGCACGCGCTTTGACCAGCCTGCGATCTACTGTGCTGCCCTGGCCGGTCTTGAGAGCGCAGGGCGTCCGAAGGCCGATCTCTATGCGGGGCATTCGATGGGGGAGATCACGGCGCTTGCGGCGGCGGGGGCGTTGAGCGAGGAGGATGGGTTGCGCCTGGTTGCCGAGCGCGGCCGGCTGATGGAGGCGACCGCGGCCCGAACCGGGGGCGCGATGCTCGCGATCCGGGCCGGGCGCGGGGAGGCGGAGCCGATCGCCGATCGCCACGGGCTGGCCGTCGCGAATGACAACTCGCCGGACCAAGTGGTGTTGTCGGGGCCGCTTCCCGGCATCGAGGCGGCGGAGGCCGAGGTTCGTGAGGAGGGAAAACGCGCCAAGCGGCTGCCGATCAGCGGCGCCTTTCACTCGCCGCTGATGGCAGACGCGGTCGAGCCCTTCCTCTCCTTCCTGCAGAACGTCGAGTTGCGCGCCCCGCGCGCGCCGGTGTTCTCGTGTGTGACCGCGGCGCCGTTTGACGATGTCCGGGAGCGGCTCGCTGAGGCGCTGGTGGAGCCGGTGCGTTGGGTCGAGGTTCTGCACGCTCTCTACGCGGCTGGTGGGCGTAGGTTCGAGGAGCCGGGGCCGGGGAGGGCGCTTGCCGGTCTCGTGCGACGCACGCTCGAGGGTGTCGAGATCGTCGCCGCGGAGCCGGCGGGGGCCGCGCGTGGATAGCGCCGTCGGTAGGCCTGAGGGCTGCGCGCTTGTGACCGGCGCCTCACGCGGGATCGGAGCGGCGATCGCCCGTGGCCTAGCCGAGGACGGCTGGGCCGTGGGCGTCAACTATCGCAGCGACTCCGATGGGGCCGAGGAGGTGGTCTCACAGCTCGAGGCGGCCGGGGGCCAGGCGCTGGCCATCCAGGCGGACGTGAGCGATCCGGACGCGGCGGACGCGCTCTTCCCGCCGCTCGAGGAGCGCTTCGGGCCCGTGCTCGTCCTCGTCAACAACGCCGGCGTGCGGGTCGACGGACTGGCGCCGCAGATGGAGGACGAGGCCTGGGACAAGGTGCTCGCGACGAACCTCTCGGGGGCCTTTCGCCTCACGCGGCGGGCGCTGAGAGGGATGATGAGGGCTCGCTTCGGGCGCATCGTCAACATCTCCTCGATCGTCGGCCAACGTGCGAACCCGGGCCAAGCAAACTACGCGGCCTCGAAGGCCGGCCTGATCGCCTTCACCAGCACGGTCGCGGCGGAGGTCGCGCGCCGGTCGGTGACCGTCAACGCCGTGGCGCCGGGTCTGGTCGAGACCGAGCTGACCAAGGACATCGGCGACGAAATGCTGCAGGCCATCCCCGCCCGGCGGGCGGGCACCCCCGAGGAGGTCGCGGCGTGCGTCCGCTTCCTTGTCTCGCAAGAAGCCTCTTACGTGAACGGAACGACCCTGACAGTCGATGGCGGAATGACCGCCTGAAAGGATCAACTGAAATGCCGACGGCCAACAAGGAACAGATCGAGGAGCGCATGACCGCCGCGCTTGAGAGCTTTGGCGCCGAGCGCGACCAGATCAAGCGCGACGCCAACTGGGAAGCGCTCGACGTCGACTCGCTCGATCTCGTCGAGCTTGCACAGATCGTCGAGGAGGAGTACGGCGTGAAGATGAAAGAGGAGGACATGAAGGAGCTCAAAACCGTCGGGGACGCGGTCGACTTCGTCGCGGAACGCGCCAAGTCGTGACGCAGCGCGTCGTGATCACCGGGATCGGGGCGCTGACGCCACTCGGCGTCGGCGCCGAGACGCTGATCGAGCGCTGGTCGGCCGGCGAGTCCGGCATCGAGGACGGACTCGGCCGCTGCCGCGAGTTCGAGCCCACGGAGCACCTCTCGATCAAGGAGGCGCGGCGCGCGGACCGCTTCACGCAGCTCGCCATCGTCGCCTGCGACGAGGCGCTCACCCAGGCGAGCTGGGAGGACGGGCCATCGGTGGATCCCGAGCGCGTCGGCTGCGTGATGGGCACGGGGATCGGCGGCATAGGCACGATCGAGGAGCAGCTCGAGGTGCTGCGCGTGCGCGGTGCCGAGGCGGTCTCACCGCTCGCCGTGCCGATGATGATGGCCAACGCGGCCTCCGGGGTTGTCGCGATGCGTCACGGCTTGAAGGGACAGTGCTATGGAACGGTGTCGGCCTGCGCCGCGGGTGCCCACGCAATCGGCGCCGGGCTGCGCATGGTGCAGCACGGCGACGTGGAGGCGTGCGTCGTGGGCGGTGCCGAGGCCGGCATCACACCGCTGTCGCAGGCGGCCTTCGTCGGGATGGGCGCAACCTCGCCCAGCGGTACCTCGCGCCCGTTTGACGCCCGCCGCGACGGCTTCGTGATGGGCGAGGGGGCGGCGGCGCTCGTGCTTGAGTCGGAGGAGGGCGCACGGGAGCGTGGCGCAGAAGTGCTCGGCTACTTGGCCGGCTACGGCGCGACGGCCGACGCCCACCACCTGACCGCGCCCGAGCCCTCGGGCGAAGGAGCCTCGCGCGCGATCGCGCTCGCGCTCGCGGACGCGGATATCGGGCCGGACGGCGTGGACTGGGTGAACGCCCACGGGACCTCGACCCAGCTCAACGACCGCTCGGAGACCGAGGCGCTCAAGCGCGCGCTTGGCGAGCGGGCCCGCGAGATTCCCGTTTCCTCGCTGAAGTCGGCGATCGGGCATACGCTCGGCGCCGCCGGTGCGGTCGAGGCGGCCGCCACGGCGCTCGCGCTGCGGCGCGGGATCGCCCCGCCCACGATCGGCTGGGAGGAGCGCGACGAGGACTGCGACCTGGACTACGTGCCCGGCGACGCCAGGACGCTCGAGAGCAATGGAAGGCCGCTGCGTGCGATCTCGAACTCCTTCGGCTTCGGTGGGCACAACGCGGTGCTCTGCCTGGAGGCTGCATGAGCCACTCTGTCGCAAGCCGTGGGCGAACGATCACCGAAGCCGACATCGTCGCGTTCTCGGGGTTGACCGGCGATCATCATCCCCAGCACACAGACGCCGTGTGGGCCGAGGCAGGCCCGTTTGGCGGCATCGTTGCGCACGGGATGCTGGTGCTCTCCTACGCCCTCGGGCTGGTGGCGCTTGACCCCGACCGGATCGTGGCGCTACGCCGCGTCGAAGACGTCGTCTTCAAGCGACCGGTGCGGATCGGGGACACGATCCACGTCGAGGCCAAGCTAGTGCGACCGGACGAGGGCCGTGGCCTCGAGGCATGGGAGTGGCGGATCCTCAACCAGCACGACGAGCTCGTGATCAGGGCCAAGGTCGAGGCTGTGGTGCGAGGTGAGGATGACCCCGAAGCCGAGCCCGAGCCCGAGCCGGCCGCACACGAGCCCGGGCAGCCCGCCGCGGACGAAGGGTCGGTGCCGCGATGACCCTCGAGGGCAAGCGCCTGCTGATCACGGGGCTCATGACCAAGCAATCGATCGCCTATGCGGTCGCCGAGCAGGCCCAACAGCAGGGAGCCGAGGTCGTGTTGACGAGCTTCGGCCGGGCGCGCCGTTTGACCGAACGGGCCGCGAAGCGCCTGCCCGGGCCGCCCGACGTGCTCGAGCTGGACGTCAACAAGCCCGAGGACTTCGCCGCCGTGGCAGACGAGCTGGGCTCGCGCTGGGGAGGGCTCGACGGCGTGCTCCACGCGATCGCCTTCGCCCCCGAGGACGCCATTGGCGGAAACTTCCTCGACACGCCGCCCGAGAGCGCCGTCCAGGCCTTCACCACCAGCGCGTACTCGCTCAAGGCGCTCGCCGTATCGCTCGCACCGCTGCTCGAGGAAGCCGAGGCCGGCAGCGTGGTCGGCCTCGACTTCGACGCCTCGGTGGCGTGGCCCGTCTATGACTGGATGGGGGTCGCCAAGGCCGCGCTCGAAGCGGTCGCGCGCTACCTGGCCCGCGACCTCGGCCCGCGCGGCGTGCGAGTGAACCTCGTGTCGGCGGGGCCGATCGAGACCGCCGCCGCCGGCGGGATCGCGGGCTTCCAAACGCTCGCCGCCGAGTGGCCGAAGCAAGCTCCGCTCGGCTGGGACGTCAACGATCCGTCCTCGGTCGCGGGAACGGTCTGCTACCTGATGTCCGACGCCTCGCGTGGCGTGACCGGTGAGATAATCCACGTCGACGGTGGCTACCACGCGATGGGCGCCGCGCTGGCATGAGCGACGCGGTCTTTCTCACCGGCGGCACCGGCTTCCTCGGGATGGAGCTCATCGGACGGCTGCTCGAGCGCGACGAGGGCCCGGACATCTTCGTCGCGGTGCGCGCCCGCGATGCCGAAGAGGCGGATGAGCGCGTCACCAAGCTGCTGGCACAGCTCTACGACGACCCGCCGGCCAGCGCCTCGCGGCTGCGTCCCGTGCGCGTCGAGCTCACCGAGCCCGAGCTCGGGCTCAACGCGGCCGACCGGCGCGCGATCATCGCCGCGACCGACCGTGTCGTGCACTGCGCCGCATCGGTCGAGTTCACGCTCCCGCTGCCCGAAGCGCGCGAGATCAACGTCGAGGGCGTCCGCCGCGTGCTCGAGCTCGCGCACGAGATGAGCGGCCTGGAACGGTTCGTGCACGTCTCTACGGCCTATGTCTGCGGACGCCTGGCCGGCCCCTTCGACGAAGACCAGGAAGCTCCCGGGGACGGCTTTCGCAATACCTACGAGCAGACCAAGTGGGAAGGTGAGCAGGCGATCGCCGCGTCGGGCCTGCCATGGGCAATCGTGCGCCCGAGCGTCGTCGTCGGCGAGGCCCGCGGGGGCTGGACCTCGACGTTCAACGTCATCTACTGGCCACTCCAGGCTTTCGCCCGTGGCCTGTTCACCGAGATTCCAGCGGATCCAGAAGGGATCATCGACCTCGTACCCGTCGACTACGTCGCCGAGGTCATCGACCGCGCTCTCTATGAGCCCGGGGCCGCCGGCGCGTTCCACGCTGTCGCCGGCGAGCGCGCGCTGACAGTCGCCGAGCTGATCGAGCACACCTGCGGCGCCCTCGACCGCGAGCCCCCGAACCTGACGGCCCCCGGGACGCTGGGCCCCGACCACCCGGCGGCTGTCTTTGAGCCCTACTTCGACATCCACACCCGCTTCGGCGACCGGCGCGCGCGTGGCCTGCTCCCAAACGGCACTGAGCCACCCCCACCGCAGGACTACATGCCCGGGTTGATCGACTACGGCCTCCAAACACGCTGGGGCAAGAAGCCGCTTACCCGCGAGGCTGCCAGAGCCCGCGCGGCCGGGCCTTCGATGAGCGAGGGGTAGGGCGGGCGCCGGCCGCTACCCAGTCGCCCAGCCCGATGGCCCTTACTGCGCCGGTTAGACGATCGGCAGCAGCGGGATGTCGTCGAGGATCGCCCAGACCACGAACCCGGCCAGCAGCAGCGCGCCGATCACCCCCGTGGCGATCTTCTGGCTCCGTGGTGCGTTCTCGGCCCGCTCCTTGGCGTTGTCCGCCCACACGATCACCTTCTCGAGCAACCGCTCGGCGCGGTCGAACTCCAGGGCGAGGAAGCTCAGGCCGATCAGGATGACCACGATGCCGGGTCCCGGGATGCCGGGTCCCGACATGAAGATCCCCAAGATCACCAGGACCACGCCGATCACCACCACGCCGATGCGGGCGGGCAGGCCTCGCTTCGCGTGGCGCTCCTTGCGCTCCTGGAGCTTCACCAGCATCTCGGGCCTGTCGTCCTCTTGCTCCGGCTGCCGGCTTTGCGCTCGTTCGTCCATGCCGGCCAGAGCGTAGTGGCGCCTCAGATCCAGTCGTCGAGGGGCAGGCCCGCGCCCGCCTCGGCGAGAGTCCCCGGCTCCGTGGGGGGCAGCGCACTCACCGTCACGCCGGACAGCCGCTCGATGGTCTCGCGGTTGGAGACGCACAGCGCGTCGGCCTCGGCGGGCCACGGCGTGATCACCACGCCGGCCACCGGCAGCCCGGCGTTGCGTGCCGCCGACACCGTGAGCAGCGTGTGGCTGATCGTGCCCAGGCCGGGCCGCGCCACCACCACGAGAGGCAGCCCCAACTCCACCGCCAGATCGCGCACCAGGTAGTTGCGCGCGAGCGGCACCATCAGGCCGCCCACTCCCTCGCAGACCAGCATGTCCGCGCCCTCCGCGGCCCGGCGGGCACCGGCGGCGAATTCCTCGGGGTAGACCCTCTCGCCCCCCATCTCGGCGGCCAAATGCGGGGACACGCCGGGGCCGAACGTGCGCGGAGTGACCTCGGCGGGTTGCTGGCCGGTCTGCGCCGCGAGCAGCTCGTGGTCGGGCGGCCACTCCCCGGGGGGATCGTCGGTGCCGGTGACCACCGGCTTGAATGCGGCCACGCGCGCGCCCTGCCGCGCCAGCGCCGCGCAGATCGCCGCAGCCAGCACCGACTTGCCAACGCCCGTGTCGGTCCCGGTTACGAAGATCCCGCGCAACAGCTAACCCCCCGGCGTGGGGCTGGGAGTGCCTGCCAAGGACGCAGGGTCGAAGCCTTGGTGGGCCAAGGCGAGACCCGAGGACACCGGCAGGTGCTCCCAGCCGCCGCCGGGCTCAGGCGGCGCCGGCGAGGCGGTCGAACACCCGGCCGCTGCTTGCGACGGGCTGTGCTTCCAGGGCGTGGCGGGCCATCGTCTTGCGCGCCTCCGCGGGGACCGCCGCGGCGATGGTGTTCGCGGCCTCGCGCAGCTCTGACTTGGTGTGTGAGGCCATCACGGTCAAACGCAGCCGTGAAGTGCCCGCGGGAACGGTGGGCGGGCGGATGGCCTGGGCGAACACGCCGCGGCCGAGCGCGCGCTCGGTGACCGCCACCGCTGCGTCCGCGTGCCCGATCACCAGCGGGATCACGGGCGTGACGCCCCGGGGCGCGGGCAGTCCCTTCTCGGCGAGCGCCTCGCGCAGCACCGCCGAGTTGCGCTGCACCTTCTCAACGCGCCGCGGCTCCTCTTGCAGCAGCTCCAGCGCGGCCATCGCGGCGGCGACAGCGGGGGGTGGCAGGGCGGTGGAGAAGATCAGCGTGCGCGCCGTGTTCACGAGGTACTTGGCGATGCGGCGCTCACAGCACACGTACGCGCCATAGGAGCCGAGCGACTTGCTCAGCGTGCCCACCAGCACGTCGACCTCGTCCTCAAGGCCGGCGGCGGCGACGGTGCCGCGCCCGCCCGGGCCGAGAGTGCCGGTACCGTGGGCGTCGTCCACCATCATCCGGACGTCGTGCTCGCGGGCCAGCTCGACGATCCCCTCCAGGGGCGCGATGTCGCCGTCCATGGAGAAAACGCCGTCGGTCACGATCAGGCTGCCCCGGCCCTCGGCCTGCTCGAGGCCCCAGGCCAGGTGGTCGAGGTCGGCGTGGTCGTAGACGAACGTCTCCGCGCCGGCCAGCCGGCAGCCGTCGATGATCGAAGCGTGATTGAGGGCGTCCGAGAAGACCACCTCGCCCGACCGCGCAAGGGCCTGGATGGTGCCGACGTTGGCCAGGTAGCCCGAGCCGAACAGCAGCGCGCGCTCGCAGCCCTTGAACTCGGCGAGGCGCTCCTCCAGCCGGCGGTGGATGCGCATCGTGCCCGACACCAGCCGCGAGGCGCCGGCGCCGGCGCCGTAGCGCATCGACGCCTCGGCGGCCGCCTCGCGCACGCGCGGGTGGTCGGCCAGGCCGAGGTAGTTGTTCGAGCACAGCAGCAGCACCGGCTTGCCGTCGAGCAGGACGCGCGGGCCCTGGGGCCCGGAGACCATGCGCATGCGCCTGTACAGGCCGCGGTCGCGGAGGTCGTCCAGCGCGGTTTCGATGTCGTCGGTCACGCGGCCTCCTCGTCACCTTCCACTTGGATCACCTCGAGGCCGACGGAAGGATTTGGCAGGGATGCCGAATCCTTCGAAGCACCAACATTCGGCGCGCCGTCGGGGCGGGGGGGCACCGACGACTTGCGCACGCGGCGAAGCTGGCGCTCGGGGTTCCAGAAGGGGGCCTGGTCCTGGCGGTCCACCAGGTCGTCGACCGGGGTGCGGGGCGCATCGCCCTCCAGCCAGCCCGAGCGGTTGTCCGGGCGCGGGTTGGCGCCGTTGTCGTCCTGGCGGGCCACGTTGAGCCCCAGCTCTTCGAACATCGCCCTGTCGTCCTCGGGCTCGTTGCCCAGGGTGGTGAGGAAGTTGCCCATCATCACTCCGTTGATCCCGGCCTTCACGGCCAGTGGCTGGAGCTCGCCGAGGTTCTCCACGCGCCCGCCACAGAGCCGGAACAGCGCTGCGGGCAGGATCAGCCGGAAGATCGCGATCCACTTGACCGCCTCCCACGGGTCCATGTAGTCGCGGTCGCCGAACTTGGTGCCCGGGCGCGGGTTAAGCATGTTGATCGGGACGCTGGTGGGGTCGATCTTCGCCAGCTGGAACGCCATCTCCACGCGCTGCTCGCGCGATTCGCCCAAATTGAGGATGCCGCCCACGCAGGTCTCCAGACCCGCCTGCTCAACGGCGTCGATCGTGCGCAGCCGGCCCTCGTAGCGGACGGTGCTGGTCACCTCCGAGTAGTAGCTCTCGGCGGTCTCCACGTTGTGGTGCACACGCTGGATGCCCGCGTCCTTGAGGGCCATCGCGCGCTTGACCGACATGTGGCCGATCGAGGCGCAGCGCTTGAGGTTGGTGTGCTCGGCCACCAGCTTCGCGCCCTCGACCACGTTTTCGAAGTCGCGCTTGGACAGCCCCTGGCCCTGCGTGACCATGCAGAACCGGTGCGCTCCGGCGGCCTCGGCCGCGCGCGCGTGCTCGAGGATCTGCTCTGGGGCCATCATCGCGTGCATCGGCGTGTCGGCCTCCGCGAAGCGCGACTGGGCGCAGAAGCCGCAGTCCTCCGCGCAGCCGCCCGACTTGGCGTTGACCAGCGAGCACATGTCGGTGGAATCGCCGAAGTTCTCGACCCGCGCCTCCCAGGCCCGGTCGACGAGCACCTCGATCTCGGCGTGATCGGAGGTCTCGCCCAACTGCAGTGCTTCCTCGTGGGTGATGAGCGGCGGCAAGCTCGGCCTTCCGGTAGCAAATGGACCTGACGGCAAGCTAGGCGGGAGGTCGGACGGAGCCATGCCTCCCCGGGCGCGGGGGTCTGAGAGGATCGATGGGTGGCGCGCCAACTGCACCCGGCCGAGAACCGTGGCTATCGCGAGCTGTACGCGTACAGCCGGGCCCTGACCGACCACTGGAACAGCCTCGCATCCTGGCTGGACGCAGGCTCGCTCGCCGCACTCACGTTCGAGAAGGGTGCCGCAGCCGCCCTGGAGCTGTTCTCAGCGCTCGAGCCCCAGACGGCGCGCTACGGCCTGCACGCCCGGCCGGCGGCGAAGTCGGCGGGACGCGGTATCGCGGCCACCCGGCTGGGGCGCAACCCGTTCCTGGAGCGCGGCCAGGCGCTGCGCTTAGCCGTGGAGGACGCCCAGCACGTGACCACGCTGCTGGCCTACCTGGCCACGGTGGCCGACTCGCGGGGCGACTCCGAGCTGGCCGAGTTCTGCGGGCGCTGGGAGCGGAAGCTCAAGCGTCATGAGTCGGCGGCCCGCAAAGCGGCGGTGGAGCAGGGGGCCGAGCCCGACGCCGCCATCGAACCTCTGCACAGCGGTCCGGCGGGGCGCGCCGCGCACAGCGTGGGCTATGCGATCGGCACGCTCGGCGAGTGGGTGGACGGCCGGGTCGGTCGCCGGCACTAGCGACCCTTCCACTCCGGCTCGCGCTTCTCGCCGAACGCGCGCACGCCCTCGCGGAAGTCCTCGGACCGAAAGCAGGACTCGCGCAGCTCCACGAGCTCCCGCTCGATGTCGGCGGGCAGCGCGCCCTCGTGGGCCCGCAGCGTGCGGATGACCCGCTTGTTCCCGGCGAGCGAGAGGGGGGCGTTCGCCGCGATCTCCGCTGCCATGCCCAGCGTGGTCTCCTCCAGTTCCTCCGGCTCCACGACGTGCCCCACGAGCCCGATCTCGCGGCCGCGCTCCGCCTCCACTTTGCGTCCGACGTAGAACAGCTCGGCCGTGTGCTCGGGCCCGCACAGCTCGAGGAACTTGCGCAGTCCGGTGTGGGAGTAGATGAGGCCGAGCTTGGCCGGCGGCATCCCGACCTTCGCGCCGCGCGCGGCGATGCGGATGTCGCAGGTGAGGGCCAGCTCGAGCCCGCCTCCTATCGCGTGGCCGTTGAGCGCGGCGATCGCGGGGTAGGGAAAGGCCTCCAGCGCCTCGATGGCAGAGTGGAACGGGTGGGCCACCAGCCGCTCGGCGTCCTCCTCGAACTCCTGCTCGTCGAGGTTGCCGAGGTCGTAGCCGGCCGAGAACATCGTGCCCGTGCCGGTGAGCAGAAGGCAGCGGGCGTCCAGTGAGCGGACGCTGTCGGCGAGCGCGTCGAGGATCTCGTGATCCAGGGCTCCGCGGCGCGCCTCGTTGTCGATGCGCAGGCGGGTGACGCCCTCAGCCGGCTCGTCCTGGACGAGCTTGCCGGAGGCGGGCTCGGTGGCCACTACTCGAGAACCACTAGTACGTCGCCCTCGCTCACCGACTGGCCCTCCTGGCACTTGATCTCCGTGACCTTCCCGTCATCCTCGGCCTCAACGGGCATCTCCATCTTCATCGATTCGAGGATCGCGACGGTGTCGCCCTCCTCGATCTCGTCGCCGACCTCGCATTCGATCTTCCAGACGGTGCCGGTGATGTGCGCCTCAACGTTGGGCAAGCTTTCCTCCTGGTCGCGGGCCTGGGGCGGCCGGACGATACCGGGAGCCCCGGGCATAGGCTTGCGCCGTGATTCTTGCCATCGATCAGGGCACGACGGGCTCCAGGGCGATCGTCTTCGACGCCGAGGGCGCTCCCGCCGGGCGCGCCTACAGCGAGTTCCGCCAGCACTTCCCGCGGCCGGGATGGGTCGAGCATGACGCGAGCGAGATCTGGGATGTGACCCACCGCGTGGGCAAGGAGGCGCTGGACTCCGCCGGGATCGGCGGCCGCGAC
>DASROS010000044.1:0-3749 GCA_035646775.1 Thermoleophilaceae bacterium | reverse complement strand
GAGCAACTCCAATGCGCCGGATGCGATAGACCCCACCCGCTACACCCCGCAAGCCGTTGGCCTCTTGGGCAACGCTGGTGGCGCTGGGGGATTCGCGGACTCACCACTCATACGGACTCGTCGGATCATGCGTCTCAGGCGGCCAGCGCTGGTCGGGGAAGAACGGCGCGAGCTGCGAGATGCACTGATCAGCCGTCGCAACGCAGCTGCCCAAGTTCCACAGGGTGATCCCGCCCCACGAGTCGCTCTCGAAGACCATGTCGACCAGAGGCTGGGGCTCGACTCTCGGGTTTGCCACCTCGTTCCCGCGGCGGAACCGTAGGCGCGCTATCTCGTCGCCGCGCCTGAGGCCACCTTGTCGAGCCGCTTCAGGGGCGGTTCGATGGAAATCGCCCGCCTCGGCGGCCGCCTTGTCCCAGACCAACGCTTCACCTGAGAGGACCTGCCCGAGATCGACGCTCCCGTAGGACGCGGCGAGCACCCGGTGCTTGTCCGCGTCGGCGAGTTCTTTGAGCAACAGAAGCGGATGCTCTATGTGCCCGTGGCTCCCGGGTGGCCGGTGATAGGGCTGCAACCTCTCCAACGCCGTCGCGGCTGTGTCAAGGGCCAACAAGAATCCCCACTGGTGGCCAGATAATTCCCCACGCTTGTAGGACCGTGACGTTGGGATCTCGCCGGCCTCGCGCGGAGCGAAGCCCGTAGGGCGAGCGGAGCGGGAGGCCGGCGGCGCGATCGTCGAGGGCCCCTCGATGGCGCTTGTCGGGCCCGCTCGGGCGCCGGCGCTCCGAATCGGCGCGTTGTGCGGCGTTCTGCGGCCCTGCGCAAGGGTGGCGCGGCCGATCCGTTGGCCGCTTTTGCTCCGATCACGCCGGTGTCACGACCTCGCGCGCTTCGCGCAGCCTGAAGCTCTCGCCGTCAAGCGCGATCACGTGGCAGTGGTGCAGGAAGCGGTCGAGGATCGCGGTCGCGGTGGCGGCGTCGGGCAGAAATTGGGTGAAGCGCTCGAAGTCGACATTGGTCGTGATCGCGATCGAGCGCTGCTCGTAGGCGGCGGCGATGAAGCGGAACAGGTGGTCGGCGGCGACGCGGTCAAGGGCGGTGAAGCCAAGATCGTCGATCACGATGAAGTCGTGGCGCAGCAGCCGCTCGATCAGCTTGCCGACGGTGTTGTCGGCTAGGCCGCGGTAGAGCGCTTCGATCAGCTGGTCTGCGGCAAAGAAGCGGACCTTGTGCCCGGCGGTGATCGCGGCGCGGCCGAGCGCCTGGGCCAGGTGGCTCTTGCCGACGCCGGCCGGCCCGGCGAGGCAGAGGTTCTCGTTGCGCTGCAGCCATTCCAGTGAGGCGAGGAACTCGAACGTCGGTCGGGGCAGCGATGAGGCCTTGAGGTCAAAGCCGTCGAGTGTCTTGGGTGCGGGAAAGCCGGCGGCCTTCAGGCGGGCGCGCTGATTGGAGGCCTCCCTGGAGGCGATCTCCTCGCGGACCAGGGTTCCAAGCAGCTCGTGCGGCGCCCAGCGCTGGGTCTTGGCGGTCTGCAGCAGCTCGGGGGCGAGCTCGCGCATCGCGCGCAGGCGCAACCTGCGCAGCCCGGCTTCGAGCTCGGGATCGAGCGCTGCGCTCACGTGCGCTGTTGGCGGTAGTCGGTGAGCGAGCGGACCGCGACCTTCGGCAGGCCCTCGAGACTGAGCGGCTCGGCGTCGGCGACGGCCGTTGGCGGCGCGGCTCTGAGCCCGTCGGCGATCGATGCGAGGTCGCCGTGGGCGAAGCGCCCGAACGTGGTCGCCCGGTCGAGCGCGGCGCGGGCCTGGCCCTCTCCGCGGCTGCGCGCGAGTGAGAGCGCCTCGTCCAGTCGTTCGTGCAACCGCGCGGTGCCTGCCGCCGCGGCCGCGCGCAGATAGCCCTCGGCCTCCGCGCCCAGAGCCAGGAAGGCGTGCTCGGAAGGCGTGCGGGGCCGCAGCGCACGAACCCCGGTCGGCGCCGGGCTCGGGTAGTGCGAATCGGTGATCGAGGCCTCCCCGGGCGCCAGCAACGCGTGCTGAGCCACCGGCACGCCCTGGTGCATGATCACGACGTCGCGATCGCTCGCAGCGACCTGCACGATCTCACCGACGAGGCGGTGCGGCACCGAGTAGCGCGCAGAGCAAAAGCGCACCGTCGCCAGGCGGTCGACCTTGCGCTGCTCGCCGCACGCGACCGCCGGGCGCGCCCCGGGCAGCGCCCGAAACAGCGGCCGCTCGACCTCGAGGCGCTCCGATGGGCGCGCGCGGGTCTCGTAGTGGACCTCGCCGTTGACCTCTGCGCTCCACTCAGCGCCCGCCTGGTTGGCCTGATCGAGCGAGTCGAAACCCTCATAGGGGATCAGGTCGGACTTCGTGAAACGCACCAGCGCCTCGACCTTGCCCTTGGACTCCGGGTCCTGGCGGGCGGTCGTGCGCGGCGAGAAGCGATAGTGCGCCGCGAGGCGCACCAGATCGGGGTTCAGCACCGCGGCGCCGGCGAGGTGTGCGGTCGCGACCGTCTTGGGATTGTCGAACAGCACCCGGGCCGGGACGCCACCGACCGCCTCGAAGCTGTGCGCCAGGCCGACCGCGAGCGCGCCGAAGCGCTCCGAGCACGAGAAGCTCACCGTCCGATAGCGCGACCAGCCGAGCACCGCCGAGAAGAACGACAGCTTGCGCGGCCCGGCCGCGGTCGGGACCGTCCCCGCAGCACCCCAGTCACACAACAGCCACTCACCCGGCTCTGACACCCACGGCCGATAGACCCGGCCCTCAAGCGCCTGCTTTTGGCGCCACGCCTCCTTCGCCGCCGCGACCGCGCGACGCAGCGAACGCTCCGAGCCCTCATAGCCCGCCGCGCGCACCAAGCGCATCACGCGGCGTGCCGTGACCCTCGCGTGCGTCTGCTCGACCCGCTCGCAGATCAGGTCGGCGAAGTCGTCAGTCACCCGACAGCGCCGCAGCGCCGGCGCGAGCTGACCCGCCTCGCCAGCCGCCTGCACATAACGCTTGACCGTCTTGTGATCACAGCCCAGCAGCGCCCCGACGGCGCGATAGCTGCCGAGCTCCTCATACAGCGCGATCAACTCCACCTGCGTCCTTCCGCTCTTCATGGGCGTCCTCCCGACAGTCGGTGCAAGAGCACCGCACCGTCGAACCCAAGCCGGACGGGTGGGGAATTAAATGGCCACCGGTGGGGAGTTTCTCGTGGCCGCGGTCAACGCCCTTGCCGCGCTGTGCGAGGCCCATGGCCTTGAGGGCGCGACCGACCGGATCGAGCGGTGGCTGGATCGCGTCGACCCCTAACTGCGCAAGCGACGGACTCGCCTCGGGTGGAACCGGCGACCCCTTCGAGCCGACCGGCGGGGACCACTGATCGCTCGGCGACCGGCGCCTGCAGCGCATGTGCCTCAGTCGAGTGGGTGCCAGCCGAAAGCGCGGTACCGGCCGCGGGTGTAACAGCCGCCGCCGGTGCGGTAGCCGCTACCGGAGGTACAGCGGTATCCCCGAGGCCAGCGCTCGCCTCGAGAGTCATACAGCCTTCTGACCCAGCGCTTCCCGAATCTGCAGCTGACTCTCTGTCGGTAGAAGACGTAGGTCCTGCCCCCCAACCGGATTGAGTTGCACGAGCCAGCCGCGCGAGAGGTCCCGTCGGCTTGCTCAAACGGCGCGGCGTTGCCGTCTGCCACCGGGAGCAGAACGGCCGTGGAAGTGAGAAAGCCAACCAACCAATAACGCATCGCCGCACCGGAG
>DASROS010000043.1:0-2649 GCA_035646775.1 Thermoleophilaceae bacterium | reverse complement strand
CCAACCACCCGATCGACCAGGTGACCAAGCAGCTGCACAAGCTGGTCAACGTGATCAAGATCCGCGATCTGGAGCCCGAGGAGTCGGTGGCGCGGGAGCTGGCACTGTTCAAGATCTCCGCCGACGGCGACAGCCGCGGCCAGATCATGGAGTACACCGACATCTTCCGTGGCCGGATCGTCGACGTGTCCAAGCGCTCGATGACGGTCGAGGTCACCGGCGCCGACGACAAGATCGAGGCGTTCGAGCGGGCCATCCGCCCGTTCGGCCTGATCGAGATGGTCCGCACGGGCGAGGTCGCCGTCTCGCGCGGCCGCGGCACCACCTAGCGCAGCGGTGGACCTGCGCGGGGCGCTCAGCCGGCGGATACGGCGGCTGCGCCACCGCGGCGACGCCGTGCGGTGCACGTGCTGCGAGCGCGATTGGGGGAGCTTCGCGCCCGCGTGGAACCGGCCCAACGCGATCTGCCCCGGCTGTGGGTCGCACGAGCGCCATCGGGCGCTCTGCCTGTACCTGGCCGAACACACGCCGCTGGGGGACGAGCCGATGTCGCTGCTGCACTTCGCGCCCGAGTATGCGCTTCGCGGCCGGATAGAGGCCGTGCCCGGGCTGCGCTACGTGACCGCCGACCTCGACCCGGAGGGGGTGGACGTGCAGCTGGACATCACCGCGATGCCGTTCGAGGACGGCGCCTTCGACGCCATCCTGTGCAGTCACGTGCTGGAGCACGTGGCCGACGACCGCGCGGCCATGTCCGAGCTGCACCGCGTCCTCAAGCCGGGCGGCTGGGCGACCGTGCTCGTTCCGCTGGACCTCTCGCGCGAGACCACCTACGAGGACTTCAGCGCCACGGCGCCCGAGGACCGCGTGCGCGAGTTCGGCCAGCACGATCACGTGCGCATGTACGCGCCGGACATCGTCCAGCGCCTGGAGGGGGTGGGGTTCGACGTGGTCACCGACCGCTTCGTGGAGGAGCTGGGGGAAAACCGGTGCCGGCGCCATGGCCTGCTGGTGGAGGACTTGATCTTCCGCTGCACGCGTCCGTCATCCTGAAGGCATGAGTCGGACCCAGACCGGAGCCGCCGGGCCGTTCACCCTCGACGAGCGGGCGTGGGGACGGCTGGAGGCGCGAGTGGAACGAGCGCTGGCGCTGGCGCGCCGCGGCGGTGGCCGCGCCGTGGCCAGCGCCACCGTGGCGATACCCGCCGGCCTGGACCTCTCCGCCGCGGTGCTCGCCGCCCGCACGGCCGCCGACCATTGCTTCTGCTTCGAGCAGCCGGCCCGCGATGTGCACGCCGTCTGCACGCTCGGCGCTGCGGCGGTGGTGCAGCACAGCGGCCCGGACCGGGCCGGGCTCGTCGCGGAGGCCTGCCGGGAGCTCGGCATGCGCGCCTTCGCCGACGGCACCGCGGGTGAGCCGCCGGCCAGCGGCCCGATCTTCTGCGGCGGCCTGTCCTTTGCCCCGGCCGGCGGGGGCTCGCCCCAGTGGGCGGGGTTCGCCGCGGCCCAGTTCGTGCTGCCCGAGGTGTCCCTGGTGCGTCAGTCCGATCAGGCGCGCATGACGGTGAACGCGGCGGTGGATGGCGACGAGTCGCCCGCGGCGGTACTCGACCGCGTGCGCGAGCGGCTGGCCTCCCTGCGTCCCACCGAAGCCCCGCTGCTGGATCCCGACCTGATCTCGCGGCCCCGGGTGGCGGGTGTCGCGCCCCCCTCGCACTTCGAGGAAGCGGTGCGCCGGGCGGTGGAGCGCATCCGCGCCGGTGAGCTGGAGAAGATCGTGCTCGCCCGCGAGGTGCACGTGCACGCCGCCGCCGAGATCGACCCGGCGCCGATCCACGCCGCCCTCCGCGCCGCTTTTCCCGAGTGCTACTGCTACCTGGTCGGCGCACCGGGCGCCACGTTCCTGGGCGCCAGCCCCGAGCTGCTGGTGCGCCGAAACGGCGCCCGCGCCCAGACGGTGGCGCTGGCCGGCACCACCCGCCGCAGCGCCGACCCCGCGGTGGACGACCACTTGGGCGAGCAGCTGCGCCAGAGCCCCAAGGACCGGGCCGAGCAGGACATCGTGGCGCGGCGAATCCAGCGGGCCCTCGAGCCCCTGAGCCTGTGGGTGGGGGGCGCCGACGAGCCGGCCCTGGTCAAGGTGCAGAACGTGCAGCACCTGGCCACCCCGATCCGCGCGCAGCTGTCCTCGCCGGTATCGGCGCTGGAGCTGGCCGGGCGCCTGCATCCCACACCCGCGGTGGGCGGCGAGCCGGCCCCTGTGGCCGAGCCGCTGATCCCCGCGCTGGAGGGCATCGACCGGGGCTGGTACGCCGGCGCGGTGGGGTGGACCGACCTCGCCGAGGACGGCGAGCTGTGCGTGGCGCTGCGCTGCGCGCTGCTGCGTGGCCCGCTGGCTCGGCTCTACTCCGGCTGCGGGATCGTGGCCGACTCCGTGCCCGCGCAGGAGCTGGCCGAGTCAGAGGACAAGCTCCAGGCGCTGCTGCCGCTGCTGGCCTGACGGCTCTAGTGGCCCATATCGGATCCGATATAGTCACATCGTGGCCGCTACCGATCAGGCAGGCGCGCTCGTCCGCGCCCGGCGCGAAGCCCACGGCCTCTCGCAGACGCGACTCGCGCTCCGCGCGGGAACGACCCAGGCGGCCGTGA
>DASROS010000042.1:0-6042 GCA_035646775.1 Thermoleophilaceae bacterium | reverse complement strand
AAGCCGGCCCGCATCCCCTCCATCGAGCCTTCGACTCCCGGCGCCGGGCGCCGCTCGGTCGCCCGGGTGGCCCGCCGCGTGGCGGTGGTCACGGCGGCGATCGGCGGCGTGGGGCTCACCGTCATCGCGCTCCGCCAGCTCGGGGTCGAGTCGATCGGCCGCGCGGTGGTGGCGGCCACGCCGGTCTGGGTGCTCGCGGCGTTCGCGCTCATGTGCGCCTCGATGCTGATCCGCGCCGAGGCCTGGCACGCGATCCTGCGGGCGGCCCTGCCCGGCACGTGGGTGCGACGGCGCGACATCGCCCGCGGGACCATGATCGGCGTGCTCATGTCGGCCACGCTGCCGGCCCGCCTGGGCGAGCCGTCGCGAGCGCTGATCGTGGCGCGGCGCGTGGGCCGCGTGCGCGACAACTTCCCGGTGGTGCTGGGCTCGCTGGTGTCCCAGACCTTGCTCAACCTGCTCGCGCTGGCGGTGCTCGGCACGGTGATGTTCGCCACCGTGGGCATCTTCCGCGGCGGCGAGGATGCCCTGGTCCTCGCCACCCTGGCCCCGGTAGTGGTGATCCTGCTGCTGCTGGCCGTGCCCGCGCTGCTGCGCAGCGGCAAGCCCTCGCGGTTCGTGCGCGTGCAGCAGGCGCTGGCCACCGCGCGCCGGGCGATGGTGCAGGTGCGCAGCGGACTGCAGGTGTTCCGCAACCTCCGATTGGGCACGTGGGCCGCCGTCGCGCAGCTCTCGGCGTGGGCCGTCCAGTGGCTCGCCTGCTACGTCCTGCTGGTCGCGCTGGGGCTCGACGAGCGCGCCGGCATCGGCGCGGCGGCGGCCGTGCTGTTCGCTGTCAACGTGACGGCGGCGATACCGGCCACGCCGTCCAACCTGGGCGTCTTCCAGGCGGCCTGCGTGGCCGTGCTCTCGGCCTACGGCGTGAGCAAGACCGACGCCCTGGCCTACGGGATCATCCTCCAGGCGGTGGAGATCGCCACCGCTCTCGCCATGGGCATGCCGGCGCTGGTGGCCGAGGGCATGACGTGGAAGGACCTGCGCCTGCGGGCGCTGCACGCGGCTCCGGTGGAGCTGGCGGCCGTGGGGCGCCGAGGCTCCGAGCGGGCCGAAGCCGAGGCGTAGATCGAGGAGGCTTCCCGAGCCCGTCAGCCGCGTACGACGCGGAAGCGGATCCGTGCCGGGCGGGAGCGGTTGCCGGCGCGGTCGGTGGCGGTGAGCGTGGCGGTGTAGCGCCCGGGCTTCAGCGCGCGGCGGCGGATGCGCCCCGAGAAGCGTCTTGCGTTTCGCCCGGCCGCGCCCTGGTGGGTGAGCGTGCCGGCGCGGCGCAGCAGTGTGCAGCGCCGTCGTGTGCGGTTGCGCGGTGTGGGGCGCCGGCAGCGCCCGCCGGCGCGCCGCCCGCGGGTGGCTCGCCGCAGCACGAAGCGCGCGCGGGCGGGCTCAGAGAGCGTGTAGCGGAAGGTCGTGCCGCGCGCGGGCCGGCGCCGGCGTTGGGCGCCGCGGCTGCGCGCGGCGACGGCGAAGCGGGCCGGGTCGGCGACCGCGCGGGTGATCTTGGGGGCGGTCGTGTCGCGAGCGATCGTGACCGTGCGCTGGGTGCGCGCCGTGGCCGAGCCGTTGCAGTAGGCGGTCTGGCCGGTGAAGAGGAACGTCTGCGAGCAGCCCTGGTCGTCTGTGACGGTGAGCGTGGCGGTGTAGCTGCCCGGGAGGGCGTAGACGTGGGTCGGGCGGGGGCCGGCGTTCGGTGCGCCGGTGCCGTCGCCGAAGTCCCAGTCATAGCGCGCGACCGCCCCGTCGGGGTCTGAGGAGGCGGACGCGTCGAAGCCGCTCGCTGCCCCGGCCGGCGCGGGCGCCGCCGCGAACGCCGCCACCGGCGCCTGCGCGGGGCTCAGCGCGATCCCCGTCGGGTTGGTGCCGGTGGCTGCGGTGGCGGGGGTCTTGGCCGTCAGCGTGCCGCCGGGCGCGACGTCGTACTGGGACACGCTGGCGCCGCCGAGGTTGGTGACGTAGGCGCTGCGCCCGTCGGGGCTGAGCGCCACCCCGAACGGGTTGGTGCCGGTGGCGACGGTGGCGGGGGTCTTGGCCGTCAGCGTGCCGCCGGGCGCGACGTCGTACTGGGACACGCTGGCGCCGCCCTGGTTGGTGACTTAGGCGCTCGGCGCGGCAACCGCCTGCCCCGCGGCCAGCGCACCCCCGGCGAGGGGGCAGCAGGCGACGATGGCGATCAGGCGCGACATTGGACCGTGGGGCCCAGCCTAGGGCTTTAGCCGCTGCCCGCAACCTTCACACAGCTATGTCAAGGTTGCGCTAGCCTTTGCGAACCCGCATGGCCCGCGATTACCTGGACACCGTCAAGCGCCGCGTCGTCATCTTCGATGGCGGCATGGGCGCCACCCTCGAGCAGTTCGACCTCACCGGGGAGGACTACGGCGGCCTGCCCGGCAAGTGCCACGAGGCGCTGGTGCTCAACCGCCCCGACGTGATCGAGGGCGTGCACGCCTCGTTCATAGAGGTCGGCGCCGACGTGCTCGAGACCGACACCTTCCAGGCCAGCCGCATCAAGCTCGACGAGTGGGGCCTCGGCGAGCACACGCTGGAGATCAACCAGAAGGCTGCCGAGATCGCCCGCAAGGCCGCCGGTGAGGACAAGTTCGTGGCCGGGTCGATCGGGCCGACGGGCCACCTGCCGGCGTCCGACGACCCAACGCTCGGCAAGATCACCTTCGGCGAGCTGGTGGAGGTGTTCACCGAGCAGGCCACCGGCCTCGTGGAGGGCGGCTCTGACCTGCTGATCATCGAGACCGCCCAGGACATCCTGGAGGTCAAGGCCGCCATCTTCGGCGCGCGCGCGGCGTTCAAGGAGACCGGCCGCACCGTGCCAATCCAGTGCTCGGTCTCACTGCTGCCAAACGGCGGCAAGATGCTGCTGGGCACCGACATCGAGGCGGTCCTCACCACGCTCGCTGCCCTGGACATCGATGTGCTCGGGCTGAACTGCTCCACCGGCCCCGAGGACATGCGCGACGCCATCCGCTACCTCGGCGAGCACTCCCCGCTGCCGGTGCACTGCATCCCCAACGCCGGCATCCCGATCCAGGGACCGGACGGTGAGACGATCTTCCCCGAGGAGCCCGAGGCGCTGGCCAACACCCTCCAGGAGTTCGTCGAGCGTCACGGCGTGACGATCGTGGGCGGCTGCTGCGGCACGACCCCGGACCACATCTCGGCGATCGTCGAGCGCGTGGGCGGCCGCGAGGCCGGCAAGCGTCCCGAGCCGGGCCCGCCGAAGGTCTCGAGCATGATGAGCGCCACCACGCTGGCGCAGGAGCCGGCGCCCACCATCGTGGGCGAGCGCGTGAACTCGCAGGGCTCGCGCAAGGCCAAGGCGATGCTGCTCGAGGACGACTACGACGGCCTGCTGTCGGTGGCCACCGGCCAGGTGGAGGGCGGCGCCCACGTGCTCGACCTGTGCGTGGCGCTCACCGAGCGCGAGGACGAGGACGAGCAGATGCGCGAGCTGGCCAAGCGCGTGTCGCTGTCGCTGCCCGCGCCGATCCAGGTGGACTCCACCGAGCCCAACGTGATGAAGCGCTCGCTGGAGCAGATCCCGGGCCGCGCGATCGTGAACTCGGTGAACCTCGAGGCCGGGCGCGAGAAGCTCGACACGGTCGTGCCGCTGGCCAAGGCCCACGGCGCCGCGCTGATCGCGCTGACCATCGACGAGGTGGGCATGGCCAAGACGCGCGAGCGCAAGGTGGAGATCGCCCAGCGCATCCGTGACATGGTCGTGGACGAGCACGGCCTCGACGAGGAGACGCTGATCTTCGACGTGCTCACCTTCACGCTCACCACCGGCGACGAGGAGTGGCGTCCGTCCGCGGTCGAGACGATCGAGGGCATCCGGGAGCTCAAGAAGGCGCTGCCGAAGGTCAAGACCTCGCTGGGTGTGTCGAACGTGTCCTTCGGCATATCGCCCAACGCCCGCCGCGTGCTCAACTCCGTCTTTTTGCACCACTGCGTGGAGGCCGGGTTGGACCTGGCGATGGTGCATCCGGCCGAGGTCACGCCCTATCCGGAGATCCCCGAGGAGGAGCGCAAGCTCACCAACGACCTGGTCTTCAACGAGCGCGAGGACGCGCTGGAGCGGTTCATCGAGCACTTCGAGTCCAAGGGCGAGGAGGAGGAGGACGAGGCCGCCGACCCGACCGCCGACATGGAGCCCGAGGAGGCTCTGCACTGGCACATCCTGCGCCGCAAGAAGGAGGGCGTGGAGGAGTGGATCGACCGCTCCAACGAGAAGATCGGCGCGGTGCCCACGCTCAACGAGGTGCTGCTGCCCGCCATGAAGGAGGTGGGCGACAAGTTCGGCGCCGGTGAGCTGATCCTGCCGTTCGTGCTCCAATCCGCCGAGGTGATGAAGCGCGCCGTGGCCCGGCTCGAGAACTACCTCGAGAAGATGGAGGGCCACACCAAGGGCAGGGTGGTGATCGCCACCGTGTTCGGCGACGTGCACGACATCGGCAAGTCGCTCGTGAACACGATCCTCACCAACAACGGCTACACGGTGATCGACCTCGGCAAGCAGGTGCCCGTCGACACGATCATCAGCGCCGCCGAGGAGCACGACGCCGACGCCATCGGCCTGTCGGCCCTGCTGGTGTCCACCTCCAAGCAGATGCCCATCTGCGTGGGAGAGCTGCACGACCGCGGGCTGGAGTTCCCGGTGCTGGTGGGCGGCGCCGCCATCAACCGCGACTTCGGCCGGCGCATGCTCTACCCGGGCGGCAAGGAGTCCGACGACACTTACGAGCCGGGCGTCTTCTACTGCAAGGACGCCTTCCAGGGCCTGGACACGATGGACGCGCTCGTGGACGATGAGGCGCGGGCCGGGCTGACCGAGAAGATCCGCTCCGAGGCCGCCACGCTGCGCGCTAAGCCGGTCAAGGTAGACGACGGCCCGCCCGTAACCGACGACAGTGTGCGGTCGAAGACCAGCACGGAGGCGCCCGTGCCCGAACCGCCCTTCTGGGGCGCCCGCGAGCTGGACGTGGACCTCGACGAGGTGTACCCCCATCTGGACCGCCACGTGCTGTTCAAGCTGCACTGGGGCGGCCGCGGCAAGAAGGGCGAGGAGTGGCGCAAGCTCGTGGAGGGCGACGGCGACGACGAGGGCTTCCAGCCGCGCCTGGAGCGCATGTGGGCCGAGCAGGACTACCTCCACCCCAAGGTCAAGCTGGGCTACTTCCCCTGCAACTCAGCCGGCAACGACCTGGTGGTCTTCGACCCCGAGGACCAGGATCGCGAGCTCAGCCGCCTCACCTTCCCGCGCCAGCCCAAGCACGACCGCATCTGCCTGGCCGACTTCTACCGCCCGCTGAACGACGACGGCGTACGCGACGTGGTGGCGCTGCAGGGCGTGACCGTGGGCCCCGAGGTCACCGATCTGATGGCGCGCCTGGAGTCCGATGGCGAGTACGCCGAGCAGCTCTACACCCATGGCCTGGGCGTGCAGACGGCCGAGGGGCTGGCCGAGTGGCTGCACTCCCGCGTGCGCTCCGACCTGGGCGTCGACCCCGACCAGGGGCGCCGCTACTCCTGGGGCTACCCGGCGTGCCCGGAGCAGTCCGAGCACGAGAAGGTGTGGGAGCTGCTGGGACTGAGCTCGATCGGCATGTCGCTCTCCGACGGCTACGCGGTGATGCCCGAGCAGTCGACCGTGGCGATCGTGGCCCACCACCCGCAAGCCGTCTACTTCGGCATGAAGTCCGGCTTCATCCCGGCCGAGCGCACGCCGGACGAGGTGATCGCCGGCACCGAGCGCGGCGGCGAGCTCCCGCCGGAGTCCGACCCCCGCGAGGAGGCTGGGGTCGAGCCCAAGCGCGACGAGGTCCCGGCCTAGCCGCATAGTGCGTATCCGGTTCCGTCAGGTGGTGGGTCTACGGTGCGCCGATGGGTCGGCCACGCTTCCCGCGATCGATCATGGAGTTCCAAGACCACTTCGCGACGGAGACTGCGTGCCTTGAGTACCTGGCGGCGTCGCGGTGG
>DASROS010000041.1:0-4881 GCA_035646775.1 Thermoleophilaceae bacterium | reverse complement strand
GCCGTGGCCCACGAGCACGACGTCGGCGTCCAGCTGCTCGATCCGCGCGAGCGACCCCAGGCACCGAGAGTTGCTCTCGTTCATCTGCCTGGGCATGAGCTGGATGCCTCGGTCGCCCGTGATGGGGTTCCACGTGCAGAGCGCGTCGCCTACGAAGAGCACACCGTGATCGGCGAAGTGAAGCGCGCAGTGGCCGGCGGTGTGCCCGGGCATGTGCACCACGCGGGGTCGGCCTGGCACTTCCAGCAGGTCGCCGTCGGAGAAGGTCTCCGCGCCCTTGGTCTTCGGCAACTTCAGCCCGCCTGAGCGCGCCATCCCCACGGTGAACTGCCACAGCGTCGGGCGCCACAACACCGGCAGGAGGTGCCACGGGCTGGCGTCGCCGCTCTTCGGGCGGGGCTTGGCCAGTGCGGCCTCGTCGGCGGCGTGGATCAGCGCCCGCGCCCCGGCCTCGCGGAGGGTGGGGACGAGGCCGGTGTGGTCTGCGTCGGAGTGGGTGAGCACCACCGCCTCGACATCGGCCGGGGTGTGGCCGATGGCCCGGAGGTCGGCCTCCAGCGTGTCGGCGAAGCCGGACAGCCCGGCGTCTACGACGGTCAGGCGGCCCTCTGCCTCGACCACGTAGAAGTTCACGAACTTGGACCCCAGGCGGTGCACTCGCGGGAGGATCTCGTCTGGCATCGGGCTCCCTCGTTGTGGTGTTGGCTATCCCGCGGCCTCGGCCGCGTAGACCTTCAGGTCCTTCGGCGCTCCCTTGCCTCTGAAGCGGTAGCGGCGCTTGAGCTCCAGCGACTCGGTGTCGAGGCGGTGCAGCGTGGCGTCGGACACCAGCACCTCGCCGGGCCCCGCCGCAGTGGCCACCCGTGCCGCGATGTTCACGTCCACGCCGTAGTAGTCGCCGCCCAGGCGGCGCGGCCTGCCCATGTGGATGCCGGTGCGCAGCCGGGGGCTGTAGCCGCCCACCTCCAGGCCGTCCAGCGCGCGCGATCCCTCCAGCGCGGCCTCCACCGCCTCGGCCGGATCGCCGAAGACCGCCATCACCCCATCGCCCAGGCGCTTGACGATCCGGCCTCCGTGCGCCTCGATCGGCGGCTCCACCGCCTGCCCCACGCGGCGCAGCAGCTCCAGCGCCAGCGTGTCGCCGGCCTCCAGCGTCCAGTCCGAGAACCCCACCAGGTCGTTGAAGACGATCACGACCTCCTCGTCTCCGAGGCCGCGGCCCTGGGCCTCCGACAGCGACTGCCACGCCTGCAGCGCGCTGAAGCCCACCTCGCGCAGGGCGCTCGGCCGCTCCGCAGCCAGCGCGGTGAGGCGTTGGCCGATCAGCTGGGGCGGTTCGCTGCCGGCCATCGACAGGGGGTCGCCGTAGTCACGATCCCCGGGCATCATCTTGCGCAGCGCCTGGGCGGCACGGACCAACCGCGGGGCGGAGTCGAGTTTCTTCAGCCGGCCGGCCAGCCGGCCATCGCCGGACTCCTCCTCGGAGGACTCGGTGGGCTCTGGCGGATCGCTCGGGCGGTCGGAGCTCATCCTCACGGGACGCTACACCGGCCGGCTTCCAGCTGATAACGACAGGCCGCCGGCCCCGGGGGAGGGGCCGGCGGCG
The DNA here is from genome assembly GCA_035646775.1 of Thermoleophilaceae bacterium. Classification (GTDB taxonomy): domain Bacteria; phylum Actinomycetota; class Thermoleophilia; order Solirubrobacterales; family Thermoleophilaceae; genus JAAYBF01. The sequence goes on along the minus strand of DASROS010000041.1, from coordinate 3,275 downwards.
ATCTCCCAGGAGGGGAGGGAGCTAGGAGGCGTGCGGGCGGATCCGCGGAGCGCGGAAGGCGCTCCGGAGACGCTCGCTCAGGCCGGCCTTGCGCTCGTCGGAGCCGCGCAGCTGGCGCGCACGCAGGTCGAGCATCTCGACCATGGCGGTGGTGCGGCGAAACGGGTCGGCGATCGCGTGCCCACCGTGCAGCGGCAGAGCGGCTACAGCCTGATCGCCGGCCTCGGCCACGAGCACCGGGCCGTCGGGCACCAGGGCGTCGTCGAGAGCGGCGAGCCTGGTCAGCGCGGCGGCGTCGGAGTACTCCGCGAGCCGCACCGTCACCTCGCCTGCCTGTCCTACCGGAGGTAGGGAGGGGCGAGTCCTGTTGGAGTAGTTCACGTACGTCATGACCGATCCTTTCTGTCTTACAAGTTGCCTTATGCGGCCTATGGATGTACTATCGCCCTAGGGTGATGCGGTAACAATGTCGTACAAAGTAGACTTGACCGACCTGGAACGAGACGGCGACGTGTCGCTCACGCGCCAGCTCGCCGACCGCTTCGCCGCCGCCATCGAGAGCGGCCTGCTGGAGCCGGGCGAGAAACTGCCGCCCACGCGGGCAATGGCCGCAGAAGCAGGGATAAATCACCTCACAGCCGCGCGTGTGTACCGCCGCTTGGCCGAGCAGGGCTACGTCACCGCGAGCGTGGGGCGCGGCACTTTCGTGCGCTCGCTGGTCCCCGCGGCCGCGGAGGAGCGCGGCGACGACTGGCAGGTCTATGTACTACCCGATCGACCTATGACCTACCAGGACGAGATTCTCTCCGATGCGTTCCGCTTCCCCACGCGCGAGGGGATGATCTCGCTGTCCACCGGGTGGCCCTCGCTGGACTTCCACCCCGCCACCGAGATCGCGGCCATCGCCGCTGAGATCTTCGAGGAGCAGGCCGAGCGCGCGCTGTCCTACCTCCCACCCGAGGGCCTGCCCGAGCTGCGCGAGATCGTGGCGTCTCGTGCACACGACCGCGGATCGGCCTCGGATCCGGAAGAGATCATCGTTACCTCCGGGGCCCAGCAGGCAATCGACCTCGCGGCCCGGACGCTGCTCGAGCCCGGGGACGTGGTGGTGGTGGAGTCGCCCACGTTCACCGGCAGCCTGCTCGCGCTGCGCTCCACCGGCGCGCGCGTGATCGGAGTACCAGTGGACGACGACGGGCTCGACGTGGACGCCCTCGAGCAGGTGCTCTCCCGGCACGAGATCAAGCTGTGCGCGCTCCAGACCGCCTGCCAGAATCCCACCGGGGCCGACCTGTCCGCCGAACGGCGGACGCGGCTGGCGCAGCTGGCGATCGAGCGCAACTTCTTCGTGCTCGAGGACGCCGTTTACGCCGACCTGCGGTTCGACGGCGAGCGCCCGCCGTCGCTGCGCCGCGAGGCCCCAGGCCACGTGCTCTACGTGAACTCGCTGTCCAAGGTGGTGGGCGGAGGCCTGCGGGTGGGCTGGATCGCCGCGCGCGGCCCGGTGAGGGAGCGCCTGATCACGCTCAAGCAGGCCTCTGACTTCCACACCCCCACGCTCGTCCAGCACATCGCGGCGCGCTACATGGCCACCGATGCCTACGACCGCGAGCTGGTGCGCAGCGTGCCCTACTACCGCGAGCGCCGCGACGCGCTGATGGCCGCCCTGCACCGCCACCTCGAGGGTGAGTGCGACGCGGTCACGCCGCGCGGCGGCCACCACGTGTGGGTCACGCTGCGCCGGCCGGTGGAGGAGCGCACCCTGTACTCCGAGGCGATCCGCCATGGCGTGTCCTTCACCCCGGGCGGCGCCGTGACCGCGGAACGCCAGCAGAAGACCAGCCTGAGGCTGTCGTTCTCGCTGGTCGAGCCGGAGGAGCTCGAGGAAGGCGTCAAGCGCCTGGCCCGGGCGCTGCGCGAGGTGCGGCGCCGCGCCCGTACGGCGATCGCGGCGCCACTGTCGTAGGAGAGGGTGCGCCGCCGGCACTCGCGCCGGGCTGCACCCGCTCCCAGAACTCCGCCAGCGTCGCCAGGTCGTCCTCCGAGAAGTGGCTGAGGAAGCGTTCGCGCACGCCGCTCAGATGCGTCTGGCGGGCCGCGTCGAAGACCTCGCGCCCCTCGTGGGTGATCAGCGCGTTGAAGCCGCGCTGATCGGAGGGGCACGGCTCGCGCTCGACCAGGCCGGCGCGCTCCAGGCGGTCGACCAGCCGGGTGAGCCCGCTGCGGCTGAGCAGCACCGAGTCGGCGAGTTGCGCCATGCGCATCCTTCCGTCGGGTGCGTCGCCGAGGAACAGCAGCACCTCGTACGTGCTCAGCGAAAGGCCGTGGCCCGCAGCCAGATCTGTGTCGAGGTCCTTCATCAGCGCCGCGTGCACGCGCAGCATGCCCCGCCATCCCGCCAGCTCGCCCGGGGTGAGGAGAGACCCGTTCCTCTGGGTAGTTGCAGACACAATTACCTTTGGATACAGTTGCCCATGCAACCGATCCTAGCCCCGCTGGAGGCGCAAGATGAAGCTGGAGGGCATTCACCACATCACCGCGATCACGGGGGACGCGCCGCGCAACCTCGACTTCTACGCCCGCGTGCTGGGACTTCGGTTGGTCAAGAAGACGGTCAACCAGGACGACCCGACCGTCTACCACCTCTTCTACGCCGACGAGAAGGGCAGCCCCGGCGCCGACCTGACCTTCTTCGAATACCCGGGCGCCGCCCCGGGGCGCGCCGGCGACGGCATGGTGCACCGCATCCTCTGGCGGGTGGGATCGCCCGAGGCGATCGACTTCTGGGCCGACCGTCTGGCGACCGAAGGCGTCGACGCAGCGCCCGTGGACGGCCGCCTGCGCTTCTCCGATCCCGAGGGCCTCGAGCACGAGCTCCTGGCCAGCGATTCCGGCGACGCGCCGCTGATCGCCGACCACCCCGAGGTGCCGAGCGAGATGGCGCTCCAGGGCTTCGACGGCGTACGCGCCTACGCGGGCGACCCCGACGCCAGCAAGGGGCTGCTCGACAAGCTGGGCTTCGAGCCGGCCGGCGACGGCTGGGAGGTGCGCGGAGAGGAGCGCGGCGGGCTCTATGCCTACGACGCGCCGCCCGCGGAGCCCGGACGGCCCGGCGGCGGCACCGTGCACCACGTGGCGTTCGCCTCACAGATGGACGACCACGAGGCGTGGCGCGAACGCGCGCAGCAGGGCGGCGCGCAGCCGACGCCCGTGATCGACCGGTTCTGGTTCGAGTCGATCTACTTCCGCGAGCCCAGCGGCGTGCTGTTCGAGAT
>DASROS010000040.1:0-28595 GCA_035646775.1 Thermoleophilaceae bacterium | reverse complement strand
ACCGCCCCCCGCCGGGTGCCCGATCAACCCCCGCAGCCCGACGTCACCGCCCCGCGCAAGGTGGTGCCCAGGCGCCTCCTGCCGCAGCTCCGGCCCCCGCGGCAGCCCCGGCCGCCGAGACGGGGAGCCCAGGTCAGGAGCAGAGCACCGAGGAGTCTCCGCATCTGCCGATCCCAGCGAGCGTGGCGATCTTCGTCGCCGCGCTCGTAGCCGTCGCGCTACTGCTCATCCTGTTCGACTGAGGCCTCCGCGATGCCTTGCGTCGCGGTATCGGATGCCGGACGGGCAGATAGCTGTCGCGAGGGACCGCGTTCCGGGCAGGGACCCGCCGCCGACGGCGCCGGAACGCTGGCGAGCTACCCGAGCGTCACTGGCCCTGGCTGCTCGTCGGGAAGGCCAGGTCCGGAGCGCTGGGCCGCTAGCCCGCCGCCGCGGCCGTCTGGGCCTCGTCGGCCAGGAAGTGCTCGAGGAAGTCGGTGGTCACGTCGCCTGAGCGGAACTGGTCGCTAGCCAGGACGCGGCGATGGAAGGGGATGGTGGTCTTTACGCCGCGGCCCTCGATCTGGAACTCCGACAGCGCCCGGTCCATGCGGTCGATCGCCCCGTCGCGCGTCGGTGCCCAGACGAGCAGCTTCGCGATCAGGGAGTCGTAGTAGGGGGCGATGTCCCAGCCCGGATAGCAGTGGGAGTCGACGCGCGTGCCGGGCCCGCCGGGCGGGACGTAGACGTCGAGCCGGCCTGCCGCCGGGGCGAAGTCCTTATCAGGGTCCTCGGCGTTGATGCGGCACTCCATGGCGTGGCCGCGCAGCAGCACGTCGTCCTGGGTCACCGACAGCTCCTCGCCGGCCGCCACCCGCAGCTGCTCCTGGATCAGGTCCGAGCTCGTGACCAGCTCGCTCACCGGGTGCTCGACCTGGATCCTCGCGTTCATCTCCATGAAGCTGAGGTTGCCCTCGAGGTCGAGCAGGAACTCCATCGTCCCCGCGCCCGTGTAGCCCACCGAGAGCGCTCCCGCGACGGCCCGCTCCCCGATGTCCCGGCGCTGCTCGGGATTGAGGTGGATTGACGGCGCCTCCTCGATGAGCTTCTGGTGTCGCCGCTGAACCGAGCAGTCGCGCTCGAAGAAGTAGACCCCGTTGCCGTGCGAGTCGCAGACCAACTGGACCTCGGTGTGGCGCGTGACCGCCAGGTAGCGCTCGATGTACACGGCGCTGTCCTTGAAGATCGCCTGCGCGGTGTTGCGGGTGGTCTGGTAGAGGCGGGCCAGATCCTCGCTGCGGTTGACCACGTTCATGCCCCGGCCGCCGCCGCCGGCCACCGCCTTGATGATCACGGGATAGCCGATGTCGTCGGCGATCTCCTGCGCCTCGTCCACGGTGCCCACCGGCTCGATCGTGCCGGGCAGCAGGGGCAGCCCCGCCTTCTGCATCAGGTCGCGGGCGATGGCCTTGTCCCCCACCCTCTCCATCACCTCGGGGTCGGGGCCGATGAACTTGATGTCGTTGTCGTTGCAGATCTCGGCGAAGAAGGGATCCTCGGATAGGAAGCCGTAGCCGGGGTGGAGGGCTTGGGCGCCCGTCTTGCGTGCGGCCTCGATGATGTTGGGGATGTGGAGGTAGCTCTTGCCGGGCGGCGGCGGGCCGATGCACACCGCCTCGTCGGCGAAGCGCACCACGGCTGACTCCTCGTCGGCGGTCGAGTAGACGGCCACGGACTTCACACCCAGCTCGCGGCAGGCGCGCGCGACCCTCAAGGCGATCTCGCCACGGTTGGCGATCAGGACCTTGTCGAACACGACCGGGGTCAGTCCTCGACCGGCTCGAGGTACATGAGCACCTGCTCGAACTCAACCGGCTCGCCGTTTTCAACCGCGATCTCGGCCACGCGGCCACCCTCTGGGGTGGCCACCTCGTTCATGAGCTTCATCGCCTCGACGATGCACACCGTCTGCCCGGCCTCTACCACGTCTCCGACCGTCACGAACGGCTTCTCGCCGGGCTGGGTCGACTGGTAGAACGCCCCCACGAGCGGTGCTAGCACGGGGATGCGGGTGTCGCTCGGCGCGTCGCCGAGCGTGAAGACCCCGCTGGCCGCGCGGGCACCCGGGGCCACGCCGAGGCCGGGGCCGGCGCCCGCAGCCAGGGGACCGGGGGGCAAAGGCGCCTCCGCGGCGTCGGAGGGGCCCATGACCGGCGCGGGCGCGCCGCGCTCGATCTCGATCTTGCAGTCGCCGGCGGCCACCGCCAGTCGCTGCACGGTGCTCCCCTCCAGCTTTCTCACGAGGTCGCGGGCCTCAGCCCACACGGCCTCGAGGAGTTCCTGGCTCGGCGTGGTAGCAGTGTCTTCGCTCATTTGCTCTCCTCGGGGCGGATTCAATCCTCGATCGGCGCAAGCACCGGTTGGCGGCCTGGCGCTCCGAACTTCCGAAAGCGCTCGTAGCGCTGCTCGAGAAGCTCGTCGGGGGACTTGCCGAGAAGCTCCCCCAGGGTCGTGACCAGCGCGGTCTTCAGGTTGGCCCCTGCCGTGGCGGCGTCTGTGTGCGCGCCGTCGGCAGGCTCGGGCACCACGGCGTCCATCACGCCGAGGGCCAGTAGGTCGGGCGCAGTGATCCGCAGCGCGGCGGCCGCTCGCGGGGCGGAGGCGGCATCCTTGAAGAGGATGGTGGCGCAGCCCTCCGGGCTGATCACCGAATAGTAGGAGTTCTCCAGCATGAGCACTCGATCGGTGGCCGCCAGCGCCAGCGCGCCACCCGAGCCCCCCTCGCCGGTGACCACGGTGACCGTGGGCACGGGCAGCCGCGACATCAGCAGGATCGACTCGGCGATCGCATTGGACTGGCCGCGCTCCTCGGCGCCGAGGCCGGGATAGGCGCCCGCCGTGTCCACGAGCGTCACTATCGGCATCCCGAACTTGGCGGCATAGCGCATCAGGCGCATGCCCTTGCGGTAGCCCTCGGGCTCGGGCATGCCGAAGTTGCGCTCCATCATCTCGCCGGTGTTGCTGCCCTTCTGATGCCCGATGAGCATGAGGCTGAGCTCGCCCAGGCGCGCGAGCCCACCCACGATCGCGGAGTCCTCCTCGAACATCCGGTCGCCGTGCAGCTCCAGGAAGTCGTCGAACACCAGCCCGGTGTACTCGAGCGTGTGCGGCCGCTCGAGCTCGCGCGCCATCTGCACGACCTCCCAGGCCGGGCGCCCGGCGATCGCCGCCGGGTCGGAGACCAGCTCGGCGCCCTGGGTCTCGGGCAGCCGCCCGCTGCTGTCGGCCTCGCCGCGGGCGGCCTCCGCACGCTCGTGGAACTCGAGCATGTTGCGGATCGTGCGGCGGATGTTCTCGCGCTTCTCCACGAGGTCGAGCATCCCGTGGTCCATCAGGAAGCCGGCCGTCTGGAAGCCCGTGGGCAGCGTCTGGCGGATCGTCTGCTCGATCACAGTTGGTCCCGCAAAGCCGATGTGGGCCTTGGGCTCAGCGATCAGCACGTCGCCGAGCGTGGCGTAGGACGCGCTCACGCCGCCGTAGGTGGGGTCGGTGAGCAGCGAGATGTAGAGGATCCCCTCCTCATTCAGCCGACCCACAGCCTGGCTGGTCTTGACCATCTGCATCAGCGAAACGCAGCCCTCCTGCATCCGCGCTCCGCCTGAGGCCGAGATCACCAGTAGCGGCGTCCGAGTCTCGAGCGCTAGCTCTGCGGCACGGGTGATCGCCTCCCCTACCACGCTCCCCATGCTGCCGCCGATATAGCTGAAGTCGATGCCGGCGACGATCAGGGGGTGGCCGTCCACCGTGGCCTTGCCATAGAAGGCTCCCGACTTGACATCGGCCTTCTTGTCCGCCGCGGCGATGCGCTGCGTGTAGGGCTTCGAATCGGAGAAGGCGAGCGCGTCGATCTGCTCCAGGTCGCCGCTCAGCTCCTCGAGGCTGCCTTCGTCGGTGAGCTGATCGAGGCGGTCCCGCAGCCTGAGCCGGAAGTGGTGGTTGCATTCGGGGCAGACGTGCAGGTTGCGCTTGAGGCGCTTGTAGTAGACAAACGACTCGCACGAAGGGCAGCGTCGCCACTCCGCGGAGGCTGCGCGCCCGGGTGCCGCCACCTCAGCCAACGGGCTCCGCCCCGATAGAGCGGCTGTCCCCCGCCTGGAAGAGCCGCAGGTCCCGCAGCGACTCCCGCAACGCCTGGTCCACCTCCTGGCGCGTGGGCGGCACGCCCTGCGCGGCGGTGTGCGCCGCCGACGCGTCCCGAGGCGCGTCCATCGCCGGGTCGACGCCAGTCACGACCTCGAGGTGGCCAATCACCCCGGCGGTGCGCCCCATCGTGTCGATGGCCAATGCGTCGCGCGCAAGCTCCAGTGCCCGCGGCGCGTCGTCGCGCTCGAGCGCCACGAGAACGGCCCCGTGCAGCACCCAGACCTCCTGTTCCGGGCCCTCGACGATCTCGCGCAGGCGATCGAATGCCGCCGCCGCCTCGTCGAGCTTTCCGTTCTCGAGGCTCAGCTCGGCCACGTCGAGTGCGGAGAGCCGGTCGTCGGGGTCGGCGTCGGCGACCTTCACAGCCGCCGCGAGCGCCTCCTCGTTCTGGCCCAACGACCGGTACATGTCCACCAGGCTGATCGCGGCCGTCGAGTTCCCCGTGAATCGCTCGGCCGCCTGCTCCAGCAGCTTCACCCCCTCGTCGACCTTACCGCTCTGGAACGCCGAGTGGCCGAGGTGGGTCATGGCAAGCTCGTCGCTCGGATCGAGATCGAGCGCCTTGCGGAAGGCGTCGCTCGCCTCCTCTGCGCGGCCGTCGGTGGCCAGTGCGTCCCCGAGGTCGTGCCAGGACCGGGCGTCGTCCGGCGCGAGCTCGGTGACGCGCCGCAGCTGGTCCAGCGACTCCGGCGAGCCCGTCTCGACCCCCGCACAGCCGGCGATACGCAGCAGCTCGACGTCGTCGGGCGCGCTGCGCAGTCCCTCGGACGCCGCTTCCCGCGCCGCCGAGTAGTCGCCGGCCTCGAACAGCGAGCGTGCCTGGTCGACCGTCACCGGCGGCCTACCCCTCGATCGCCGGCACGTCGAGCACCGACCGCCGACTGTAGTCCGCCCCGAAGTCCGATCCCTCGTCCACCCCGCGCGAGTTGTCGATGAACTGCAGCGTTCTGGGGCTGATGTGGAAGAAAACGACGGCGCTGGTGGACCCCGGCCTCAGCTCGGGATACTTGCGCCCGAACAGCTCGGCGACCCAGCCGATCGTCTCCCCCAGGACCGCCGACACGTGGCCGCGACCCTGCAGGCCTTTGGTCTGGCGCCAGTCGTCGGAGTACTCGTCGATCGCGAAGGCGGCACGGGAGTTCTCGTCGAGCTGGCTGGTGGTCCTCGACCCGGGTCGAGTCCAAAAGTAGATCTCGGACCCCTCGCTCACGTACGTGAACGTTGCGGCCCAGGGCCCCTCCAGGCTGCACGTGGCCAGGGTGAGCGTCCTGCCTCGTTCGAGCAGCTCCTCCACCTCGCGGGGCACGTCCGGTGCCATGTCGATCTGTTCCGCTTGCCCTGCGACTCACTACTCGATGTCCACGTGTCCGATGTCCGCTCGCGGAGCCAGGGGGCCGAGGTGAAAGACGATGAAGGCATCCTCGTCGCCCTCGTTTCGCAGCCGGTGCCGCATCATGAAAGGCACGTAGAGTGCCTGGCCCGCGCTCACCTCGGTGGGCTCGTCGTCGAGGTCCGCCGTCAGCGTGCCGCGCACGCAGTAGATGAACTCCTCGGAGAAGGGATGCCAGTGCTCGGAGATGCTGTCGCCGGGGGCCAGGGTCGCGACCCCCATGAAGCCCGACTTCGACTCGACCGTCTTCGGGCTGAGCAGGGTCCGGACATCACCCCCACGCCGGGTGTCGGCGGGCATCTCGTCCGCTGTGACTACCTGCGCTTCCCCGATTTTTTCGACCGGAGGCTCCTTCTGCCAATTCACTGCCACGCTCGTCTCCTTGGGACGCGGGAACCACTCGAACCTACCTTCGCCATGCTCGTGCTGTCAACGCCGCCCTTCCCTTTCAGGCCGCCGGCAGCGACTCCCGGAGGCGGGACGTGCTGCGTCCCGCGATCTCCTGGGCCTGGATCGCGGTGATGATCACCGTGTTCACGATGTCGGTGACCGTACAGCCCCGGCTCAGGTCATTCACGGGCTTTCGCAGACCCTGGAGCACCGGCCCCACGGCGGTCGCGCCGGAGGAGCGCTGGACCGCCTTGTAGGCGATGTTGCCCGTGTCGAGGTCGGGGAAGATGAACACGGTCGCCTGGCCGGCCACCTCGCTGCCGGGCAGCTTCTTCTCGGCCACCGTGGCGTCCACGGCGGCATCGTACTGGATCGGCCCCTCCACCTTGAGGTCGGGCCTGCGCTCGCGCACCACCTCGGCCGCGCTTCGCACGGCGTCAACGTCTGGGCCCTGGGCGGACTCTCCGGTTGAATAGGACAGCATGGCGATGCGCGGCTCGACGCCGAAGGTGGCGGCGGTTTCGGCCGAGCTGATCGCGATGTCGGCCAGCTGCTCGGAGTCGGGCTTGGGGTTGACGGCGCAGTCCCCGTACACGAGCACCCGGTCGGCGAGCAGCATCAGGAACACGCTCGAGACCACCGACACGCCGCGCTGGGCCTTGATGATCTGAAAGGCGGGACGGATGGTGTCGCCGGTGGTGTGCGCGGCGCCCGAGACCATGCCGTCGACGTCGCCGGCGTTGACCATCAACGTGGCGAAGTAGCTCACGTCGCCGGTGGTCTCCAGGGCCTGCTCCTCGGTGAGGCCCCTGTTCTTGCGCATCTCGTAGTAGGCCTGGGCATAGACCGCGCGCAGGGGGGACGTCTCGGGGTCCACGATGTTCACTCCGTCGAGATCGAGCCCCAGGGTGGCCTTGCGCGACGCGATCTCGCTCGGGTTTCCCAGGATCGTCAGCTCGACGACCCCACGCCGCAGCAGGATGTCGGCCGCCATCAGGACGCGCTCGTCGTTGCCCTCGGGCAGCACGATGTGCCTGCGATCCGCCTTGGCGCGCTCGACCAGGTCGTACTCGAACATGGTCGGCGTCATGCGCGCAGGCCGCTCGATGGCGAGCTGCTGCTCGAGCTCGGAGGCGTCGACCCCGGACTCGAATACGGCCAGGGCTGAGGCGATCTTGCGCTCGTTGCCGGCGGTGATCGCCGGCCGCACGGACTCCACGAGGGCGGCGGCCTTGAAGGTTGGCCAGTCGGTCTCGAGCACCGGGAAGGGCGCCACCTCGAGCAGCCGCCGCACGGAAGGGTTGAGCTCATAGCCCCCGCTGAGCACGATCGCGGACACGCTCGGGAAGGCGGAGGAGAGGGTGCACGTGATGCTCGCCACGAGCACGTCGGGGCGGTCGCCCGGCACGATCACGAGCGTGCCCTCCTCGAGGTCCTCGATGAAGTGCTCCACGCTCATGGCGGCGATCCGGACGGCCCGCACGTCGCGCTGGAGCAGCTCCTGGCCCGATCCCGGCAAGGACAGCGAGGCGCCCGCCCAGGACGCGTCGCGCGGGTTGCCCAGCTCGAAGAGGGGGCGGGCGTCGAGTGCCGTTGCGACCTCGGCCACGGTGGCGTAGGCCAGCTCGGGCTGCTCAGGCAGCACGTAGATCGGTCGCTCTCCATCGTGACCATGGAGGCTCGCGGTAACCTGGGCGAGAACCTCGATCGGCACGCGATTGACCACCACGCCGAACAGCTCGCAACCCTTCCGGCGCAGGGACTCGCGCGCCACCCGGGCCGCCTCGACGGCCTCGTCGGGCGAGCCCCCGCTCACCACCACGAGCACCGGGCAGCCCAGCTCGTTGGCCAGATCGGCGTTCAGCTCGAAGTCAAGCGCGGGCGACTGCCCGGCAAAGTCGGTGCCCTCGCAGACCACCACGTCGCAGTCCGCCTCGAGCTTCCGGTAGGCGGCCACCACCCGCTTCTTGACTTCGTCGGAGTCACCGCTCGCGATCGCGGCCTGGGCCTCGTCGTCGGTGAGCGCGAACATGTCCTCAGGCGGCACGTCGAGCCCGTAGCGCGCGCGCATCAGCTCGATCTGCGGATCGATCCCTCCCCCGGAGACCAGGGGGCGGAAGAAGCCAACCCGGTCCGTGCGCGCGGAGAGGAGCTCCATCAGGCCGAGGGCCACGACGGACTTCCCGCTCTGGGAGCCCATCGCGGTGATGTAGACGTTCCTAGCCACCCCGAGACTCGCCGGATGTCGGGTTCGCGAGCCGGCCGACCCCAGCCCCGACTAGGCCGGGGCCGTTGTGGGCCGGTGCCAGCTCCATTCGAGGATCTCCGGCGGGTCGTTGCCCTCCTCGACCACGTAGGCGCGCAGCTCCGCGCGGCGGGACTTGAGCGCCTCGATGGCCTCGTTCGCCTGCCCGATCTCGCGCACCGCGAACTGGCCGGACATCGCGCCGAGCCCTTCCGCGATCCCCACGTCCGCCCGGCCGATGGCGTCGATCGCGAGCTGGAAGCGGTCGACGCCGTTCATCGCCAGCAGCTCGAACGGGGTCGTGGTGGTGCCCTCCTCGGCGTAGCCCCGGACGCTGAAGCGCTCCTGGGCCGGGCGGCGGTGGATCAGCTGATGCACCGCCGACGCGTAGCCGTGGAAGTTGAAGATCACCGGCTTGTCCGCGGTGAACAGGGCGTTGAAGTCGCCTTCGGACATCCCGTGCGGATGGGCCTCCGGGCGCGCGAGCGTGAACAGGTCGGTCACGCACACGAAGCGCACCTTCAGCTCCGGCGCGTGCTCGCGCAGCAGCGCCGCGGCGGCCAGCAGCTCGATCACGGGGATCGTGCCGCAAGCCGCCAGCACGATGTCCGGATCGCCGGGCTCGTTGCCGGCCCACTCCCAGCTGCTCGCTCCTCGCGCCACGTGCTCGCGAGCCTCGTCGATCGTCAGCCACTGCGGCAGCGGATGCTTGGAGGCGATCACGAGGTTGATCGTGCGCTTTGACTGGAGCACCTGCTCGAAGGTGGCGAGCATCGTGTTCGCGTCCGGCGGCAGGTAGACCCTCGCGGTCTCCTCCTTGCGGTTGAGCATCGAGTTGATGAAGCCCGGCATCTGGTGCGAGTAGCCGTTGTGGTCCTGCCTCCATCCGACCGATGTCAGGAGGTAGTTCAGACCGCCCACCGGCTCCCGCCAGGGGGCCTCGTCCTTGGACATCTTCAGGAACTTCGAGTACTGGTTGACCATCCCGTCGACGATCGGGATGAACGCCTCGTAGCAGGGAAAGACGCCATGGCGCCCGGTCAGGACGTAGCCCTGCAGCCAGCCCTGGCAGTTGTGCTCCGAGAGCACCTCCATGATGCGGCCGTCGGGGGCGTGGCCCACGTCGATCTTCGGGTCGAGCGGCCACTCCCACGCGTGGTCGGTGGCCTCGAACACCGCGCCGAGGCGGTTCGATGCGACCTCGTCCGGGCACATGATGCGGAAGTTGGCCTCGTCGGCGTTCAGGCGGAAGATGTCGGCGAAGTACTCGCCCAGCTGACCCAGGGCGCTGCCGGTCTCCGCGCCGGGAGCGCTGACGTCGATCGCGTGCTTGGCCAGCTCGGGGAGCTTGAGGTCCTTGCGCATCTTGCCGCCGTTGACATGCGGGTTGGCCCCCATCCGCAGGTCGCCCGTGGGGCAGCAGGCAAGGATCTCCTCATTCGGGCCGCCGTTGTCGTCGAACAGCTTCTCCACCTCATAGGAGCGCAGCCAGTCCTCGAGGATCTTCAGGTGCTCGGGGTTGGACTTCGCCTGCATGGCGGGCACCTGGTGGGCCTTGGACGTGCCCTCGACCTGGATCCCGTCCACCTCCTTGGGGCCCGTCCAGCCCTTGAGCGACTTCACGACCAGCATCGGCCAGCGCGGGCGCTCGGGGCGGTTGCCGTTGCGCGCCTCGCCCTGGAGGTCGCGGATCTCGGCGTAGGCGGTGTCGAGCGCCCCGGCCAACTCACCGTCCAGGTCCTCGCCCTGCACGATCATCGGATGCCAGCCGTAGCCCTCGAACAGCTTCGTCAGCTCCTCGTCGCTCATCGACTTATAGATCGTCGGGTTGGCGATCTTGTAGCCGTTGAGGTGCAGCATCGGGAGGACCGCGCCCGAGGTCACGGGGTCGAGGAACTTGTTGGAGTGCCAGGCGCCCGCCGTGGGGCCGGTTTCCGCCTCACCGTCGCCGATGATGGCGGCCGCGATCAGGTCCGGGTTGTCGAGCACCGCGCCGAAGGCGGTCGCCAGCGCGTATCCCAGCTCGCCGCCCTCATGGATCGTGCCCGGCACGATCGGGGCCACGTGGCTGGGGAAGCCACCCGGCCAGGAGAAGTCCTTGACCAGCTTCGCGAGGCCCTCGCGGTCACGCGTGAGCTCGGGGTAGACGTCCTCCAGGCAGCCGTCGATCCAGAGGTTTGCGAGGTTCGCGGGCGCGCCATGGCCCGGGCCGGTGAGCAGCAGCATGCTCGCCTGGGTGTTGAGGATCAGCCGGTTGAGCCCGGCGTACATCAGGTTGAGGCCGGGCACCGTGCCCCAGTGGCCGAGCAGCCGGTGCTTGATGTGCTCGGGCTTCAGCGGCTCCTCGAGCATGTGGTTGCCCTGCAGGTAGATCATCGCCGCGGCGATGTAGTTCGAGGCGCGGCGATACCGGGCGAGGTCCTCTATCGAGATGCTGGACTGAGCCGCTTGGCGAGCTTCCACGTGTCGGGCCTCCGGGGGTTAGCTGGATCGACGCGCTGCAGTGCGGAACCTAGCCGCGCCCCTGCGTCAATGCAAACCGATGGGGAGGAGCGCAGCCCGATCGTTGATCGGGCGAGCACCGCACCCCCCTGCTCAGCTCAGGTCCGGCCGCGCTGGCGGGCCAACTCGCGGTCCCAGGACAGCGGGCCCGGGCCGCCGGACTCCAGACCCTGATCCGCCCGGATCACGTGCATGACCGCATTGATCAACGCGAGGTGTGTGAATGCCTGGGGGAAGTTGCCCATGTGCCGGCCCGAGCGCGGGTCGATCTCCTCCGCGTAGAGCCCCAGCGGGCTGGCGTAGGAGAGCAGCTTCTCGCACAGCGCCCGTGCCCGCTTGACCTCACCGATCTCCACGAGCGCCGAGACCATCCAGAACGAGCAGATGGTGAACGTGCCCTCCTCGCCGGGCAGGCCGTCGTCGGTCTCGTCCACCTTGTAGCGGAGCACCAGTCCGTCGACGGTGAGCTCGTCCGCCAGTGCCAGCACCGTCTTCTTGATGCGTTCGTCGTCAGGCGTCAGAAAGCGGACCAGCGGCATCAGGAGCACCGACGCGTCGAGAGCGTCGGTGTCGTAGTGCTGGCAGAACACGCCCCGGTCGTCGAGGGCGTTCTCGCAGATGTCGGCCTCGATCTCGTCGGCGGCGGACTGCCACCGAGACGCGCACTCGATGTCCTCGCGGATCTCGGCGAGCCTGGCGCCGCGGTCCGCCGCCACCCAGCACATGAGCTTCGACGAGGTGAAGTGCTTGGGATCGCCGCGCACCTCCCAGATCCCGCGGTCGGGGTCACGCCAGTTCTCGAGCGCGGTCTCCACCTGCTTGACGAGGATCGGCCATATGCGTTCGGGCAGGTGGTCGCGTGACTTGGTGTGGAGATAGAAGGAGTCGAGGATGGCGCCCCAGACATCGTGCTGGTCCTGGTTGTACGCGCCGTTTCCGATTCGCACCGGCTGGGCGCCCTCGTATCCCGACAGGTGGTGAAGCTCCTCCTCCTCCAGCTTCGCGCGGCCATCGATGCCGTACATGATCTGCAGCTGGTTCTCCTCGGCTTCCGCGACGTCCGCGATGAAGTAGAAGAAGTCGTTGGCCTCCCAGTCGTAGCCGAGGGTGTAAAGGCCCCAGAGCATGAAGGTGGCGTCGCGGATCCAGCTGTAGCGGTAGTCCCAGTTGCGGGTGCCGCCCGGGGTCTCGGGCAGGGACGTGGTGGCGGCGGCCAGCATGGCGCCCGTCGGCGCATATGAGAGGCCCTTCAAGGTGAGCGCGCTGCGCTGCAGGTAGGTGCGCCAGGGGTGATCGGGAAAGTCGCCGTGATCGAGCCAGTGCTGCCAGTGGTGCGCGGTCCAGACGAGCCTCTCGTAGGCCTCGTCATAGCTCTTGGGCGCAGGGTGGTCCGAGAATGCGAGAGCCACGAACGCGGTGTCGCCCTCCTTCATCAGCGTGCGCGCGGTGGCGCGGGAGCCCTCGAAGCCGACGTTCATGTCGGTGGTCAGGTACAGCTCGACGTCGGTGCTGTCGGCCGTAGCTCGGGCCTCGTGGTACCCGGGTCCGCTGTACTCCCAGGACGCGGCCTGGCGGCCGTAGTCGAACACCGGCTCGCAGTCCAGCAGCACCTGCACCTCGCCGTTCACACACCGGACGCAGCGCAGCAGGACGTGGTCGGAGTCGTAGTCGGTCGGCGAGCGCCGGTGGGTCTCCGAACGGTCGCCCTCGTGATGCCAGGGCCCGATCAGCAGAACGTCGCGCACCACGATCCAGCCGCCGCGGCAGCCCCAGCTGGTCTCGAGCACCATCGTGCCGGGCAGGTAGCGGCGGTCGGCGGGCACGTCGACGTCCGCGGGGCCCACGCGAAACATCCCGGCGTCTCGATCGAGGATCGCACCGAACACGCTCGGTGAGTCGAACCGCGGCAGGCACAGCCACTCGACCGCTCCGCTCGGGGCCACCAGCGCGCACGTCTCGCAATCCGAGAGGAAGGCGTACTGGGCGATCGGGGGGAACGGACCTGCACCGACGGCACTACCGGCCATCTGCCTGATCCGCCAAGCACCGGAGTGCGCCGGAGTCGGGATGTTCGGCGTCACGCGCCGCCCTCCAACCGGCCGGCCGCCGCGGGGTCCAGCGCCAGCGTCAGCGCTCCGGAGCAAGGCCGCACGAGGCTCGCCGGCGCAGCCGGGTCGGCGGGCCCGGAGAAGGCACGCGCGACAGCTTCCGCCTTGTCCGCTCCGGAGACCAGGAAGATCACCTCGCGCGCCGCGTTCACGACCGGGAGCGTAAGCGATACACGAGACACCAGGGGAGCCATGCCCGGCGTCTCGATGCCCACGGCGAGCCGCTCGCTCTCACCCAGTGCGGCGGCGCCGGGAAACAGCGAGGCGGTGTGCGCGTCGGGGCCAAGCCCGAGCAGCATCAGGTCGAGCTCGGGGAGCCCCTCGCCGAAGTCCTCGCGTAGCACGTCCTCGTACGCGGCGGCCGCCTGGTCGGGACCGCGCTCGCCCTCGATCCGCCGCACCCGCGGCTGGGTATCGATGCGGTCGAGCAGCGCCGCCCGGGCCATCGCGTAGTTCGAATGCTCGTGGTCCGGGGGCACGCAGCGCTCGTCGCCGAACCAGATCGTCGCCCGCGACCAGTCGACGTCAGCTGCGGCAGCCTTCTCATAGGCGGCGCGCGGAGTCGAGCCCCCGGCGAGGGCGATGTGGCCGCCCGCAGCCGCGGCTTGAACCAGTCGCTCCGCGGCGACCGCGGCCGGATCCTCAACCACCAGTTTGCGAAGCAGCCGGCTCGGCCGGCTGCACACGATCCCCTTCCGCTCGGTCATCCGAGCATTGCTTGGGCAGCGGAGAGCGCCGGGCCGTAGGTCTTGTCGCGCAGCATCGCCTGACGGATGCCCTCCCCGAGAATGCCCGCCTCGCCCCGCGAAGCGCCCATCACGGTCCACTCCCGCTCGAGCCCATCGCGCAGGCGCCGTCGTGCCGTCAGGCCGCCGGAGCCGCGATCCAGCGAAGCGGAGAGGCCGGACGCCGTCTCGATGGCGACCCCGGCGAGCCCGGGGGCGTTGATCGTCTCGTCGGGCTCCAGCCGCAGCTTCACGTCCTGTCGCCGGGCATGGGCGATCCCGTGCAGGGCTCCGTTCTGGCTCAGCATCGACCCGGGCTCCCACCCGAGCCGCTTGGCGAGCCAGCCCAGGAAGAGCAGGCCGGCGGCCCTGGAGTCGGGGCGGTGCTTGACGGTCACCGAGCTGATCTTCCACAGCTCGCCACGCCACTGCATGGGGTCGAAGGCGAACGCCACCCGCTCGCGCCACGGCGTGGACCGCAGCCAGGCGAGATCGACGACGTAGGCCCGCTCGGACAGCTGCTGGGCGCGCCGGAGGGCGCCGGCCGGGTCGGGCTCGTGGACCGAGTCGATCAGCACGATCTGAGCCAGGTCGAGCATCGCGTCGACGGCCTCGGGGTGCCCGTGCGGAGACCAGACGAGCGTGGGCAGGTCGGTGACCACGAGCGGATCGACGATGGTCTCGAGGTGCTCGAGGTGCTTCGACCCGATGTCGAGCACCACCTGCTCGTGGAGGATGCTGACGTCCGTCGGGCTGCTGGCACGCTCGCCCTCCGCCGTGGCCCAGGCGTCGATGGTGTCTTGGCCCGGCTCCACGCAGCAGAGGATCGTGCGCGAGGCGTGGTAGCGGCCGACTTGGTCGAGGCGGTTCTGGATCTCGCCGCGCCACTCGCGGTCGGCCACGACGACCAGGTTCAGCACGCGGGCGGGCACGTACGCCTCGCTGCGGGCGTGCCGCTCCCTGAGCAGGTCGCGCAGGCCGGTCTCGATCTGCGCCGGTGTGGTGTCCTGTGCAGCCCAGACGCTGCCGCTCATCTGCATGGCGTCACCTCAGATCGCTCTCCAGGAGTGGCCGGGCTCCAGTAGCGCGTCCGCTTCGCCGGGCCCACCCGAGCCGGCCGCGTAGGTGGCGATCGGGCCGGACTGGGACCCCCAGGCTTGGACGATCGGGTCGATGATCGTCCACTGCGCCTCCACTTCGTCGTCGCGAGTGAAGAGCGTGGCGTCGCCGCGCATCGCGTCCATTATCAGCCGCTCGTAGGCCTCGGGCGACTCCGACATGAACGCGGTGCCGTACAGGAACTGCATGTTCACCGGCCGGATCCGCATCCGCGTGCCCGGGATCTTGGCCCCGATGGAGATCGACACGCCTTCGTTGGGCTGCATCGTCAGCACGATCTGGTTGGGCTGAACGCCCACGGAGCCCTCGTGCTGGAAGGCCAGGTGGGGCACGGGCTTGAGCGTGACCGCGATCTCGGTGACCTTGCGTGCCAGTCGCTTGCCGGCGCGCAGGTAGATCGGGACTCCGGCCCAGCGCCAGTTGTCCACGCGCAGGCGAAGCGCCGCGTAGGTCTCGGTGCTGGAGTCCTCGGGCACGTCGTCCTCTTCGAGGTATCCCTTGACCTCCTCGCCCGCCACGACCCCGGAGTCGTACCGGGCGGGAACCGCGATCCGCGACACCTGCTCGGGCGTCGGCGGATCGATCGCATGGAGGACCTTCACCTTCTCGTCGCGGACCGCGTGGGCGGAGAAGGAGACCGGCGGCTCCATGCACAGGAGGGTGAGCAGCTGGAGCATGTGGTTCTGCACGAGATCCCGGAGGGCTCCGGAGGTGTCGTAGTAGCCGGCGCGGGAGCCGATGCCGATGTCCTCGGCGGCGGTGATCTGCACGTAGTCGATGAAGTTCCGGTTCCAGATCGGCTCGAACAGGCCGTTGGCGAACCGGAAGGCCATGACGTTCTGGACAGTCTCCTTGCCGAGGTAGTGGTCGATCCGGAACACCTGGTCCTCGTCGAGCACGTCGAGCACCGCGGAGTTCAGGTGCCTGGCCTCGCTCAGGTTGGTGCCGATCGGCTTCTCGATCACCACGCGCACCTCGGAGCCCTGCTTGTGGTCGAGCCCGTGTGCCCCGAGCTGTCCCACGATCACGGGGAAGAAGGACGGTGCGGTCGACAGGTAGTAGGCGCGGTTGTAGACGATGCCCGCCTCGTCGTCGAGCTCCTTGGTGGCGGCGTCGAGCCGGTCGTAGACGGTCCCGTCGTCGAACGACCCGGTCACGTAGCGGGCCCCGTCCAGCAGCGCCGAGAGAACCTTCGGATCGACCTTGCGCCGCGAGAACTCCTCGATCGACTCCTTCGCCTGAGCCCGAAACTCCTCGTCCGACAGCTCACCGCGGGAGACGCCGATCAGGTTGAAGCGCTCCGGCAGCGCACCCTCGTGGGCGAGGTTGTAGAGGGCGGGCAGCAGCTTGCGCTTGGCGAGGTCCCCGGTGGCCCCGAAGATCGTCAGGATCGTGGGGTGTACGGGGAGTCGCTCGAGACCCTCGGCAAGCGGGTTCTCCTGCTCGGACTCCTCCGCCTTCGAGGGGGCCGTGGCCATCAGGCGGACTCCCCTTCGTCGGCCCGGGTCTGCATGGAGTGCCCGCCGAACTGGTTGCGCAGGGCGGAGAGAACCCGGCCGGTGTAGTCGCCGTTTCCGCGGGTGTAGAAACGCGCATAGAGGGCAGCCGTGATCACCGGCGTGGGGACGTCGCGGTCCATGGCGTCCTCGATGGTCCAGCGGCCCTCACCCGAGTCCGCGGTGTGCGCCGTGAGGCCGCCGAGGTCGTTGCCCTCCTTCTCGAAGGCGATGGCGGCCAGCTCGCACAGCCAGGAGCGCACCACCGAGCCCTGCATCCAAAGATGCGCGACCTTGGCGTTGTCGATCTCGAACTCGCTCTTGTCGAAGAGGTCGAAACCCTCGGCATAGGCCTGCATCAGCCCGTACTCCACGCCGTTGTGCACCATCTTCACGTAGTGGCCGGCGCCGGAATCGCCGAAGTGGGCCCAGCCGGGCCCGTGCTCGTCTGTCGCAGGCGGCGCGAGCACGTCGAGGATGGGAGAGAGGCGCTGCACCGCCTCGTCGGGGCCCCCGACCATCATGCAGTAGCCCACGTCGATGCCCCAGACGCCGCCGCTGGTGCCCACGTCGACGTAGTTGATGCCCTTCTCCGACAGGGACTCCGCGCGGATCTTGTCGTCCACCCACTTCGAATTGCCGCCGTCGACGATCGTGTCGCCCTCCTCCAGGAGCTCCGCCAGCGCGTCGACGGTGTCCTGAGTGGCCTGGCCGGCGGGCACCATGATCCAGACCGTGCGCGGAGCAGCGAGCTTCCCGACCAGGTCCTCGAGCCCGCTCGATCCGCTGGCACCGTGCTCCTCGGCCTGCTTGACGGCGTCCTCGGAGAAATCGAAGGCCACCACCTCGTGGTCGGAGTCGCGGTGGATGCGATGGACCATGTTCCCGCCCATCTTCCCGAGACCTACGAAACCGAGCTGCATGTGTTCTCCTCTCATGGGGCTCAGCCCCGGTGTGTCCTCTGGAGAGGCATTCTTTCCGGCATCGGCGGGGGTTGCAACCTAAGCGCTCCAGTGCGATGGGTCAGCCAGCAGCCGAGAGCAACCCGCGCACCCGCTCGGTGAGCTCGCGCACCGCCTGCGCCGGATCGCCGTCCAGGCGCGCCCGCTCGGCCGGCAGACCGTGGTCGCGCAGCGTGAGAATGTCGCCCGTGGCCTGAGCCTCCTTCAGCGTCTGGAAGGAGTAGCCGGCCTCGGGGATCTCGATGTCCTCGCCCGGCTCGTGCAGCAGCTGAAGGAACAGCCCGCTGGGCGGGCCACCCTTGTGGAACTGCCCCGTTGAGTGCAGGTAGCGCGGTCCGTAGCCGAACGTGGTGGTGGCCTTCGTCGCGTCGCGGATGGCGGCGCGCAGCTCGGCCACGGCCTCGTCGAACTCATCCGACGGCGCCACGTAGCCGAAGATCGCCACGTAGCGGGGCGGCTCTGCCTGCGCGAGCAGCTCGCGCAGGGCGTCGTCGTCCGCGTCCTCGATCACGGGTGCCTCGTCGGCCTCCAGCAGCTTGGCGGTGTTGTCCTTGGCCTCCTGCACGTTGGGCTGGTCGAACGCGTTGATCCCCAGCACCCAGCCGGCCACCGCCGTGGCGAACTCGGCGAAGAAGAAGATCCGGCCCAGGTCCTCCGGCCCCTTCACCGGCACCACGAGAACCGGCTGGCCGGCGGCGCGCAGGGCGCCGGTGGCGGCCTCGTGGTCCTCGTCGGGGTCTTGCTCATTCTTGAGGTAGGCGAACACGCGGTCGTCCCCGTAGGACTCGGGATCGCCCAGTGGCTCGCCGGCCACGGGCAGGATCCCCGTGCCCTCCTTACCCGTGGACTCGGCGATCAGCTGCTCGGCCCACAGGCCGAAGCTGGACACGGGGTCCGAGACCACAAAGGTGAGCTTGTCGCGCCCCTGGCGCGCCAGCTCGCCAATGGCCAACCCCATCCACATCCCCCTGCTCTTGAAGCTGTCGTCGAAGGAATTGCAGTTCTCCTCCGCCTCGCGGGAGGACTGCAGCAGCGCCTCCACGTCCACGCCCATCAGCGCGGCGGGCACCAGCCCGAAGTAGGACATCACCGAGTACCGCCCGCCGATGTTCGGGTCGTTCTCGAACACTCGCCGGAAGCCACGCTCCCCCGCGATCTCGACCAGGCCGCTGCCCGGGTCGGTGACGGCCACGAACTGCGCGCCGTTGCCGCCCGTGCGCTCGTAGAAGTAGCGCATGTGCGACAGCGTCTCCACGGTCCCGCCCGACTTCGAGGACACTACGAACAGCGTCTTGTCCAGGTCCACCGCTTCCTCGAGCGCCCTCACGGCCTCGGGGTCGGTGGAGTCGAGCACGTGCAGCTCCAGCCCGCCCTCGCGCTTGCCGAAGCTGCGCCGGATCACCTCGGGGCCGAGGCTCGAGCCGCCCATGCCCAGCAGCGCGGCGTGTGTGAAGCCATCGGCCTTGACCTCGTCAACGAAGGCACCCAGGTCGTCCACGTGCTCGAGCATCGTCTCGGAGATGGTGAGCCAGCCCAGGCGGTCGCCGATCTCGGGGCCGGGCCCGCCCCACAGCGTCTCGTCCTTGCGCCAGATGCGCCGCGCCACATTCTCCTCGACCGCCGTCTTGACCCGCTCGGCGAGCGGCCCCTCGAGCTCGTCGGGAATCGACGAATCGACCCTGGGCGGGCGGCCCATGATCGCCGCCTCCTTGCTCGACTCCACGCCGGCTATCAACTGGTCGAAGGGCTCTACGAACTTCGCGATGCCGTCCTCGAGCAGCTTCTTGGTCACGTCCCCCATGTCGATCCCGGCCTCGGCCAGGGCTTTGAGCGCCTTGGACGGATCCTGGTCGGCGGTCGCGCCCTTGATCTCGGCCTTCTCGGCCGCCGCCAGCAGCGTGGGCATGGGCATGGTGTTCACCGTCTCGGGCGCCACCAGGCCGTCCACGTACTTGGTCTCGGGGTAGTTGGGGTCCTTGACGCCGGTGGACGCCCACAGGGGCCGCTGCACGTAGGCGCCCGCCTCGCGCAGCTCGGCGAAGCGCTCGCCGTGGAAGATGCGCTTGAAGCTCTGGTAAGCGGCCTGGGCGTTGGCGATCGCGGCTTGGCCCTTGAGGTCCTCGCGCCCAAGCTTCTCCAAGCGCTTGTCCACCTCGGAGTCCACGCGCGAGACGAAGAAGCTCGCCACGGAGTGCACGTCCAGGCTGTCGCCGGCCTGGTGGCGGCGCTCCAGCCCCGTGATGAATCGCTCGGTGACCGCCTCGTAGGACTCGACCGAGAAAAGGAGCGTCACGTTCACGTTGATCCCGTCCGCGATCGAGTCCTCGATCGCCTCCAGGCCGGCCTCGGTGCCGGGGATCTTGATCAGCACGTTGGGACGGTCGACGGCGTCCCAGAGCTCGCGGGCCTGCCTGCGCGTGCCGTCGGTGTCGTGCGCAAGCGATGGCTCCACTTCCAGCGAGACGAAGCCATCGGCGCCGCTCAGCTCGTCCCACACCGGCCGCAGCACGTCACAGGCCAGCTGCACGTCCTTGACCGCGATGTCGAGGTAGATCTCGTCGGCGGTCAGCCCCTCCTTCGCCAACTTCTCGATGTCCTCGTCGTAGTCGTCGGAGCCGAGGATGGCCTTCTCGAAGATCGCCGGGTTGGAGGTCACGCCGCGAAGCGAGTCCTCCTCAACCAGCCGCTGTAGCTCGCCCGACTCGATCAGGCTGCGGCGGATCTGGTCCAGCCAGACTGCGGTTCCGGCCTCGGTGAGCGCCGCGAGCCGCTCGTTCTGCTGGGAGGTGACTGCCATCTCGCTCTTGGTCTCCTTTGTCGATTCAGTTCCGGGCGGCGGCGCCCTGGCGCTCCAGCGCTGCCTTGGCTCGCTCTGCCACGTTCTCCGCGGTGAAGCCGAAGTGGGCGTAGAGGTCCTTGGCCGGGGCCGACGCGCCGAAGCCGTGCATGCCGACCGACTCGCCGTCCTCGGTCACCCAGCGCTCCCATCCAAGGGTAGCTCCGGCCTCCACAGACACCCGTGCGCGGCAGGCGGGAGGGAGGACGCCGTCGCGGTAGCCCTCGTCCTGCTCGAGGAAGCGGTCGAAGCAGGGCATGCTCACCACGCGGGTTGCCACGCCGTCCGCCTCCAAGACCTCGGCCGCCTCCAGGCACAGGCTCACCTCCGAGCCGGTCCCGATCAGGATCACGTCGAGGTCGCCGTCGCCGCCGTCGCGCAGTACGTAGGCGCCCCGGTCGATCGCGTCAGTCGGGATTGAGTCGGGGTCCAGGATGGGCAGGTTTTGGCGGCAGAAGATCAGGATGCAGGGGCCGTCGGTCTGCTCCAGCGCGAACTTCCACGCCAGCGCGGTCTCGTTCGCGTCGGCCGGCCGCACGGCGTTCACGTTCGGCGTGGCGCGCAGGTGGGTGAGCTGCTCGATCGGCTGGTGGGTGGGGCCGTCCTCGCCCAGGCCGATCGAGTCGTGGGTGTACACCTGGATCACCGGCAGGTGCATCAGCGCCGCCAGCCGCACCGACGGCTTGTTGTAGTCGAGGAAGTTGAAGAACGTGGACCCGAACGCGCGCAGGCCGTGCAGGTTCAGCCCGTTCACCACCGCCGCCATCGCGTGCTCGCGCACGCCGTAGTGCACGTTGCGGCCGGAGTAGTCGTCGCGCGTGACCGAGCCGCCGTCCTTTATCTCCGTGTTGGTGGAGGGCTCCAGGTCGGCGGAGCCGCTCACCAGGTTGGGGATCGCCGCGGCGGCCCACTGGATCACCTGCTCGGAGGCCTTGCGAGTGGCGATCGCGTCGTCGCCCGGGTCAAAGCGCGGCAGGTCGGCGTCCCAGCCCGAGGGAAGGCGGTTCTCCATCACCAGCTCGAGCTGGTCGCCCAGCTCGCGGTGGGCGTCGCGGTAGGCCGCAAGCCGACCCTCCCACTCGCTCTGCGCCTCCTTGCCACGCTCGATCCCCGAGGCGAACGCCTCAGTCACCTCGTCGGGCACGAGGAACTGGGCGTCGGGATCCCAGCCATAGGCCTCCTTGGTGAGGCGCACCTCGTCCTCACCCAGCGCCGAGCCGTGCGCCGACTGGGTGTCCTGCTTGTTGGGCGAGCCGAACCCGATATGGGTGCGCAGGATGATCAGCGAGGGGCGCGACTCGTCGCGCTTCGCCGCCTCGATCGCCTCCTCCAGCCGTTCGAGGCTGATGTCCTCGCCCAGGTCCTGGACGTGCCAGCCGAAGGCCTCGTAGCGCGCGCCCACGTCCTCGCTGAAGCCCATGGAGGTGGGGCCGGCCAGCTGTATGTGGTTGTCGTCGTAGAAGGCGATCAGCCGGCCCAGGCCCAGATGGCCGGCCAGCGAGGACGCCTCGCCGGAGACGCCCTCCTGCATGTCGCCGTCGCTGGCGACGGCGTAGGTGTGGTGATCCACGATCTCGTGGCCGTCGCGGTTGAAGCGGGCCGCCAGCATCCGCTCGGCCAGGGCGAAGCCCACGGCGTTGGAGATGCCCTGGCCCAGGGGGCCGGTGGTGACCTCCACGCCGGGCGTGCCCTCCGCCTCGTACTCGGGGTGGCCGGCGGTAGGGCTGTCCAGCTGGCGGAAGTTCTTCAGGTCGTCCAGCGAGAAGCCGTAGCCGGACAAGTGCAGGATCGAGTACAGGAGCATCGAGGCGTGCCCGGCGGACAGCACGAAGCGGTCGCGATCGAACCAGGCGGGATCGGCCGGGTTGTGCTTCATCGTGCGCGTGAAGAGCTGGTAGGCGAGGGGCGCGAGAGCCATGGGGGCGCCCGGGTGGCCGGAGTTGGCCTTCTGCACCCCGTCGATCGAGAGCGTCCGGATGGTGTTCACGACCAGCTCGTCGAGGGCCTGGCGGTCCATCGTCGTCTCGGTCATCGGTCTCCTCGTTCGCTCACTTGCACGTCCTTACCCGGTATCCACCGAGTCACCTCCGCGAGGCATCCTGCCTCGCCTCAGCTTCCGACCGCGTAGACGGATCGGTAACGAGTGTGGAGGCGGCCCGGTGCCCGCGATGGCCTTGCCCAAGGGGGCTTGGTCCCGTTCGGACAGGATGTGTCCGTTCTGGGCCAGACCCCCTCCATTGGCGGATCGTCGCTCCCGAAAACGTTACGGCACAACAGCACTTTGCACACCCTTAGTGCAATCTGTGGGACGCGGCGCATCCCGCCGCGCGTCACGTCTCGGCTCCAAGCTCCCGCGCGGCGAGCAGGCCGGCCCCGACCACGCCGGCGTTCGAGCCGCCCTCGGCCAGCCGCACCTCGGTGCGCTCCCACAGGGCCGGCAGGGCGTGGCGGGCCGCCTCCTCGCGCGCGGTGTCGAGGAACAGGTCCGCCGCGCGGGAGAGCCCGCCGCCGATCACCACGTACTGGGGCTCGAAGACGTTCACGAAGCTCGCGATCCCCAGGCCCAGCCAGCGGCCGAGGTGGTCGAACAGCGCCAGCGCTTCGGAGTCGCCGTCCTCGGCCGCAGCCACGGCGGCGCGGCCCTTGACGCGCCCCTCGGCGGCCAGGACCCGCCCCAGTGCCCCGTCCGGGTTGGCCCTCGCGGCCGCCGTCGCGGCCCGCTCGAGGCCGGTGCCACTGCACTTGAGCTCCAGCGACCCAGGGCGCGGAAAGCCCTCCTCGGTCGCCGCCAGCGCCTCGCGGCCGTTGACGATCACGTGCCCAAGCTCGGCGCCGAGGCCGGTATGGCCGCGCTCGATGGCGCCGTCGATCACCACACCGCCCCCCACGCCCGTGCCCAGCGTGAGCATCACCAGATGCTGTGCCGGTGCATCGGGCACCAGCTGGGCTTCTGCCAGCGCGGCGCAGTTGGCGTCGTTGTCCACGTAGACGGGCACGCCGAGGCGCTTTCCCAGCTCCTCGCGGAGGGGGATCCCCTCGAGCGGGATGTTCACGCTGGAGAGCACCGTGCCGCTGGCGAAGTCGATCTGCGACGGCACTCCAACGCCCACCGCGTCTGGAGGGCCGGAGCGCTCCACCACCTCGGCCACAGCCGCCTCGATGCCCGCCAGCAGCTGGTCGGTGCTGTCCACGTCAGTGGGGTGCTCCACCCCGTCGTGGGCCGCGGAGCCCTCGATCCGGGCCACGGCCACCTTGGTCCCCCCCACGTCGATGCCCAGCACGCAGCTCACCGCGGCATTCTGTGCGAGTGAGGGCTCGGTATGCAAGTCCGGCACGCGATTACGGAGCAGTGAACGCGGGGGCCGGCCTTAGATGCGATTGAGGACGCTGCGCTCGTGTTCCGTGTGATCGTGGTCTTTGCTCTGCTCGCCGTGCTGGCCGGCGCCGGTGCCGTCACGGCGGTGCTCCAGCGCCGAGACGAACCCGATCGGGCGGTCCACCCCTCCAGCCCGCGCTCGCAATCTCAGGCCGTGAACGGCCCGAACTACCCGCGCGTCCGCTTCCGGGCCTCGCGGGCGATCGGCCTCCCCCACGCCGGCCGGCTCGTGCGCGGCACGCAGCTGCCGTCCCGCGGACCCGGCTTCACCACCTGGGATCCGATCACGCGCGAGTCGCCCAGCCGCAGCCGGCGGCGCTTTGGCACCGATGACCTCGTGCGGATGGTGCTGCGGGTGGCACGCTCCTACCGCGCGGCCGAGCCCGGCGCGCCGCCAATGCTCGTGGGCGATCTCAGCCGCCCGCGCGGCGGCGTCTTCGGGCCGCAATACGGGTTCATCGGACACGCCACGCACCAGAACGGTCTCGACGTGGACGTGTACTACCCACGCCGCGACGGGCGCCGGACCGTGCCCGAGACTCCCGCCCAGGTGAACCGCCGGCTGTCCCAGCGACTGGTGAACCTGTTCGTGGCCGCCGGGGCTCAGACCGTGCTCGTGGGGCCCAACGTGGCGCTGCGGGGCCCGCCCGCCGTGGTGAAGCCCTTCCCCCGAGCCACGACAACCACCTGCACGTGCGCATTGCCCCCAGATAGGTGGGTCCCTCAGGCTCAGGCTCAGCCCACGTGGCCGCCCGGCGCCCGGTCCTCGTGGCCCTTGCAGTCGTCGGGCTGCCAGCCGGGCACGGTGTTGCCCGCCGGCGGGATCGGGGTCTGGTCGAGCATCCGCGCCAGGTGGACCATGTTGTGGGCCATCCAGCTCGTGGTCTTCTGCGTGTAGGGGTGGTTCTCGCCGCCCGCCTCGATGTAGGAGGGCCCCGGCCCGGCGTCGCCCAGCCAGTAGGTGTCGGCGTTCGGGGGGATCGTGCAGCCGAGGTGGGAGAGGTTGAACAGGGTGTTCGACGCGGCGTCGTGGGCGCCGTCCTCGTTTCCGGTCACCACCACCCCGCCAACCGTGTTGTAGAGCGGGTACTGGCCCACCTCGTTGGTGTCGTTGTAGGTCCCGTCGAGCCGCTCGATCACCATCTGGCAGACGCTGGAGCGCACGCCAAACCAGATCGGCGTCCCGATGACCAGGATGTCCGCACCGAGGACCTTCTCGAGGATCTCCGGCCACTCGTCGCCGTCGCCCTCGTCGCTGGAGACCCCGAAGCGCACGTCGTGGTCAACGACCCGCACGGTCTCGCACTCCACGTCCAGCCCCTCGAGCACCTCGATCACCCGGTCCATCAGCGCCTGGGTGTTCGACACCTCCGGCGACTTCTTGATGGTGCAGTTGAGCAATACGGCCTTGAGTCGCACGAGCCCGTCTCCTCGGGTGGTTTTCGGGGCGACCCTAAGCGCTCCGCCAGGGACTGACCATTGCGGGCGGCTTTCGATCTGCCAATATCCGCGGCCCGTGGACCGCCGCCTGGCCAGCCGCAACATCCGCACCGCCCTCATCGCCGGCGCCATCGCACTCGCGGTGTTCGCCGCGTCGTTCGCGGTCGGGTTCGTCTACTGATGGCCGCCACGCGCGGCGACGGACAGGTCCCGCAGGCGGGCGAGCCGATCCACCTGCCCGAGCCCTCCTACCTTCCAGTGATCGTCTCCCTGGGCGTGACGATCGCCCTCGTGGGCGTGGTGATGAGCTGGTTCGTGTTCGCGCTCGGCTTTGCGATCACGCTCGTGGCCGTCGTGCGCTGGGTGCGAGGCACCCGCCGTGACATCTCAGAGCTCCCCCTTTCGCACGACCACTAGCCGCGCGGAAGGCCGCTAGGGCCCGGGCATATCCGACGTCGCGCCGTCGCGCACCCAGCAGCGCACGATGTCTCGCATCGAGAGCACGCCCACGAGGTCGGCGCCGTCCACGACCACGAGGTGGCGGAAGCCACCGCGAACCATCGCCTCGGCAGCCCGCTCCAGCGACCAGTCGGGGGCGGCGAACACGAGGCCGGAGCTCAGGTGGGCGCTCACCCGCTCTCCCTCGACGTCCTCATCCGCCCCCACCGCCTCGAGGATGTCGCGCTCGGTGATGATTCCCGGGCCCGGCTGCTCGGGATCCACGACCACCGCCGCTCCTACGCCGCGCTTGGCCATGGCGCGAGCGGCCTCGCGCAGGGAATGGCCCGGGCGCACGGTCAGAACGACGTCGCTCATCCCTTCGCGAACCTGCAAGTTGGCCTCCTGGAGTGTGCCGCCCGACGGTCGCCGGATGCTATTACGAAATTCGATGAATCGGTTTTGACGCCTTGTCCGTAAGCTAGGGAGAGATGCTCCAAGAAGCCAAGCGTCCCGCCACCGCCATCCGCCGTCGCGCGCTCTTTAACGACGCCGCCCGCATCCTCGATGAGGAGTACGCCGGCCGCGTGCAACTCGACGACATCGCGCGACGCGTGGTCACCTCGCGCCGCCAGCTGCAGCGCGCCTTTGCGGAGGCGGGCGAGACCAGCTTCCGCTCCTATCTCCAGCGTGTGCGCATGGAGCGGGCGGCCGAGCTGCTCCGCGAGGGCAGCTCGCCGGTCAACCAGGTGGCGAGCGCCGTGGGCTACCGCCAGCCCGCCCAGTTCGCCAAGGCCTTCCGGCGCCACCACGGCGCACCGCCGTCGAGCTTCCGCAGCGTCGGGCGCCAGCCCCTCGCGGCCTAGCGACCCGCGGCACTTGTTCGGCGGCGCCAATCGGGCTTGCCCGAGGACTGATCGCGTCGCGCACGTCGGCCGACTGAAATAGAGTCCCGCGCCGTGATCGGGCCGAGGGAGAGCCGTGCGCGTATTCCGTAGGCGGCCCATGCTCGGGATGGCGCTGGTGAGCCTCGTCGCCACCGCCGTCGGCATCGCAATCTCGCTCGCCATCGACTGGTTCCCGCCCCAGGCGTCCACGGCGGCGGAGGACATCGACCACCTGTGGGACGTGCTTCTGATCGCCTCGGTGCCGATCTTCGTGCTGGTGATGTCGGTCGCCATCTACTCGGTGCTGCTCTTCCGCGCCAAGCCCGGGGACCTCTCCGACGGCGCCCCGATACACGGCAACACCAAGCTCGAGATCGTCTGGGTGACGATCCCCTTCATCATGGTCTCGGCCCTGGCCGCCTACGGCTGGGTGGTCCTCAACGACATCGAGAAGAAGCAGGCCGACGACATGGTGGTCAACGTGACCGCCCAGCAGTTCGCGTGGCGCTTCAACTATCCGGATGAGGGCAAGGTGAAGTCCAACCAGCTGGTGCTGGCCAAGGACCGCCCGGTGGAGTTCCACGTGCGCACTGAGGACGTGCTCCACAGCTTCTGGGTCCCGGAGTTCAGGCTGAAGACCGACGCCGTGCCGGGCCAGACCACCAAGATCCGGGTGACCCCCAGCCGCCTCGGCGAGTACGAGGTGGTCTGCGCCGAGCTGTGTGGCCTGGGCCACTCCACGATGCGCCAGAACGTACGCGTGCTGAGCCCGGACGAGTTCGACCAGTGGCTGGCCTCCGAGCAGAACGAGGAGGGCGGCGGGGACGCGGCCGCCGGCGGCGGCGGTGACCAGGCGGCGGCGGGCAAAGAGGTCTTTATCGGCGACGGCGGCTGCACCGCATGCCACACCCTCGCCGACGCGCAATCGGCGTCTGCGATCGGCCCGGGACTGGACGAGCTGACCGCCAATGCCGAGAAGTTCGGCAAGCAGGAGGGCCAGTCGCCCGAGGAGTACGTCAGGACGGCGATCGAGGATCCCAACGCCTTCCTGGTGCCCGACTTCAACGCGGGCGTGATGCCCACCGACTTCGAGAAGCGCCTCTCTCCGGCTGAGATCGACACACTCGTGAAGTACCTTCTCAGCGTGAGCGGAGGAGGCAAGTGACCCTCGCGGCCAGGCTCCGCGGCCCAGGCTGGTACCGCGCAGCGCTGAGCCAGCCGCTGTCCTTCCTGGTGGCGCTCGTCATCACCGTGGGCATCAGGGCGGCGTACGGGTACGAGCCGCTGTTCGACTGGGACGCGATCACCACCGTCGCGCTGCTCGCCATGCCGCTCGGCTTCATCGTGGGGATCGGCTGCTTCGACTACTGGTTCCGCTGGGCCTCCGGCGCGCCCACGATCCCCGAGGACCACTCGGGCCACGGGGCCAAGACGTGGAGGGACTACTTCCGGGTGAACACCGATCACAAGGTGATCGGGATCCAGTACATCATCACCACGTTCTTCTTCTTCATCGTCGGCGGGCTGATGGCGATGGTGGTGCGGGCGGAGCTGGCTCAGCCGGGCACCCAGTTCGTGGACCCGAACACCTACAACGGGCTGTTCTCGGTGCACGCCTCGCTGATGATCTTCCTGTTCATCATCCCGGTGTTCGCGGGGATCGCCAACTACGTGATCCCGCTCATGATCGGCGCGCCGGACATGGCGTTCCCGCGGCTGAACGCGCTGTCGTTCTGGATGCTGCCCACCGCCGGTGTGATGATGATGGCCTCCTTCTTCGCCGAGGGCGGCGCGTTCGCGACCGGCTGGACCGCCTACGCCCCGCTCTCGACCGACTCGCCGCTGGGCCAGCAGTTCTTCACGATCGGCGTCCAGTTCGCGGGCGCCTCGTCGATCGCGACGGCGCTCAACTTCCTGGTCACGATCATCACGATGCGCGCGCCGGGGATGACGTTCTGGCGCATGCCGCTGATGGTCTGGGCGCAGTTCACGACCTCGCTGCTGGTCGTGATCGCGACGCCGTTCATCGCCGGCTCGCAGTTCTTCGTGCTGCTCGACCGGGCGCTGGGCACTCACTTCTTCGACCCGACCGCGGGCGGAGACGTGCTGATGTACCAGCACGTCTTCTGGTTCTACTCGCACCCGGCCGTCTACATCATGATGCTGCCGGGCTTCGGGATCATCAGCGAGGTCATCTCCTCGCACGCGCGCAAGCCCGTGTTCGGCTACCGGATGATGGCGTTCTCGCTCGTCGCGATCGTGATCCTCGGCTTCACGGTCTGGGCCCACCACATGTTCGTCTCGGGCATGTTCTCGTGGCTGCGCGTGCCGATGATGATCACGACGATGCTGATCGCCGTGCCGACCGGCGTGAAGATCTTCAGCTGGCTCGGGACGCTCTGGAAGGGCGCGATCCACCTGACGACCCCGATGCTGTTCGCGCTCGGCTTCGTCACGATGTTCACGCTCGGCGGGATCAGCGGCATCATGCTCGCGGTC